>NZ_JBICXQ010000013.1:0-218889 GCF_043200375.1 Streptomyces sp. NPDC048434 | reverse complement strand
CGCCGCGCGGCGGCGTGGTGGGGGGGGCGGCGCACCGCAAACCCGCTTTCCAGATCCAGCAGGCGGGGGGGGGCGCCCGAACCGCCGCCCCCCCCCCCCCCCACCGGAAGGGGTGAACGCACGTAACTTTCCGCCCCCAGGGGCGTTTCGACGCGCTATGTGATCGCTACGCCACCGCCCGTAGCGCCCGCCGCTGCGCCGCGACCTGCGGATCGAGCACCGGGACCACCGCCAGGAGCCCTTGGGTGTAGGGGTCTTGCGGCTGGTCTTACACGGAGTCGACCGGTCCCCGCTCCACGCTCCGGCCGGAGCGCAGCACCGCGGCCCGGTCGCCGACCGCCCGTACGACCGCCGGATCGTGGGCGAGGAAAACCAGCGAGCGGCCCGGCTCCCGGCGGAGTTCGCCGAGCGGCCCGATGATCTGCGCCCGGGTGGTGACGTCCAGCGGTGGCCGGCTCATCGGCCCGTCTCACACCGGGTGCCCGCCTTGCCGGGCGCCCGGTCGGGTCACCGCTGGGTGGGGAACGGCCAGGAGTTGGGCCGGCAGGTCGCCCCGTCCGTCGTCAGGAACTTCGTCTGCTGCATCATCACCGGGGCCAGCGCGCCCTGCCGGGAGCAGACCTCGTGGTTGTGCCCGAGGCGGTGGCCGACCTCGTGATTGATCAGCATCTGGCGGTAGGCGAGCATCTTGTCGTGGCCGTAGGTCTGCGCGCCCTGCGCCCAGCGGTAGGCGTTGATCATGACCCGATCGGTCGCCGCCGAGTCACAGGAGACATTGTCCTCGCGGGTGTCGAGACCGGACTTGGCGCACCACGTCGCCGTGGTCCCCGGGCTCGCCAGCGTGATCACGAAATCGGCGTCGCCGGACCCCACCCGCTGGAAGGTCCGCTGTCCGCCGTGTGCCCAACTGCGCTCATCGTTGAGGGTCTTGTGCACCGCCTCGGCGAACAGCTTGCCGTCCAGCGGCAGCCCCTCCTCGATGTCGACGCGGTAGCGCAGCACCTTGCCGTGTCCGGGCGCCTTGGCGTCGCCGCCGGTCGGCCTGAACCGGCCGCCGGCCGTCAGATGCGCATCCAGCGGGAAGACCTGCGTCATCCGCTCGTCGTAACTGGCGGGCTTGGCATCCTGGGTGGGCCTGGCATGCGACCTGGAGGCCTCGTCGCCGTCCCCGTCAGTGCGGTCGTTGCCGCTGCGGGTCTGCGGGTCGCCGCCGTCCTTGTGATGTTCGGCGACCTGGCCCGCGATGACCACGGCGAGCACGGTGGTCACCGCCGCGGCCGCCGCGCCGGTGAACGTCCGGCCCATGCCGCCCTTCTTGCTGCCGTGCCGCGACTCGTCCGCCGCGCCTGTGCCGTCCGGATCCTGGTCCGCCGGGTCACCCGGCTCGCCACCGTCCGCGCCGGATTCGGCCCGCCGGTCCGGCCCGTCGTCCTCCTCGCGCTCGAAGACCACCGACCGCCCGGTGAAGCGGCCGCCGGGGGGCACACCGCCCGCGCCGGGCCCGTACCGACCGGCCGCCGGTCCCGCCGTCCGGGGCGCACCGGCCCGGAACACATCGTCGTCGGGGTCGTCCGCGCCCCGCGCACCGCCCGGGAACGGCCCGGCATCGAAGGCGTCCACATAGTCGCGCCGCGGTCCCGGCCCGCTGCCCGGTGCGGCGACCGGCGGCGCGCCGAACATCTCCGCGCGCGGCCGGGGAATCCTCGGCGTGCCCGGACCGGACGCCACCGGGGAATCCGGTGCCCCAGGGAACGTGCCCCAGCCACCGCCCGGCTCGCGCTGTTCGGGGTGTCCGCCGCGCACCGCATCGCCTTCGAACGGCTCGCGTCTGCGGCGTCCCGAGCCCGGCCCGGCGCCGGGGTCACCGCCCCCCGAGGGGCCGTTGACGGGCGGACCTGCCGTCTCAGGGGTCTCCGCAGCGGTCTCCGGCCGGCCTCGGCGGCTATGGCGTCCCACGGGGCGTGTCAGCTCCTGCCCGCATCAGCGGTCACATCGGTCACTTCACTGTCGAGCAGCTCGCGGACGGCCCGCGCCACTGTCTCCGGGTACTCCATCATCGCCACATGCCCCGCCTCCGGCAGCGTCAGCAGTCGCGAACCGCGGAACGCCGCGGCCGCCCGCCGCGCCATCCGGAAGGAGACCAGGCGGTCGCGTCCACCGTAGACGAGAAGGGTGGGGGCGAGCACTCTCTCTGCCTGACGCCACAAATTATGCTGTCCGCCGAGCGTGTAGGCGTTCACGAGGCCGCGCGCCGAGCGCTCCATCACCTCCCAGAAATAAGGGAGTTCCAGCCGTCGGGCATATTCCACGGCCGCGGCGTTGAACCCTTCCGGGCTGACCCGGCCGGGGTCGCCGTAACAGAGCGCCAGCACCTCGCGGGTGCGGCGCTCGGGCGTCCAGTCATGGGTGAGCCGGCCGAAGAGTCCGGCGATTCCGGGGACGGCGAGCAGCGCCGTGGGCACCGCCGTCAGCTGCGGCCGCAGCTCGGGCAGCGCCGGGGAGATCAGCGTCAGGGTGCGGACGAGATCGGGGCGCATCGCCGCCACCCGGGTCGAGGCGGCACCGCCCATGGAGTTGCCGATGAGGTGGACGGGGCCGCGCCCGGCCGCGTCGAGGTGGCGGATGACCGCGCGGGCCTGCGCGGAGACGGAGTAATTGCCGTCCTCGGGCGGCGGTGACTGCCCGAAGCCGGGCAGGTCGATCGCCTCGCCGTCCACGCGGTCGGCGAGCAGCGGCATCAGGTCCGACCAGTTCTGCGAGGAGCCGCCGAGGCCGTGGACGTAGAGCGCGGGCTCGCGGTCCCGGCCGGCGCCGTCCTGTGCGGCCCCCTCCGGCCCGTCGTCCGGCCGCGCGGGCTGCCCGGCCGGTGCCCGTACGGTCAGCGTCAGGCCCGGCAGGGTCACGGTGCGTACCGTCTCCGCCCCGCCGCGCCGGCCGGGGCCGGCCGGTGGCACCGGGAGGGCGGCGGTCGCGGTGTCCGGCGACTCGGTCGAAGACATGGGCACGATGTTACGAGACGATCACACCCCCGATCGTGTGTCCGCGGTCACACACCACATCGCGCTGCCACGACGACTCTCCTAGGCTCGTAGGCGAGGGCAGCCGCCCCCGGCCACTGCTTTCATGCCAGGCACCAGCCGACGAAACGAGCACTCGGGAAAGGGAGCCACCATGCGCGTCGACCCGACAGACCCGGAGACCTTCGCGGACGAGAGCGACGCCACCGACATCGACGTCGAAGCACCGGAAGCGGACGCCGCCGAGCAGCACGCCGATCTCGCACCGCAGCGTGACGAGGAGCTGGGCACTCTCGATCCGGACGAGGCAAACGAGGCAGATCTCGCCGAACAGGCCCGTGTCGTGGAGCTCAACGAAGACGAATACCGATGACCTGGGACGTTATGTCGGCTTCCGGGTGGGGCGCCGGCCAGAAATTCTCGGCCTCGAACGCGCACAGCCGGGTTACCCAAAAGTACGATGGCGGGCGCGGTGCACCACCTTGTACGGGCCGCGTACGGAACAACTTCTGGGAGGCAGCGTGAGCGCCATCGAGCAGACCGAGGCGGCGCGCCCGCGGGGCACACGCCTGCCACGCCGAGCCCGGCGCAATCAGCTTCTGGGCGCCGCCCAGGAGGTCTTTGTCGCACAGGGCTACCACGCGGCCGCGATGGACGACATCGCCGAGCGGGCGGGCGTCAGCAAGCCCGTGCTCTACCAGCACTTCCCGGGCAAGCTGGACCTCTACCTCGCCCTGCTCGACCAGCACTGCGAGGCGCTGCTGCACTCGGTGCGTTCGGCACTGGCGTCGACGACCGACAACAAGCAGCGGGTCGCGGCGACGATGGACGCCTACTTCGCGTACGTGGAGGACCCGGGCGGCGCCTTCCGACTGGTGTTCGAGTCGGACCTCACCAATGAGCCGGCGGTCCGCGAGCGCGTGGACAAGGTGTCGCTGGAGTGCGCCGAAGCCATAAGCGCGGTGATCGCCGAGGACACCGGTCTGTCGCGGGACGAGTCGATGCTGCTCGCCGTGGGCCTGGGCGGTGTCTCCCAGGTGGTGGCGCGGTACTGGCTGTCCTCGGCGAGCAAGGTGCCGCGGGAATCCGCGGTGCAGCTGCTGACCTCGCTCGCGTGGAAGGGCATCGCCGGCTTCCCGCTGCACGGCAGCGACGCACACTGACCGTGTTCGCTGCGGGCGTGGTCCATGGCGTCCTGCCCGTCCCCGTACCGGGCTAATGTGTGCTGCGTACGGCGCGGATGACCGCGCACCCTCCCCCAGCTGACACTGGGGGACCCCCAGACCGTCGGAGGGACATAAGCCGTGGAGGTCAAGATCGGCGTGCAGCACGCACCCCGCGAGATCATTCTGGAGAGCGGGCAGTCTGCCGAAGAGGTCGAGAGCGCGGTGTCCGACGCGCTGGGCGGCAAGTCACAGCTGCTGAGCCTGGTGGACGATCACGGTCGCAAGGTCCTGGTCCCGGCGGACCGGCTGGCCTATGTGGAGATCGGCGAGCCGACCGCCCGCAAGGTCGGGTTCGGCGCGCTCTGAGCAGGGGCGCCGGATGCGGCGCCCGCACTCAGGTGACAAGGGCGGCGGCCCGGAGGTATCGCTCCGGGCCGCCGCCCTTTTCCTGCCGCTTTCACGCGCCGGCCCGCCACCGCTTTCCCGTCCGTTCCGGGCCCCGGCCGCCGCTTTTCCGCAGATCAGGCCGTTCGAGTCGGTCCGGCTGGGCTGATCGGGCAGGGGACCGGCGCCGGGAGGGTTGCTGCCGGTGCCCCATGGGTACGACCGCCTACGACCGATTTGGTCGTCCGACCGGTCTCGTCACACGGGAGGGAACAGCATGATCTGGGAAGCGCTCGGCGCCGTGCTCATCGGATGCGCCATCGCCCTGTCCGCCATGCGCTGGCTGCCCGACCGATTCCCCGCACGCGCCCTCACACTGGCGACCGGCCCGGTCGCGGCGCTGCTCGGCGCGCTGCTGACCCGCTCGATCCTCGGCGCCGGCCATCCCGTCCAGGTGATGGTGGCCGCGATCGCCGTAGGGGCGGCTCTGCTGTCGGTCCTCGCGCGCCCGCCGCGCCGGCGTCTTCGGCGGCCGGCCACGCCGCTGAAGGGGCACCGGACGGCCTGAGCCGCCCGGTACACCCGTCGTACGTCAGGCCGCGAGCCCCAGCGCCGCCATCCGCTTGGTGTGCGCCTCGGTGATCCGCGAGAACATCCGGCCCACCTCGGCCAGATCGAAGCCGTCGGCCACGCCACCCACCAGCATCGTGGAGAGCGCATCGCGGTCCGCGACGACCCGCTGCGCCTGCGAGAGCGCCTCGCCCATCAGACGGCGCGCCCACAGCGCCAGCCGCCCGCCGACCCGCGGCTCGGCCTCGATGGCCGCGCGCACCTTCTCCACGGCGAACGTCGCATGCCCGGTGTCGTCCAGCACGGCCAGCACCAGACCACGGCTGTCGGAGTCCAGCCGGGCCGCGACCTCGCGGTAGAAGTCACTGGCGATCGAGTCGCCGACATAGGCCTTGACCAGGCCCTCCAGCCAGTCCGACGGCGCGGTCTGGCGGTGGAACTCGTCCAGGGCGGCGGCGAACGGCTCCATCGCCTCGTTCGGCTCCGCCTCGATCTGCGCGAGCCGCTCGCGCAGCCGCTCGAAGTGGTGGAACTCGGCCGAGGCCATCTTGGCCAGTTCGGCCTTGTCGTCCATCGTCGGCGCGAGCTTGGCGTCCTCCGCCAGGCGCTCGAAGGCGGACAGCTCGCCGTAGGCGAGCGCGCCGAGCAGATCGATGACGGCGGCCCGGTACTGCGGGTCGGCGGATGCCTGCGCCCAGTTCTGGGCGGCGATCCCGGTGTGTTTTTGCGCGTCAGCCGCGGCGTTGTCAGGCGTTCCCATGACGGGCACAATAGCCCGCTCGGCCGCTCGGGGAAGGCCCTGGTCAGCCTCTCCCGTTCACCCGTACGAACGGCGGTCCGACCCCGCGTCCCGGTGCCGCATCTGCCGTGATGTATTCCTCACTCATACAAGCCTTCGGATGAGCGCGCCGTATCCGGGGTACAGTGGTATTTGGACCTGCCGAGTATCGGTGGGTCGTTCCACGAAGCGGATGCCCGGTCGGTGGCCCGATCGGCTCCAAACCGACCGCCCTCTTTTGCGGCGCGTAGCAGGTATACGCACGGCAAGAGGGACACCGCTCGCGGCAGGAGTGCCTGAGCGTTGGCAGTGGTCCCGCCCCACCGGCCGCATCATCAGGCCGGCCCGTACGAACCAGTACGAAGGTGCGGTACGACCCCCTTCGCCGCCTCACGCCGCGTCTCACAGAAGAGGCAAGATTCTGTCTACATTTCGAGACCTTGGGATTTTCCCCGAGACGGCCGAGGCCCTGGAAGCCGTCGGCATCATTTCCCCCTTTCCCATCCAGGAGCTGACGCTCCCCGTCGCCCTCTCCGGCAACGACGTCATCGGCCAGGCCAAGACCGGCACGGGCAAGACCCTGGGCTTCGGCCTGCCGCTCCTGGAGCGCGTGAAGGTCCCCGCCGATGTCGAGGCGGGCCGCGCGAAGCCCGAGCAGCTGACCGAGGCGCCGCAGGCCCTGGTGGTCGTGCCCACCCGCGAGCTGTGCCAGCAGGTCACCAATGATCTGCTCACCGCCGGCAAGGTGCGCAATGTCCGAGTACTGGCGATCTACGGCGGCCGTGCCTACGAGCCGCAGGTCGAGGCGCTGAAGAAGGGCGTCGACGTCATCGTCGGCACGCCCGGCCGGCTGCTCGACCTCGCCGGCCAGCGCAAGCTCAACCTCTCCCAGGTCAAGAGCCTGGTCCTGGACGAGGCCGACGAGATGCTCGACCTGGGCTTCCTGCCCGACGTCGAGAAGATCATCCAGCTGCTGCCGGCCAAGCGCCAGACGATGCTGTTCTCCGCGACCATGCCCGGCCAGGTCATCTCCCTGGCCCGCCGCTACATGTCGCAGCCCACGCACATCCGCGCCACCGCGCCGGACGACGAGGGCCAGACCGTCCGCAACACCACCCAGCACGTCTTCCGTGCCCACTCCATGGACAAGCCGGAGCTGGTCTCCCGGATCCTGCAGGCCGAGGGCCGGGGTCTGGCGATGGTGTTCTGCCGTACGAAGCGGACCGCCGCCGATATCGCCGACCAGCTCGCGCGCCGCGGCTTCGCGTCCGGCGCGGTGCACGGCGACCTCGGCCAGGGCGCCCGTGAGCAGGCGCTGCGCGCCTTCCGCAACGGCAAGGTCGACGTCCTGGTCTGCACCGACGTCGCCGCCCGCGGCATCGACGTCGAGGGCGTGACGCACGTCATCAATTATCAGTCCCCCGAGGACGAGAAGACCTACCTGCACCGCATCGGCCGTACGGGCCGGGCGGGCGCCAAGGGCACCGCGGTCACCCTCGTCGACTGGGACGACATCCCGCGCTGGAAGCTGATCAACAAGGCGCTGGACCTGGCGTTCGACGAGCCGGAGGAGACCTACTCCACCTCGCCGCATCTGTACGAGCAGCTGAAGATCCCCGCGGGCACCAAGGGCGTGCTGCCGCGCACCGAGCGCACCCGTGCCGGGCTGGCCGCCGAAGAGGTCGAGGACCTGGGCGAGACCGGCGGCCGCGGCCGTGGCCCCCGTAAGGCCGCCGTCGTCGAGGAGGAGCGCCCCCAGCGCACCCGTACGCCGCGGCAGCGCCGCCGTACCCGTAACGGCACACCGCTGGACGGGCCGGCCGCCGCCGAAGCACCGGCGACCGGATCGCCTGCCGCCGCCGAGGACACCGAGGGTGCGGAGGCCGCCGGACCGCGTCAGCCGCGTCGGCGTCGCCGTACCCGCAACGGCAACGGACAGTCCTCCGGTACTGCCGCCGCCGTGACGGCCGCCGAGGACGCTCCCGCGGATGCGGTGGCCGATGCCGCCACGATCGCTCCGGCTGCCGAGGTGGCGGAGGCTCCGGCCGCCGCGCCGCGGCGCCGCCGGACCCGTGCCGCCCGCCCGGCGGTCACCGAGGCCGCCGATGTGGTCGCCACCGCGGAGGGCGCGGCGGTCGCCGCCGAGGCCGCGACCGTGACCGAGCCCGCCGAGGCGCCGGCCACGCCGCGCCGCCGGACCCGCAGCACCGCCAAGGCCGCCGCGGCGACGGCGCCGGCCGCGGTGACGGAAACCGTGGCGGACGCCGCGGTGGCGGCTCCCGCCAAGCCGAAGCGGACCCGCAAGGCGGCCCCCAAGGCCACCGAGGTCGTGCTGGACGCGGCCGAGGCCGCCGTGGAGGCGCCGGCCAAGCCCAAGCGGACCCGCAAGGCCGCCGCCGCCAAGCCGGCCGCCGAGAGCGCCGTCGACACCGCCGAGGGCACCGAGGCCGCACCGGCCAAGCCCAAGCGCACACGGAAGACCGCGGCCACCGCGAAGTCCACGGCGGACGCACCCGCCGCCGAGGACGCCCCGGCCAAGCCGAAGCGGACCCGCAAGGCCGCCACGGCGAAGCCGGCCGCGGAGGCGACGGACACCGCCGAGGCCAAGCCGGTGCGCCGCCGCACCCGCGCCAAGGCCCCCGCCGCGGAGGCGACGCCCGAGAGCTGAACCTCCTCCGGCCCCGACGACCCGGCCCCGCACTCCGCGGGTGCCGGGTCGTCGGCGTCCCGGCCCGGTTTCGCGTCCGGCCCGGATAACCTCACCCCATGAGCAGGCCGCCCACCCTCACACTGCCCCCGTGCGCACGTGCATACCGACTCGACACCACGCGCGGCACCTTCGCCGTGCACGACGCCCGGCCCGATGCCGCGCCGATCGGGACCGCCCTGCTGGTGCCCGGATTCACCGGCAGCAAGGAGGACTTCATCGCCCTGCTGGCACCGCTCGCCGCGGCCGGTTTCCGGGCGGTCGCCGTGGACGGGCGCGGGCAGCACGAATCTTCCGGGCCCCACGATGAACGGGCTTATGCGCAAAGGGAGTTGGCCCTTGATGTGCTGGCCCAGGCGCAGGCCCTGCGGGAGCCGGACGGCGGGCCGGTGCATCTGCTGGGGCACTCGCTGGGCGGATTGGTCACCCGGGCCGCCGTGCTGCTCGACGCGGCCCCGTTCCGCTCGCTCACCGTGCTCAGCTCCGGGCCCGCCGCCATCGAGGCGTCCCAGCAGGCCCGGGTGCGGATGCTGATCGAGGCGCTCGGCACGCTCGACATGGAGAGCGTCTGGCGGGCGATGCGCGAACTGGATCCTCCGGAGGCGGCGGACGCGGCGACGCCGCCGGAAATCGGCGCGTTCCTGCACCGTCGTTGGCTGAACACCGTCCCCGAGCAGCTGATCGCGACCGGCCGTCAGATGCTGGCGGAGCCCGACCGGGTGGCGGAGCTGGCCCGTACGGGGCTTGCCACCCATGTCGTGTCCGGGGCCGTCGACTACGCCTGGCCGGTGCCGTCGATGGATGCGATGGCCGAGCGGCTGGCCGCCCGGCGCACCGTCATCGAGGGCGCCGAGCACTCCCCCAACGCCGAACGGCCGGAGAAGACGGCCGAGGCGCTCGCCGGCTTCTGGAGCGGCGTGGGCTGAGCGCGTCCGGCCGTCGGGACGCTGCGGCGCCGGGCGGTGTGGGCCGAGCGGACGGTGTCGCCAGGACAGCGCCGGGCGGTTCGGCGAGCATCGAGGAAGGCGGGCCCTCACCGGCGCCCGGCCGGCACCACTTCGTACGAAGGGCTCGACCATGACCGAGAATCCGGCGACTCACCCGGCCGGCGCCGAGGACGACCCCCACGGCATCGCGCTCACCCGGACCTTCGGCGCCCGCCGTGAGCTGGTCTTCGAGGCGTGGACGACGCCCGAGCACTTCGCGTACTGGTTCGGCGGGGAGCTGGCGGTACCGGCCGACCGGATGACGATGGACGTGCGGCCCGGCGGGGTCTGGAGTCTGATCATGCGCACCCCGGACGGCAGCGAGCTGCCGTTCTCCGGTGTCTACCGCGAGGTGGCCGCCCCGGAGCGGCTGGAGTTCACGCTCGAGGACGCCTCCGCGCCGAGCGGCGCCGAGGGCGAGATCGTCCGGGTCACCCTGACCGCTCTCGACGAGGGTACGCAGATGGCCTTCCGCCAGCTCGGCGGCAACCTCACCTCTGAGCAGTACCGCCAGGCGGAGGCGGGCTGGGCGAGCTTCTTCGACCGCCTCACGGAGCTGCTGGCGAGGGCCTGAGCGGCCTGCGCGCTCCGGCGCCGCGGGCGCGCCGTGCACAGTCGCGCTCCGTAGGACTCTTGGGACCCTGCGGACCCGACCGGCCCGACCCGACCCGGCCCGACCCGACCCGGCCCGGCCATGATCCATCGGACCGCCTCTAGTACTGCGCCTGGACGTGGTCCCAGAAGCCGTCGCGCAGGACCCGCCGCAGATCGGCATGGCTGCGCAGGGAGTGCCGCAGCAGCGCCTCCGCGGCGGTCAGGAGTTCCTGGTCGACGGCGCCGGGCAAATACGGATGGCCCGGCAGCAGCCCGGACACCCACTCACGGCCGCGTTCCGACAGCCACTGCGCGGCGATCTGTGCGCCGACGAAGCGGACCTCCTCACGGCTGGGTGCCGGGCCCTCGCCCGCCGTCTGGTCGCTGTATTCGACGCCGACCCGCCGGGTGACGTACGGCTTGCAGAACTCCAGGTCGAAGGTGCGCGCGCTGTCGACCTCCCACAGCAGCGGCTCGGCCTGATTGCGGCCGCCGGAAGCTTCGATGCCCCACAGATGCACCCGTGCGCCATAGCCCTGCGCCGCCTCCACCGCGGAGACCAGGTCCTCGTCGCCGCCGATGAGGACGGCATCGGTGATCGCGCGGTGCCGGGCCAGCGACTCCAGGTCCGAACGGATCAGGGAGTCGACGCCCTTCTGCTGGTTGTTGGCGTTGAGGTTGCCGAGCCTGACCTTCACATCGGGCAGCTCCGCGATCCGCTGCTGCTCCTGGGTGTGGATCCGGCGGCGGGCGCCGTCGTACCAGTAGACGCGCAGCAGCCGGCTGTCCGGGAAGATCATCCGGGCCTTGTCGATGAAGGCCTCGATGATCCCTTCGGCATCGAGGTCGAAGGCCTTGCGGTCCTCCGTACCGGCGACCAGCCGCCCCGCCGCGGCGTAGACATAGCCCGCGTCCACGAAGGCCGCGTGGGTGGACGGGGTGGTGGCGACCTCGGCGAGCACCCGGGTGAGCAGCTCGTTGGTGCGCTCGATCCCGGCGGTGAGCGCGGTGAGGTCGGTGGGGCCCGTGGGCCGGACGTCGTTCATACGGAATCCATTGTCCGGGCGGTCAGTGCGCGGGCACAACCGCGCTCACCCGTCGTATTTAGGCCGTCGAAATTTTTCTTTAGCGTAGGGAATGATTGCACTGGGCAGGTCGTTATACCTCTACAGAGCGCTCGGCAGCGACGCCGCGCAGCTCGTGCACCCAAGAGTTCTCCGCAGGAGGATCAGACGAAGGGAGAAGCCGTATGCGCTTCGAGATCATGCGCCTGGACGATGTCGACGGCAGCGCCGTGGACAGCACCGTCGTGGACGCCGCCTCCGTCAACCGGATCGTGCAGCAGGCCGCCGCAACGGGCCAGCGCATCTACATCCGCCCGGCCGACACCGCCGCCCGCTAGCACCCACCCCGCCGCCCGACGAAGCGACAGCGCCGCCGGCCGAGCACGCGCACGGCCGCACCGCACGAGCGCCCCCGTACGAACACGTCGTACGGGGGCGCTGTGGTGTCCGCGGCCGCCTCTCGGAACCCGGGCCGGCGTCAGGCCCCCTGGATCACCTGCAGCACACCGTTGATGATCTGCTGCACCGCGAGCGCGGAGAGCATCATGCCCGCCAGCCGCGTCACCAGGACCACTCCGCCGTCCTTGATCAGACGGATGATCACCAGCGAGAACCGCATCACCAGATACAGCACCACATGGATCGCCGCGATCGCCGTCCAGACGGAGAGCTGAGCGGCGAAGCCGTGCGCATGCTGCACCGCGAGGATCACCGACACGATCGCGCCGGGCCCGGCCAGCAGCGGCATGCCCAGCGGCACCAGCGCCACATTGACGTCCTTGGTCTGGGTCGGCTCCTCCGACTTCCCGGTCAGCAGGTCCAGCGCGACCAGCAGAAGCAGCAGCCCGCCCGCGATCATCAGCGCGGGCGTCGAGATGTGCAGCCGCCCCAGGATCTGCCGGCCGAAGAGGCCGAAGACGGCGATGACGCAGAAGGCGACGGTGGCCGCCTGCCAGGCCATCCGGCGCTGCACCTTGGCCGGCCGGCCGGAGGTCAGGCCCAGGAAGATCGGAGTGATACCCGGCGGATCCATGATCACGAAGAGGGTGACGAAGAGCGTACTGAAGACAGCGATGTCGAACACGGTGAAGGCCTTGTGAGAGGTGGTACGGGATGAACGCTCACGGGCGGCGCGCGGGAGCGGCCCCGTAAGGAAGGACGGGGAGTGGGTGGTCGGCGGGCGACGGCGGACGCGGGGCGGTATCCGCACCGGCCCGGACGGCACCGGACAGATGTCGCTGAAGATCCCGGGGAACGGGGCGCGCGCCGCGGCCACCGGCCGCGCGGGGGCTCAGCCGCCCGTGCCGGGAACGGGGAAGGCGCCGGTCGCGCGGCGCACGATCTCGCCGTAGATCTCGGGATCGGTGGTGTATTCGCCGAGGCGGCAGGTCTTGCGGCTGCCGTGGTAGTCGCTCGATCCGGTGGCCAGCAGGCCGAGGTCGGCGGCCAGGCCGCGCAGCCGCGCGCGGGTCGGGTCGTCGTGGTCCATGTGGTCGACCTCGATGCCGTCGAGACCGGCCGCGGCGAGTTCGGCGACCGCGCTCTCCGGTACGCAGGAGCCGCGCTTGACGGCCAGCGGATGCGCGAAGACGGTGACCCCGCCGGCGCCCTTGACCAGCCGGATCGCGTCGAACGGGTCGAGCTCGTGCTTCTGCACGTACGCCCTGCCGTCGTTGGCGAGCCACTCGGAGGTGAAGGCATCCGAGACGGAGCCGACCACGCCCAGGTCGACGAGGGCGGTGGCGATATGCGGCCGCCCCACGGCGCCGTCGCCGGCGATCCGGGCGACCTGTTCCCAGGTGACCGGCACACCGAGCTCGCGCAGCTTGGCGACCATGCCCTGGGCCCGCGGCACCCGGTCGTCCCGCACCAGCTCCCGCTCACGGGCGAGTTCCGGCTCCTCGGGGTCGAAGAGGTAGGCGAGCATATGGAGGCTCACCCCGTCGAGCCGGCAGGAGAGTTCGGCGCCGGTGACCAGCGTCAGCCCCGCGGGCAGCGCGGCGCGCGCCTCGGCATGGCCGCCGACGGTGTCGTGGTCGGTCAGCGCGACGACGTCCAGACCCGCGGACGCGGCGCCTCGCACCAGCTCGGCGGGGGTGTCCGTACCGTCGGACGCCGTGGAGTGGGTGTGCAGATCGATGCGCACGACGCGGACTCCAGACTGCTGCGGGACGGATACGGGACGGGGCCCGGCAGGAACGCCGGGTGGAGGCACACCGTAGGGGGACCTCAGCAGGATACCGGGCGGCCGGTAGCGCCCGGCGCCCGTCGGACCGTGAGTGACGCCACCCCGCCGGCGCCGCGGCCGGCCCTCAGCCCAGAATGCGCGGCGAGATGGCCCCGCACGGCAGCAGATCCACCTCGGCGCCGGCCTCGCGCAGATCCGTCAGCACCAGCTCGTCGTAGAGCAGCAGCCCCGACTGCTCGGGCCAGGCGATCGCCCAGAGCCACAGCCCGCGCGCCTCGCCCGCGAAGACCGCGCGGTCCGCGGGCGCATCGTCGACATGCCACAACGCGGTCGGGCGGCCGGCGGCGAGCACCTTGGCGTGCGGCGGTTTGTCCACGCACATATGGGGGCCGGGGTCGGGGCCGTCGATTCCGGCATAGCGCGCGCCGAGTCCGACGCCCAGTTCCTCGGCGATCAGCAGCAGTTCACCAGGGCCGCCGAGCGGCCCGGGGCCGGTGCAGGCCACGGCGGTCGCGCGGCCGCCGCTGCGGTCGTCGCCGGCACAGGCCACGCCCGTGAACAGCCAGCCGACCGGCAGCGGCCAGGGCATCCATACGGGGACCTGTGCGCGGTGCACGACAACGCCGAGCGCCTCGACGCTCGGCGGGACGACGGGCTGGAGTGGATGCACGGTGCCGTGCAGCGCGCACTGCCAGGTGTCGGAGAAGAGACCGGGCGCCCTTACCCGGCCTCCGCACTTCGGGCAACTGGGTTCGCCCCTCATAGGCATCCACGGTCCTCCAGCCCCGCCGCCGCGTCAAGGACGATCACCCGACCGGTGTGCCCCGAATCACGTACGCCGCCGCGTATTTGACCGCTTCCCCGGTCCGCCGTGTCCCACCGGAAAAGTAGTTGCCACTTGCACTCTTTAGCGTACCTAACTTATTGTGTGTAAACGTCAACGATCTCGGTGGTCCAGCGGGACCGCGGAACAGGGATACGCAACCCGGCAACGGAAGGGGAACCGCGGCATGAGCGGCACGAAGAGCAGCGGCCACGGCAGCGGCGCGGACGATCCGTTCGAGGAGGGCGGTACGTCCATCCTCCGCCAGCCGAAGGCCGTATGGGCCACGGCGGGCGCCTCGGTCGTGGCCTTCATGGGCATCGGCCTCGTCGACCCGATCCTCCCCTCGATCGCCCGGGGCCTGCACGCCACCAACAGTCAGGTCTCCCTCCTCTTCACCTCCTACTTCCTGATCACCGCCGTCGCGATGCTCGTCACCGGCTTCGTCTCCAGCCGCATCGGCGGCCGTAAGACGCTGCTGGCCGGTCTGGCACTGGTGGTGGTCTTCGCCGCGCTCTCCGGCATGTCGGGGTCGGTCGGCGAACTCGTCGGCTTCCGTGCCGGGTGGGGACTGGGCAACGCCCTGTTCGTGTCCACGTCGCTGGCGGTCATCGTGGGCGCCGCGGCCGGCGGCAGCGCGGCGGCGATCCTGCTCTACGAGTCCGCGCTGGGGCTCGGCATGGCCTGCGGTCCGCTGCTCGGCGCGGTCCTCGGCGACATGAAGTGGCGCTATCCGTTCTTCGGCACCGCCGCCCTGATGGCCATCGGGTTCCTCGCCATCACGGCCTTCCTCAAGGAGCAGCCCGGGCCCGCCCGGAAGACCTCGCTCCTCGACCCGGTCAAGGCACTCGGCCACGGCGGGCTGGCCTCCGCCGCCGTCTCCGCGTTCTTCTACAACTACGCGTTCTTCACGGTGCTGGCCTTCACCCCGTTCGTGCTGAACATGTCGCCGTACAAGTCCGGTGGCGTGTTCTTCGCCTGGGGTGTGCTGCTCGCGGTGTTCTCGGTGCTCGTGGCGCCCCGGCTGCAGCACCGCTTCGGCTCGCTGAAGGTGCTGGGCGGCTCGTTGCTGCTGCTCGCCGCCGACCTGCTCGTGCTGGGCTACGGCGACCACACCACCGCCATCGTCTGCACGGTCCTCTCCGGCGCCTTCATCGGCCTGAACAACACCGTCTTCACCGAGCTGGCGCTGGGCGTCTCGGACGCACCGCGCCCGGTGGCGAGCGCCGGTTACAACTTCGTGCGGTGGTTCGCCGCTGCGGCCGCACCGTTCCTCGCGCCGAAGATCGAGGAGTGGACCGACATCCATGTCCCGTTCGTGGTCGCGGCGGTCGCGGCGGCGATCGGCGCGGGCATCGTCGCCGTCCGGCGCCGGGTACTGACCACCGAGGCCGAGGCGCTGGAGCCGCAGCACGCCACGGAGGACGGGGTCACGGTCTTCGCCAACTGACGGGGGCCGGGCACCTCACCCCCGTCCGACTGCCTGCCGGAGCAGGGAAACTGACGCCGCGTCCGCCCTCCCGTCCGGAGGGGGACGCGGCGCGCGGCTCAGTCGAGCGGGACGCCCGTACGCAGCGGGTCGCGCAGGTCCGTGCCGTGCTCCAGCCACCGCTTCTCCAGGGCCTCGGCACCGTGCACCCGCTTCCAGGCGGCCTCGTTGGGCGTCATCGGCAGCAGCGGCAGAAAGCGGACCGGCTCCCTCGGCTCGTCGAGTTCGAGGTCCTCGACGAGCCCCCCGGGCGACGCGACCAGAACCGAGGTGAAAGCCGCCTCGGGCCACAGCGGCTCCCCCACGTCCAGCGAGGCTCCGGGAGCCACGACCACCCCCTCGACCTGCGGCGACGCGGCGAGCACGGCCAGCGGCCTGAGCACCTTGTCGCTCTCCACGCGACCGGCCCGTACGGACAGCAGGAGTTCGGCACGCGGGCCGCGCAGGGGGTCGGCCAGCACCGCGGTGGGATCGGCCATGGGCTGCGCGGACATCCCGAGCGTGGCGTAACGCACCACCCCGTTGTCCACGAAGCGGAGGACCTCGATACGGTCGGTGCCGAGGAACGTGACGGCGGCGCGCGCGTCCGGCTCGCCCAGGGTCGTCCGCAACCGGGCCTCGACCAGCTCAAGAACGTCAGACATGCCGTGAGCATAGGCCGGGCCCTTCGCCCGGCCGTCACCGCTCCACGAGCTGCTCCGCAGCGCCCCCGTTATTCGTATCGAACGGGCAAAGCGGCGCCGTAACGCTTCAGGCGGCTGATAGCCTTGCCGTCTGGTCAGGGAATGACGTCGTCCCCCAACGGGGACCGGCCGGAGGAGGTGGGGCTGCGGTGGATCCGAGTCGACCGTGCAGTACCGATAGTTCTCCTGTCATCCCCTTCGCGCAGCGAATCTCCTGATCCGAGAGCTTCCGTACCCCGCCGCCCAGCGGCGAAACCAGGGAAGCACCTTTGCGCCGGATGTAGATGACGGAAGAGCGCCTTCGACTCTTTGTTCCGTGTTTTCTGCGAACTGCCGTCAGTGTCCCCGCACGGAGCGCCGCCCGCTTTGCGGACGTACAGCCGATGACGCCTTGTACGTCCACGTTCCGGGCAGCGTTGCGCCCCGCGCTCGCAGCTGACGGCCGGCCCGTGAAGGAGCCTGCCATGTCGATGATCCGTGACCTGCGTGCCGCCGTCCGTCCGTCCCGGCGCCGCGACGGCACCCCGTACCACTACGAGAAGTCCGCCCCGGTCTGCACGAACAGCGCCATCGTCGACTGCGGTGTGTACCGCGAGGGCCGCCGGGTGAGCGAGCACGTCACCCCGGCCGAGGCGATGGCCGGGGCGCGGGCCGAGGGCGGCTTCGCCTGGATCGGGCTGCACGAGCCCACCGAGGCCGAATTCGCCGGTATCGCCCAGGAGTTCGGGCTGCACCCGCTCGCCGTCGAGGACGCCGTGCACGCGCACCAGCGGCCCAAGCTGGAGCGCTACGACGAGACCCTGTTCACCGTCTTCAAGACGGTGCACTACGTGGAGCACACCGAGCTGACCGCCACCAGTGAGGTGGTGGAGACCGGCGAGGTGATGTGCTTCACCGGCCGGGACTTCATCGTGACCGTGCGGCACGGCGGCCAGGGCTCGCTGCGCGCGCTGCGGCACCGGCTGCAGGACGACCCGGAGCTGCTGGCCAAGGGGCCGTCCGCGGTGCTGCACGCCATCGCCGACCAGGTCGTCGACGGCTATATGGCGGTGGCCGGCGCGGTCCAGGACGACATCGACGAGGTGGAGATCGACGTCTTCAGCTCGGGCACCAACGGCAAGGGCAACGGCGGCAAGGGCTCCCCCAAGGGCGGCGACGCCGGGCGGATCTACCAACTCAAGCGTGAGGTACTGGAGTTCAAGCGCGCGGTGTCGCCGCTGCTGCGGCCGATGCAGCTGCTGAGCGAGCGCCCCATGCGGCTGGTCGACTCCGACATCCAGAAGTACTTCCGGGACGTCGCCGACCACCTGGCACGGGTCAACGAGCAGGTGCTGTCCTTCGACGATCTGCTCAACTCCATCCTGCAGGCCAACCTCGCACAGGCGGCCGTCGCGCAGAACGAGGACATGCGCAAGATCACGGCATGGGCGGCGATCTTCGCCGTTCCCACGATGATCGCCGGGATCTACGGCATGAACTTCGACTACATGCCCGAGCTGCACTGGAAGTTCGGCTATCCGGCGATGATGATGGTGACGGTCGCCATCTGCTTCGGCATCCACCGCGGATTCAAGCGCAACGGATGGCTGTGACCGGGACCCCGCCGCCTCCGGCTCCGCCGTATCTCAGCGCCTGGGCGGCCCCGGACCGACCGGGCCGGGGCCATTAGGCTGGGCCGTATGACGGAGATCGTGTCGCAGGCCCTGCAGGATCGGGCGCTCATCGAAGAGGCCACGAAGAAATCCGGCCTCATCTGGGTGCGGGGGAACGCCGGCCCGGCCCGTGCGCTGTGGCATCTGTGGCACGACGGAGCCGCCTGCCTCGTCGGGGACGGAACCGCCGAACAGCCGCTGGCCGACCTCGGGCTCACCGACGGCGGTACGGCGACGGTCACCGTACGCAGCAAGGACAAGGGCGGCCGGCTGATCAGCTGGCAGGCCAGGGTCGTCGAGCCGGCGCCGGAGAGCGAGGCCTGGCGGGCCGCCGTCGACGAGCTGAAGGGCAAGCGCCTCAACGCACCGGACGCCGACACCCTCACGGAGCGCTGGGCGCGCGAGTGCCGGGTGCTGCGGCTGGAGCCGACCGGGGAGGCGGAGCAGCGCCCCGGCCGGATGCCGGAGGACTCGCACGCCGCACCGCCGCTGGAGACCTCCGCGATCACCCGGCGTCCCGCCCCGGCCGCGCTGCCGAAGCTGCTGCTGCGGCGGCGGGGGCGTAAGAGCTGAGGCCCGGGACGTACGGGCCGGGCCCGTCGTGTGAGGGGCCGGGCCCTGAGGGCTGCCCGGTGAGGCGGGCCCGGCGAGCGGCCGGGCCGCGGTCCGTTGCCGGTTCTCAGCCCTTGCCGGAGATCTTGGCTCCGTAGTCCACGACCTGGCCCTTGGCCGGGGCCTTGAGGTCCACACTCCGGCCCCAGTCGGCCAGCCGGACGACCCCCGCGCCACCGGCGCGATGCAGCCGCAGCGGGTAGGGCGTGCCCTCCAGCGAGACGTCCAGGGTGCCGCCGGAGCCCGCGCCGGCGGCCACCCGGATGGTGCGGGCCCCGTCGATGTCGCTGCGGTCACCGGTCGTCAGCTTGCCGTGCAGCCCGAGCAGGCCGGCGAGCAGCGTGTCCTTGTCGGTGAAGCCGCTGAAGCGCTTGTAGACCGGGTCGCCGGCGGGCACCTTGACGTATTTGCCGCCGAGCTTGTCCGCCGCCTGGTTGGGCCGGCCCGAGGCACCGCTCTTCTCACCGGCCCAGAAGGCCGCGTTCGCCTTCAGATAGAGCGCATCGCCGACCCGCAGCAGCTGGAAGGCGGCCGCCTTCGTGGTCAGCTCCCCCTTCGCGCCGTCCTTCGCCAGACGCATGTCGAGCTTGTAGGTGCGGCCCTGGCTGACGACATTGCCGGAGAGGTGCACCGTGTCGGCGTGCTCGGCCGCGGCCCGCGCCTTGGACTCGATCTTCGCGGCGGGCAGCTTCCCCACGCCGTTGGTGCCGGCGTCCGGGTCCCCACTGCCCCCGCAGCCGGTCAGCGCCACGGCCAGTGCCGCACAGGCCGCCCCCACGAGCGCGGCCCGTCCCGTACGGCGGGTTCCGGCCAGGGGGAGGGGGCCGGCCCCCGGGGCGATGGCGCTCACGTCGGCTCTGCCTCCTGATGCGGGTGACCTCGACAGCAGTACGGCAGCGTACCTGGACCGCGCACGGTCTTCGGCGGGGTGTGTGGCGGTCACCCTACGGCCTCCTCCACCGGGGCGGCGCAGGCCGGGGCACGTTAGCCTGAACCCGAATTGATGCCATATTTCGGGGCTGAACGGGAGAAAGGGTGGCACTCTGCATGGCAGTGGTGACTCCCCGGGTCTTTGTCTCCCATCTCGCCGGCATCGCCGTCTTCGACCCCAACGGCGACCAGGTCGGCCGGCTGCGGGATCTCGTCGCGCTGCTGCGGGTGGGCGACCGCCCGCCGCGGATACTCGGGGTGGTCGTCGAGGTGATCAGCAGGCGCCGGATCTTCGTGCCCATGACGCGGGTGACCGGGGTGGAGTCCGGCCAGATCATCATCACCGGCGTGGTCAATATGCGGCGCTTCGAGCAGCGGACGTCCGAGACGCTGGTGCTCGGGGAGCTGCTCGACCGGCGGGTGCAGCTGGTGGAGACCGGTGAGGAGGTCACCGTCCTCGACATCGGCATCACCCAGCTGCCGGCCCGGCGCGACTGGGAGATCGACAAGGTCTTCGTACGCAAGGGCAAGGGCGGGGCGCTGCGCCGGAGAATCCTGCGGCGCGAAGCGCCTCCTGCGAAGGGCGGTGTCGGGAGGCGGGCGGGCGAGACGCTGACCGTGGAGTGGTCGGCGGTGACCGGATTCTCGCTGGAGGAGCACGGGCAGGGCGCGGAGAGCCTGCTCGCCACCTTCGAACAGCTGCGGCCCGCCGACCTCGCCGGCGTACTGCACCATCTCTCCGCCAAGCGGCGCGCCGAGGTCGCCGCGGCGCTCGACGACGACCGGCTGGCCGATGTCCTGGAGGAGCTGCCGGAGGACGACCAGGTCGAGATCATCGGCAAGCTGAAGGACGAGCGGGCCGCCGACGTCCTGGAGGCGATGGACCCGGACGACGCCGCCGATCTGCTCTCCGAGCTGCCGGAGGAGGAGAAGGAACGGCTGCTGGCGCTGATGCGGCCGGAGGAGGCCGCCGATGTGCGGCGGCTGATGTCGTACGAGGAGCGCACCGCGGGCGGGCTGATGACCACCGAGCCGATCGTGCTGCGCCCGGACGCGACCGTCGCCGATGCGCTGGCGCGGGTGCGCGACCCGGACCTGTCCCCCGCACTGGCCGCCCAGGTCTATGTCTGCCGGCCGCCGGACGAGACACCCACCGGCAAGTATCTGGGCCTGGTGCACTTCCAACGGCTGCTGCGCGACCCGCCGTTCACCCTCGTCAGCTCGATCGCCGACACCGATCTGCCGGCCCTGCCGCCGGATACCCCGCTGCCGGAGGTGACCAGCTATCTGGCCGCGTACAACATGGTCGCCGCCCCGGTCGTGGACGAGAGCGGGGCCCTGCTGGGCGCCGTCACCGTCGACGACGTGCTGGACCATCTGCTGCCGGACGACTGGCGGGAGGACGGGCTGCACGGCTCGGCCGAGGCCGGTCTGAACGGCGACAGACGCCTCGGGGAGCGTACGGATGGGCGCTGAGGAGCGGGAGAGCGGCAGGGAGCGGTCGCGGGCGAACGGGGCCTCGGCGATGCGCCGGGGCCCCGCGGACCGGCCGCGGGTGCGCCTCGACCAGCCGCGCGCACCGCGCCGTACGTTCCTGCCGGAGTACGACCCGGAGGCGTTCGGGCGGCTTTCGGAGAAGATCGCCCGCTTCCTGGGGACCGGCCGCTTCATCGTCTGGATGACCGTCACCATCATCCTGTGGGTCATCTGGAACACCACGGCCCCCAGTGGACTGAGGTTCGATCAGTACCCGTTCATCTTTCTGACGCTGGCGCTGTCGCTTCAGGCGTCGTACGCCGCGCCGCTGATCCTGCTGGCGCAGAACCGCCAGGACGACCGCGACCGGGTCACCCACGAGCAGGACCGCAAGCAGAACGAGCGCTCCATCGCCGATACCGAGTATCTGACCCGGGAGATCGCGGCGCTGCGGCTCGGCCTGGGAGAGGTCGCCACCCGCGACTGGATCCGCTCCGAGCTCCAGGATTTGCTGAGGGATCTGGGGCCGCCGCGGCCGGTCGGCGCGGAGAGTGATGAACGCGACCGCTGACGGGCTTTCCGGAGGCACCCTCACGCGCCGTACCATCGGGACATGGCTACCGACATGCCCCAAGGCGCGCCGAGCGAGGACGCGATCCGCGAAGCCCTCGCCACGGTGAACGACCCCGAGATCCACCGCCCCATCACCGACCTGGGAATGGTCAAATCGGTGGACATCGCGGCGGACGGCGCGGTGGCGGTCGCGGTCTACCTCACCGTCTCCGGCTGTCCGATGCGCGAGACGATCACCAACAACGTGCGGGACGCCGTCGCGCGCGTCGCCGGTGTGACCAGCGTCGCCGTCGAGCTGGACGTGATGAGCGACGAGCAGCGCAAGGAGCTGACCACGTCGCTGCGCGGCGGCACCGCCGAGCGCGAGGTGCCGTTCGCCCAGCCCGGTTCGCTGACCCGGGTCTATGCCGTCGCCTCCGGCAAGGGCGGCGTCGGCAAGTCGTCGGTGACGGTCAACGTCGCCGCGGCGATGGCGGCCGACGGTCTGAAGGTCGGTGTCGTGGACGCCGACATCTACGGCCACTCCGTACCCCGCATGCTCGGTGCCGACGGCCGGCCCACCCAGGTCGAGAACATGATCATGCCGCCGTCGGCGAACGGCGTGAAGGTCATCTCGATCGGCATGTTCACCCCGGGCAACGCGCCCGTCGTCTGGCGCGGCCCGATGCTGCACCGCGCGCTGCAGCAGTTCCTCGCCGACGTCTACTGGGGCGACCTGGACGTGCTGCTGCTGGACCTGCCCCCGGGCACCGGCGATATCGCGATCTCGGTGGCGCAGCTGGTGCCGAACGCCGAGATCCTGGTGGTCACCACCCCGCAGCAGGCCGCCGCCGAGGTCGCCGAGCGGGCCGGTTCGATCGCCGTGCAGACCCACCAGAAGATCGTCGGCGTGGTGGAGAACATGTCCGGGCTGCCCTGCCCGCACTGCGACGAGATGGTCGATGTCTTCGGCACCGGCGGCGGCGAGCGGGTCGCCGAGGGCCTGACGAAGACGACCGGTACGCAGGTGCCGGTGCTCGGTGCCATCCCGATCGACGTCCGGCTGCGCGAGGGCGGCGACGAGGGCAAGCCGGTCGTGCTGACCGACCCCGACTCCCCCGCCGGCGCGGCGATCCGCGCGATCGCGGGCAAGCTGGGCGGCCGGCAGCGGGGTCTGCAGGGCATGTCGCTCGGTATCACCCCGCGCAACAAGTTCTGAGACCGCGGCCGGCCCCCCGACGCGGACGCCGGCTCCCGGATGACGCCGGAAAGGGGCGGGCCCGCACGGGTCCGCCCCTTTCCGTGTGCCCGTTCAGCTCTCGTACGCGGCGAGATCCTTGATCACCGAGAAGCCCAGTCCGTAGGCGCTCATCCCGCGCCCGTAGGCCCCGATGTGCACGCCCTCGGGGTCCTCGCCCGCCGAGCCGGCCAGCACCCAGCCGTACTCGGACTCGCGGTAGGCGAACGACGTCGGCACGCCGTCCACCGGCAGCATCAGCTCGCTCCAGCTCCCGCCGCCGAGGTCGTCGGCCAGCTCCCAGGCGATCATCGTCTGCTGGTCCAGCCAGTCCTGGCGCAGCGTCCGGTCCATCTGGGTGGGCCAGGTCTGCGCGAGCAGCCCCGACCCGGCGAGCCAGGCGGCCGTCGAGACCGAGGTCGCCTCCAGTACGCCGGTGCCGTCGGCACTGCGCCGTACGGGGCGGCTGGCGACCGTCACCACGACCGCGAACCGCTCGTCCTGCGGCGGTTCCACCTTGATGGTGGGCTCCTCGCCGTGCCCGGTGGCGCCGTGCTCGACGGTGCCGTCCGCGGCCGCGCCGACCTGCATCAGCCAGCGCGGACCGGTGAACGCCTCGTCGAGGCCGTACCACGGGAACGCGGCCAGCAGATAGCCGTCGACCTTGCGGCCGGCCTCCGCGGACACTTCTTGTGCCGCTGTCCGACTCGTCGTCTCCATCTGCGCGGAGCCTCCTTGTTGCCCTGCGTCGTGGGCGGCCCGCCCCCCTCAGGCGACCGAACCCCGGACACCCGGAGCATAGCCATAGGCGTCAACACAGCCGGTCATACCGGTGTGTGTCAGGTGGCGTCGGCGTCGAACGGCGGACGCTCGTCCGGCTGAGGGCTTCCGGTCTTCTTCACCATGTCGGGGCGGCCGGCGGAGGAGGCCGGGGACTCCTTGGACAGGCTGGGACCTGAGCCGTTCGAGGGCGTGGCGGAAGAGGCGCTGTCTTCGCCGTGGACGGCGTCGGTGACCTCGGCCATCTCCTTCTTGAGGTCGAAGCCGTTACGGATGTCCTGAAGGTCCTTGAGGCCGTACTCGTCCTTCTCCAGGACATGCTTGCGCACGAAGTTCTTGGGCTTGAGGTCCTCGAACTCGAAGTCCTTGAAGTCCGGCCCCAGCTCGCTGCGGATGTCTTCCTTGGCGCTGTCGGAGAACGCCCGCACCTTGCGGATGAAGCCCATGACGTCCTGGATGACCTTGGGAAGCTTGTCCGGGCCGAAGACGAGCACGCCAAGGATCACGAGCGCCACCAGCTCGAGGGGTCCTATGTCGAAGAACACCTTGCAGCTCCTTGGGTAATCCGTGGCCTTCGTCGGCCTATGGGCCAGGCCGCCTATCACGGTACCTGGCCCCGTACGTCGGGCGGGAGTCACCCGTGCCAACACCATGCAAACGATCAACCCGTGCTGGAGGAACCCAGGCTGAGCCGTACGGACCGATCCTTACCGCCCCTTTGGACGGTGAGCATCAGCGTGTCGCCGGGCCGGTGGCTGCGGATCTTGACGATCAGCTCCTCGCCGCTGTGCACCGGCGCACCGTCCACCTCGGTGATCACATCACCGGCCTTGATCCCGGCCTTGGCACCGGGGCCGTCCGGGGTGACCGGCGGTTTGCCGCTCTTGCTGTGCTCGCTGACCCGCGCCCCGTCGCCGGCGTACTCCATCTCCAAGGTCACGCCGATCACCGGATGTGTCGCCCGGCCGGTGTTGATCAGCTCCTCGGCCACCCGCTTGGCCTGGTTGATCGGTATGGCGAAGCCCAGCCCTATGCTGCCGCCCTGGGCGCCGCCGTTCAGGCCGCTGCCGCTGTCGGCCGCGCGGATGGCGCTGTTGATGCCGATCACCCGAGCCTTGGCGTCCACCAGCGGGCCGCCGGAGTTGCCGGGGTTGATGGGCGCATCGGTCTGCAGCGCGTCCACGTACGAGACATCGCTGCCGTCGCCCTTCTCGCCGCCCGCGGTGATCGGGCGCTGCTTGGCGCTGATGATCCCGGAGGTGACGGTGTTGGCGAGGTCGAACGGGGCGCCGATCGCCACCACCGGGTCGCCGACCTGCACGGCGTCGGAGTTGCCGAGCGTGAGCGGCCGCAGTCCCGTGACGTCCTCCACCTGGATGACGGCGAGGTCATAGCCGCCGTCCTGG
Source organism: Streptomyces sp. NPDC048434 (assembly GCF_043200375.1). Lineage (NCBI taxonomy): Bacteria > Bacillati > Actinomycetota > Actinomycetes > Kitasatosporales > Streptomycetaceae > Streptomyces > Streptomyces sp. NPDC048434. The sequence goes on along the minus strand of NZ_JBICXQ010000013.1, from coordinate 193,795 downwards.
CCGACGACCTTGGCCTTGGCCGTCTGGCCGCCGCTGAAGGTCACCGAGATCTCGCCACCGCTGCCGGCCGGCTGGACGACATGGTTGTTGGTGAGGATGTGCCCCTGGCGGTCGAGGACGAAGCCGGTGCCGGTCCCCTGTTCGGCGCTGCCCCGTACGTGAATCGTGACCACGCCGGGCAGTGCGGTCTGCGCGATCCCGGCGACGCTGTCGGGCCGGCGGCCCCCCTCGTCACCGGCGGACTGCGGAAGCTTGATGTCGTTGATCCCGCCGTAGCGCTCGACATACGCGCCGATGCCGCCGCCGATGCCTCCCGCGAGCAGCGCCAGCGCCACCGCGCCGGCGACCAGCGGCCCCCGGCGACGGCGCCGGTCCTGCGGCGACGGAGCGACGGGCCCGCCCTGCAGCGGCGCGCTCCAGGGGTCGTACTGCTGCCAGGCGCCGTGCGCGCCGGGGGGCTGTCCTTGGGCGGAGGCCGGCCCGTGGTCGCCGGGCAGGCCGGAGAAAGGCCGCGGCTGCGGCTGGGCGGTGTAGGGCGCGGCTGCGGCTGCCGGGCGGGGGCCACCATCGCCGGGGTGGGGGACGAAGGCGCCGTCCTGCGCCGCCCCGTCGGATCCGGCGGCCGGTCCGGCCACGGTGTCCAGGGGGGTGGTCTGCGGGCCGGCGGTGTGCGGGGCAGTGGTCTGCGGACCGTGGGACTGCGGGCCGTGGGTCTGTGGGCCATGGGGCTGTGGGCCATGGGGCTGCGGACCGTTGGTCTGCGGACCGTGAGACGGCGAACCGTGGGACGGCTGTGCGTCGGCCCGGGAGGCGGCGCTCGGGGCGGAAGGCGGCTGCGGGGGGCCGGACTTCTGGAGTCCCGGTTGCTGGGAGGCGCGGGGCTCGACAGCCGGCCGGGGGTGCGCGGCCTCGGCCGTCCCGGCCGGATGCGGCTGCTCGCCGGCGTGCGCGAGCGCCGAGCGGTCCTCGCCGGTCGCCCCCGGCGCAACGGTCGGCGGAGCGGACGGCGGTGACTGCGGGTGGCCCGGGTGGCCCGCGCCCGGCATCGCGGCCTGCGGGGCGGCCGGGGCCGCGTACGGGGGCTGCGGCCCGGCGGCCGGCGGGAGGACGGTGCCGTGCGCGGGGGTCGCCACCGGTCGCTGTACGGGCGGCGCGGGCGCCCACGGCCCGGGACCGCCGTACGGAGGGGTGCCGTACGGGTCCTCGGCGTGCAAGGGCTGCTGCCGCTGCGGCGCTTCGCCCAGAGCCTCGGCCGCTGCCGGGAGAGGTACCGAGGCGGATGCGGAGGCCGGCGCGGAGGCTGCCACCGTGGTCGTGGCCGCTTCATCCGACGCCTCGCCCCGTGCACCCGGCTGCGCCTCGTCCCACGCGCCGCCGGGCACCCGGCCGAGCGTCACGGTCGAGGGGGCCGGGCGCGCACCGCTCGTCCCGGCGCCCATGGCCCCGGCATCCTCCTGGGGCGGCGCGTCCGCGGCAGTCGCACCCTGCGCCGACGCCAACTCCTCGGCCGTGGCGTCCGCTTCGGCCGCCCCGGCGTTCCCGGACGACTCCGGCGGCACGCCTGTCCCCGAGCCCTTGCGCGGCTCCGGCGGACGCACGATCCAGTCCTCCGCCTCCTGCACGTCGGACGTGCCGGACGCGCCGGCCCGCGCCTCGTCCGCCGTGCCTCCGGCGGGCGGTATCACCTGCGGACCGGCCTCGGCGGACGGTTCCGTGCGCGGGGTGCCTCCCGGGCGGCTCCACCACTTCAGCTTCGGCCCGGCGGCCTTACCGTCGTCCATGCTCTCCCCAGAATTCGCCCGCGGCCGTGCGCGGGCCACCACCACCTCGCGGTACGCGCCCGGTCAGGGGAGCGCCGCGCCACAGCGATTCAACCAGTTCCGCGCGGGGCTGCGCAGGGGACGGTCAGCGCTGGGCGGTGGTTGAGCCAGGGGCGGAGGGGGCCGCTGCTGCCGTCAGGGAACCCCTCAGCGGGCGCATCGGCTCCAGGGGCGGGGGCGCGGGCGGGCTCTTCCGCACGGGGGTGTTGCCGGTAGCGGAGGCCAGCGGCGCGAGGTGGTACGCCGATGCCGGACCGGTCGCGGCTATCAGCGGCGACAGGCCGAAGCGTCCGGCCGGGGCGGGCGATGCCGCCGAGGACTGCGAGGAGGAGGGCGCCGCGGTGGGGCCGTACAGGGTCATGGCGCTGGGGGCCGGGGCCATGGTCGGTCCGCCGGACGGCTGCCAGGCACCGGACCGGGAATTCTTGGCGGGAAATTCCTCACCGCGCAGGAGCGCGTTGCCGTCGGCCGCCGGGCTGACGCTGAGCGGGGTGACGGCCGTGCCGCCGCCGTCGACGCGTCCGCCGGGCAGATCGACGGCCGCCTCCAACGGGAGGGCGCCACCCAGTGCGAACGCCGCGAGGGAGACCGCACCGGCCGCCGCGAAGGCGAACCGACGCCGCTGTGCGGGCCGGTCGCTCTCCTGCACACGGAAACCGCGCCCGCGGGGCTGCGGGGGAATCGCTGCCATGGCATGGCCGGAGTGGCCGTCGGAGGGGACGTAGCCGAACGCGCCGCCGCCACGGGCGAAGTCGCCGCGTCCGAAGCTGCCGTTGCCGAGCCGGCTGCCGGGACCGCCGAGGTCGCCACCGGGCAGCTGCTGCAGTCGTGCCAGCAGTCCCTCGGAGGGACCGGGGGGTGCCGTCTCGGCGAATACGCTTTTCAGCCGACGCTGAGCGTCGGCCTCTGATTTGCACCGTCCGCATGTCGCAAGATGCGCGAGCACCCGCTCGCGTGCGTCATGCCCCAACTCGCCGTCGACCAGGGCCGCGAGGCGGTCGCCGAGATGCTGCTCGGCGGGGGACGGACCGCCACTGCCGCTCACGCGATTCCGACCTCCCCCGTGGGCACCACGGCCAGCGACCGCCGCTGCTCACGTTCTTCGGCACGGGTGGCCGGCGCGCGGTGCTTGAGGGCCTTGCGCAGATGGGAACGGCCGCGGTGGATCCGGCTGCGGACCGTACCGAGCTTGACACCGAGCGTCGCGGCGATCTCCTCGTATGACAGGCCTTCGATGTCGCACAGGACGACGGCGGCACGGAACTCGGGCGCAAGGGTGTCCAGCGCCTGCTGCACATCGGCGTCGAAGTGGGTGTCGTTGAAGTGCTGCTGCGGTGAGGGCTCGCGGCTGGGGAGCCGCTCGGCGGCATCGTCACCGAGCGCATCGAAGCGGATGCGCTGACGACGGCGGACCATGTCCAGGAAGAGGTTGGTGGTGATCCGGTGCAGCCAGCCCTCGAAGGTGCCGGGGGTGTACGTCGACAGCGAGCGGAAGACGCGGACGAACACCTCCTGGGTGAGGTCCTCGGCGTCGTGTTGATTGCCGGTGAGGCGATAGGCAAGGCGGTAGACCCGTGCACTGTGGGTGCTGACGATCTCCTCCCAGCTGGGCGGAGTCCACGCCTGCGCATCCGCGTCTGCGGCAAAGGTCGCGGTGGTTGCGGAGTCGGCGACGGGGGCCCCTCCCATGCCCTTAGGGCCATGGGGGCGGGAACGGTCAGCAGTGTTTGTCACGGATTTCGGCTCGGCATATGACCTTTTCAAGCGCCTCAGCACCCCTCGGTCACCCGCCGCAGCCGCACCTCCCCTGGTGGCTCTGGTGGTGTCCAGTAGAGCCCCTACCATATCCACCTCGCCCGTTAGCTCCGGATAAGCAGTTTTGACCTGCATTTGGTCCTGCTTCTGGTCTTGCTTCGTGTCTCGCGCGGTCTTCACCGGTGCGTCCCCCCGTCATCCCCCTACCTCTCCATAACGCGCGGTCCCATCTGCGGGTTCCCGCACGCAGCGGATACAGTCACGGTTGCGTCAACTACGGGGACAGGAGAGGGCCATTACCGGCAACCGGCAGACGAGCTTGGCATTCGCCGAGGCGTACGGCGCCGGGACCATCGACGACAGCGCCGAGGCCGCCCTGCGGTGGTCCCGTGACTGCGCGCGGGAAGCCGGCATCCGTACGGTGACGACCGGCACCGGAGCAGCCCTGCGCCTGCTCGCGGCCACCGCGGACGCCAAAGCGGTCGCCGAGATCGGCACCGGCACGGGCGTGTCGGGCATCTACCTCCTGCACGGCATGCGGCCCGACGGGGTGCTGACCACCGTGGATCTCGAACCGGAGCGGCAGACGTTCGCCAAGCAGGCGTTCCGTGCGGCCGGCTTCGCCGGGAACCGCGCCCGCTTCATTCCCGGCCGTGCCCTGGACGTACTCCCCCGTCTCGCGGACGGCGGCTACGACCTCGTGTTCTGCGACGGCGACCTCATGGAGTGCCTGGAGTACCTCGCTGAATCGTTGCGTCTGCTGCGCCCCGGCGGCCTGATCTGCTTCGAGGGCGTCTTCGCCGACGGCCGTACGGTCGACTCGGCGCTGCAGCCCGCCGAGGTGCTGCGGCTGCGGGAACTGCTGCGGGCCATCCGGGAGAGCACCACGCTGGTGCCGGCCCTGCTGCCGGTCGGCGACGGACTGCTCTGCGCGGTCAAGCGCGGCTGACCGGCCCGGCAAGCGGGCTGTCCCGTCCCGGCCCCAGAACATAAAACCGCCCCGGCATGTGGCGCGCCTTAACTGCGCGCCACATGCCGGGGCCGGGGTAATTCGGCTGGGGATACCGGGGTCAGCCCCGGGAAACCGCCGGTTGCGCCGCCCTTGTCAGACGGTGACCTTGTCCAGGGCCTCACCCAGCGCCTTGGCCTCGTCGGGGGTCAGCTCGACGACGAGCCGCCCGCCGCCTTCGAGCGGAACGCGCATGACGATGCCCCGCCCCTCCTTGGTCACCTCGAGCGGGCCGTCGCCCGTCCGCGGCTTCATGGCCGCCATGCTCGTTCCCCTTCCTGAAACCAGCTCATCTCAGCCGACGGCCCGAATAGGCACGTGTCACCGGCATCGAACACATTGCTTCCAGGCCATTATCCCGCATCGAACGACCCGATGACCAACATCGGGCAGCATCCCTTCAGCAACGCGCTCCCGCAAACCCCCTCAATTCGGTGAGGTGGCTGTAATACTTCTCCGCCCGCCGACCTCCGACGCGCCCGCAATCTTTGATGTACGTCACATGCCGAGGCCCGATGATCTCCGGCATCCTGAGCGCTGACTGCCGCTGCCGAGCAGTCCGAGCCGCGACGGAGGGGACTCCCACTATGGCCGACACCGTGCTCTATGACGTGACCGACGGACTCGCGACGATCACTCTCAACCGCCCCGACGCGATGAACGCGATGAATACCGAGGCGAAGGTCCTGCTGCGGGACACCCTGAAGGAGGCGGCCGCCGATCCGGCCGTACGCGCCGTTCTGCTGACCGCCACCGGGCGCGCCTTCTGCGTCGGGCAGGACCTCAAGGAGCACATCGGCCTGCTGGCCGAGGACCGGGCCACCGGCTCCGGCGGCACCATGAACACCGTGCGTGAGCACTACAACCCCATCGTGACGGCGCTGACCGAGATGCCCAAGCCCGTCGTCGCGGGCGTCAACGGGGTCGCCGCGGGCGCCGGTGCGGGCTTTGCGCTGGCCGCCGACTACCGCGTGGTCGCCGACTCCGCGTCCTTCAACACCTCCTTCGCCGGCGTCGCGCTGACCGCCGACTCCGGGGTGTCCTGGACGCTGCCCCGGCTGATCGGGCACGGCAGGGCCGCCGATCTGCTGCTCTTCCCGCGCAATGTCAGCGCCCAGGAGGCCTACGACCTGGGCATGGCCAACAAGGTGGTCCCGGCCGACCAACTGGCCGGAGAGGCTGCGGCCGTTGCCCGCCGGCTGGCCCAGGGCCCGACCGCCGCGTATGCCGCGATCAAGGAGTCACTGGCCTACGGGGCGGGGCACTCGCTCGCCGAGACCCTCGGCAAGGAGGACGAGCTGCAGGGCCGGGCCGGGGCGTCGGAGGACCACCAGATCGCGGTCGAGGCGTTCGTGAAGAAGCAGAAGCCGGTCTTCCTGGGCCGCTGACCGGTCCCGCTGACCCGCACCTGCCGGCCGGTGACCCGCACCTCCCGGCCGGCGGCCCCGTCGTCCGGTCCGGGTCAGCCGGCCGCCGCCTCCACGGCCTGGCGGACATGGCAGTCCGCCAGATGGTCGTTGACCAGGCCGCATGCCTGCATCATCGCGTAGGCGGTGGTCGGGCCGACGAAGCGGAAGCCGCGCTTCTTGAGGTCCTTGGCGAGCGCCGTCGACTCCGGGGTCACCGGCTGCAGATCGCTCAGCGTCCGCGGCACCGGCCGGCCGGCCCGGTCGGGGGCGTAGGACCAGATCAGGTCGTCCAGCTCACCCGCCGCCAGCTCGGCGGCGACCTGGGCGTTGTTGATCGTCGCGGCGATCTTGGCGCGGTTGCGGATGATGCCCGGATCGGCGAGCAGCCGCTCGGCGTCCGCGTCCGTGAACCGCGCCACCTCGGCGATCCCGAAGCCGGCGAACGCGGTGCGGAAGCCGGGGCGGCGCCGCAGGATCGTGATCCAGGAGAGCCCGGACTGGAATGCCTCCAGGCTCATCCGCTCGAAGAGGGCGTCGTCGCCGTGGACCGGCAGGCCCCACTCGGTGTCGTGATAGGCGCGGTAGTCGGCCATCTGCGCCGACTGCATGCCCCACGGGCAGCGCGGGATGCCGTCCGGTTCCGTCACCACGCCGCTCATGCCTGATCCCCGCCTTCCGGGGTGGTGCCGGGTGCTCCGGGGGTCTCGGGGGACTCCCGGTCGCCCGGCCCGCGCTCGGGCGTTACGTCCTTCACCGGCCCGAGAACGGGCGGGCCGTCCTGTATCAGCCCCGGGCCGCCCATGGCGGACGCATGCGCACCGGCCAGCGCCGCCTCCAGCTCGGCGATCCGGGCGTCGCGCTCGGCCAGCTCGGCGCCCAGGCGGTCCAGTACGTCGTCGACCTCGTTCATCCGGTAGCCACGGACGGTCACCGGGAGACGGACGGCCTCCACATCGACGCGGACCACCGGGCGGTCCTGCGGCAGCGGATCGTACAGCCGGTCCGGCTCGGAATCCCGCAGCCCGCCGCCGTCACCACCGCCGACGACCACGAGGGTGACGGCGGCCACCACCACGACCATCGCGATCAGCAAGAACCAGAACACGACCAACTCCCCGGACTATGTGCCTGCACTGATCGTGCCATGCGGGTGTGACAGTTAGGGTCGCTCCCGGACCATGGAGAGGGAGTCAGGGAATGCTGCGGCTGGGGAATCGCGAGTTCGGGGCGCACGAGCCGGTAATCATGGCGATCGTCAACCGGACGCCGGACTCGTTCTACGACCAGGGCGCCACGTTCCGTGACGAGCCCGCGCTGGCCCGCGTGGAACAGGCGGTGGCCGACGGTGCCGCGATCATCGACATCGGCGGCGTCAAGGCCGGCCCCGGCGAAGAGGTGAGCGCCGAGGAGGAGGCCCGCCGCACGGTCGGGTTCGTGGCCGAGGTCCGCAAGCGCTTCCCCGATGTGGTGATCAGCGTCGACACCTGGCGCCACGAGGTCGGCGAGGCGGTCTGCGAGGCCGGCGCGGATCTGCTCAACGACGCCTGGGGCGGGGTCGATCCGCGGCTCGCGGAGGTCGCGGCGCGCTATGACGTGGGCCTGGTGTGCACGCACGCGGGCGGCGCCGAGCCGCGTACCCGCCCGCACCGGGTGACGTACGACGATGTGGTGGCGGACATTCTGCGGCTGACGCTCGGACTGGCGGAGCGGGCCGTGGAGCTGGGCGTCCGGCGGGACGCGATCATGATCGATCCGGGGCACGACTTCGGGAAGAACACCCGGCACAGCCTGGAGGCGACCCGTCGGCTGGGCGAGATGACCCGGACCGTTCCCCAAGCTCTCGGCTTCGCTCGGGCAGGGGATACCCCCTTGCCGGTGCTGGTCTCGCTGTCCAACAAGGACTTCGTCGGCGAGACGCTCGACAGGCCGGTCAAGGAACGGGTGCTCGGCACCCTCGCGACCACCGCCGTCTCGGCCTGGCTGGGCGCCCGGGTCTACCGGGTCCACGAGGTCGCCGAGACCCGGCAGGTGCTGGACATGGTGGCCTCGATCGCCGGCCACCGGCCCCCGGCGGTCGCCCGCCGGGGACTGGCCTGAGGAATCCGGGCCTCAGATCCCGACCTCCTTGGTCACCAGCGCGATCGCCTCGTCCACGTCGTCGCTGAGGTGGAAGAGCTCCAGATCGTGCATCGACGCCTTGCCCTCGGCGATGAGGGTGTCGCGCAGCCAGTCGACCAGTCCGCTCCAGTAGGCCGTGCCGAACAGCACGATCGGGAAGCGGGTGACCTTACGGGTCTGGACGAGGGTGAGCGCCTCGAAGAGCTCGTCGAGGGTGCCGAGCCCGCCGGGGAGCACCACGAATCCCCGGGCGTACTTCACAAAACACGTCTTGCGGACGAAGAAGTAGCGGAAGTCGACGCCGAGGTTCACATACTCGTTCATGCCCTGCTCGAAGGGCAGCTCGATGCCCAGCCCGACGGAGGTGCCACCGGCCTCGTTGGCGCCCTTGTTGGCGGCCTCCATGGCGCCGGGGCCACCGCCGGTGATCACCGCGAAACCGGCGTCGACCAGGGCCTGGCCGATCCGTACGCCGGCGTCGTACTCCTTGGAGTCACGCGGCGTACGGGCCGAGCCGAAGACGCTGACGGCCGGGCCGAGCTCGGCCAGCGCGCCGAAGCCCTCGACGAACTCCGACTGGATGCGCATCACGCGCCAGGGATCGGTGTGCACCCACTCGGAGGGGCCTTCGGAGTCCAGCAGGCGCTGGTCCGTAGTGCCGGTCCGCACCTGGTCCTGGCGGCGCAGTACGGGACCCAGCCGCTGCTCCTCGGGGACCGGTGCTCCCTCGGGACTGGCCATGTCGTGCTCCCTCCGCTGGCAGATCGTTTGCCGTTTCAGCGTAGATCCGTGGACGTGAAGCCCAGGGGAATTCGGTGGGTATGCGTGCGGTCGGCGGCCGGTCCCCTGGACGGCCACCGGCCATCAGTAGGCCTCAGGCGGTCAGCCAGGCGCGCAGCCGCTCCTCGCAGTGGAGGATGCGGTCGACCTCGACCCGTTCGTCCTTCTTGTGCGCCAGCAGCGAGTAACCGGGGCCGTAGTTGACGGCCGGGACGCCCAGGGCGCTGAAGCGCGAGACATCGGTCCAGCCGAACTTGGGCATCGCACTGCCGCCCACGGACTCCATGAAGGCCTTGGCCGCCGGGTGGGACAGTCCGGGCAGCGCGCCCGGCGAGTGGTCGTCGACGACGAATTCGTCCACCGGGCAGTCCGCGAAGACCTCGCGCACGTGGGCCAGCGCCTCATCGGGGGTGCGGTCCGGCGCATAGCGGAAGTTCACGGTGACCGTGCAGCCGTCCGGGATGACGTTGTTGGCGACGCCGCCCTCGATGCGTACGGCGTTGAGGCCCTCGCGGTATTCGAGGCCGTCGATGACCGGGCGGCGCGGTGCGTAGGCCGCGAGCTTCGCCAGGATCGGGGCGGCGCCGTGGATCGCGTTGGCGCCCATCCAGCTGCGGGCGGAGTGCGCGCGCTCACCGGTGGTGCGCAGCAGGACCCGGAGGGTGCCCTGGCAGCCGCCCTCCACCTGGCCGTCGGAGGGCTCCAGGAGGACGGCGAAGTCGCCGGCGAGCCAGTCGGGGTGCGCGTCGGCGACATGGCCGAGCCCGTTGAGGTGCGCCGCGACCTCTTCCTGGTCGTAGAAGACGAAGGTCAGGTCGCGGTTGGGCGCCGGAACGGTGGCGGCCATCCGCAGCTGTACGGCGACACCGGACTTCATGTCGCAGGTGCCGCAGCCCCACAGGACGCCGTTCTCGTCCAGCCGGGAGGGGACGTTACCGGCGATCGGCACGGTGTCCAGGTGTCCGGCGAGCACCACCCGCTCGTCGCGGCCCAGGTGGGTGCGGGCCACGACGTTGTTGCCGTGGCGGTCGACGGTCAGGTGCGGGAGCGCGCGCAGGGCGTGCTCGACGGCGTCGGCGAGGTCCTTCTCGTTGCCGCTCTCGGAAGGGAAGTCGACGAGCTGCGCGGTGAGCGCGGCGGCATCGAGCGACAGGTCGAGGGCGGGGTGGTCTGTGCGGCGCTCCATGGATCCGACCCTATCGGCAGCACTCCAGTACGGTGGGCCCGTGTCCGCCCAGCCCTCAGCCTCCGTCCGCCGCACCCGCCTGTGGCGTATCGCCGCGGCCGTCTCCGTACTGATCGGGCTGGCCGTCTATCTCGTGGTGCAGTACGTCACCGGTGGCCCGGGGGCGCCGCGCTGCACGGTGCGCGCCGAGGGCGACGCCAAGTCCTACGAGCTCTCCCCCGAGCAGGCCTCGAACGCCGCGACGATCGCGGCCGTGGCGTCCTCGCGCGGGCTGCCGGAGCGGGCGGTGACCATCGCGCTGGCGACCGCGATGCAGGAGTCGGGGCTGCGCAACATCGACTTCGGCGACCGGGATTCGGTCGGGCTCTTCCAGCAGCGGCCGTCGCAGGACTGGGGCACCCTGCAGAAGATCATGGATCCCGTCTACTCGGCCGGGGAGTTCTACCGGCATCTGGCGAACGTGCCCGGCTACTCCCGGCTGCCGCTGACCGTCGCCGCGCAGAAGGTGCAGCACAGCGGCTATCCGCAGGCCTACGCCAAACACGAGGCGAACGCCGCGCAGTTGACCGGGGCGCTCACGGGACGCGACCAGGGCGCGATGACCTGCACCGAGAGTCGCCCGGTGGACAGCAGGGCGGGCGGCGCCGCGAAGGTGCGGGAGAAGCTGCTGCGGGAGTTCGGCTCCCAGGTGCTGCCGCGGACGGGCGGCACCGGCGGCCGCACTGCGGGCGACGGGCACGGCGTGACGATACCGGTGCGGGCGGCCGGTTCGGTGGCCGCGGGCGATACCCAGCGGCGCGGCTGGGAGCTGGCGACGTGGGCGATGGCGCACTCCGCCGAGCTGCACATCGAACAGATCTCTTACGCCGGCCGGACGTGGGCAGCGGCCGATTCGGGGAAGGGCTGGCAGCACAAGCAGGCCGCTTCCGCGGCGGCCTCGCGCGACGTTCGTATCATCACCGAGCAATAGTTTGCCCCGTCCCCCGAAAGGGGCACGTACGGCAATTCCCTCCAGCCGTACGGGAGTTGGCCCGGACGGGTTTGCCCGCTCCGGCAATTCCCTTGCACGCAAAGGGCTGTGACGTTTCCGCAGCCCACCGGGGCGTGCGCATATTGCCCTTCTTTATCCAGGGCCGATTATGTGACGCGTTACCAACTCTTTACCGGAGTTCACCGCAACCTTCGGGGTTCTGACGCGGTAGTCAGTGCGTCCGCCAGGCGGACATGGCACATCTGTCAGAAGTACGAGTCCTTCTCCGTAAAAGGAGCACCATGTCCCTCCCCGTTACGCGTCGGATCGCCCGAGTCGCCCTGCTCGTTGCAGCGGGTGCCGCTCCCGTGGTCGCTGCGGCCGGCTCCGCGAGCGCCGCGGAGCTGCCCGCCAAGACACTCGGCGGGCTGACGGCGCCCCTGGACTCCCAGAACACCAGCGACACCCTCGACCACACCGCGCGCCATGGCGTCGGCCTGGTGAACGAGGCCGGCAGCAAGGCGGCGACCAAGCTCGCCCCGGCGCTCGTCGAGACCGCGGGTCCGGTCGTGAAGAAGGCCATGCCCGTCACCCAGGGCGCCGCCGACAAGGCGGAGGCCGTGGTCCGCCCGATCGCCAAGAAGGGCGTCTCGACCCACTCGCTGCCGCTCGACGTGGCCAACGGCCTGGTCGGGTCGCCCAAGGGCCTGCTCGCGCCGGCTCAGGGCCTGCTCGGTGGTCTGCCGCTCGGCGGCCACTGACCGGCCGTCCGCCCGTACGACGCGCAGGGGCCCGGGGAGTTCACTCTCCCCGGGCCCCTGCGCGTGGTCGGATGCGGCTCACTCCGCCAGCCGGCGTACCGCGGCGGCCACCCGCTCGTCGGTGGCGGTGAAGGCGATCCGTACGAACCGCTCCCCCGCTGCGCCGTAGAACTCGCCGGGGGCGACGAGGATGCCGCGCTTGGCAAGATCGCCGACGGTGTCCCAGCAGGGTTCGTCGCGGGTCGCCCAGAGGTAGAGCGAGGCCTCGCTGTGCTCGATGCGGAAGCCCGCGGACTCGAAGGCGCCACGCAGCGCGGCGCGGCGGCGGGCGTAGCGCTCGCGCTGCTCGGCGACGTGCGCGGTGTCGCCCAGCGCCGCGACGGTGGCGGCCTGCACGGGCGCCGCGATCATCATGCCGCCGTGCTTGCGGATCTGCAGCAGGTCGCCGAGGACCGCGGCGTCGCCGACGAGGAAGGCGGAGCGGTAGCCGGCGAGGTTGGAGCGCTTGGAGAGGGAGTGGACGGCGACGATGCCGTCGTGGGAGCCGCCGCAGATGTCCGGGTGCAGCACGGAGACCGGGTCGGCCTCCCAGCCCAGCTCCAGGTAGCACTCGTCGCTGAAGACCAGCACATCGTGCTCACGCGCCCAGGCGACGGCGCGGCGCAGCTCGTCGGCGCTCAGCACCCGGCCGGTCGGGTTGGACGGCGAGTTCAGCCAGAGCAGCTTCAGGCCGCTGGGGTCCAGCTCCCAGGGCTCGTCGTAGACGACCGGCTCGGCGCCGGCCAGACGGGCGCCGACCTCGTACGTCGGGTAGGCCAGGCGCGGGTAGGCGACCTTGTCCCCGGGGCCCAGACCCAGTTGGGTCGGCAGCCAGGCCACCAGCTCCTTGGAGCCGACGACGGGCAGCACATTGGTGTGCTCCAGGCCCCGGGCTCCGAGGCGGTCGGCCGCCCAGCCGGTGAGCGCGTCCCGCAGTGCGGCCGTCCCCCACACCGTCGGATAGCCGGGGCTGTCGGCCGCGGCGGTCAGCGCCTGCTGGACCAGCGCGGGGACCGGGTCGACCGGGGTGCCGACGGACAGGTCGACGATGCCGTCGGCGTGTGCGGCGGCGGTGGTCTTGTACGGCTCCAGCCGGTCCCAGGGGAAAGCCGGCAGGCGGTCGCGGAGCGACGCGCGGGGGGAGACGGGCTGGGAGGACGATGCTGCGCCCACGGTGCTCTCTTTCTCAGTGGTCCCGGGCGCCGGCGCACAACGCGCCGGTCCCGTACGGCGAGCTGGCCGTACGGGACCGGGCGGCGCCGTGCGACCTCCCCCGGCTCACACCGGGAGGTGCCCCCGACGACAACGACATCGGAGGCGCGAGGGAGCGGGCAGCTCCCCCTTGGTCCTCGCCTCGTTACTGGTTCTGCGGCGGCAGTGCCGCGATGAAGGGGTGGTCGCGCTCGATCAGGCCGAGCTTGCTGGCGCCACCGGGCGAGCCGAGCTCGTCGAAGAACTCCACATTCGCCTTGTAGTAGTCCTTCCACTCCTCCGGGGTGTCGTCCTCGTAGAAGATCGCCTCGACCGGGCAGACCGGCTCACAGGCACCACAGTCGACGCATTCGTCCGGGTGGATGTACAAGGACCGGGAGCCCTCGTAGATGCAGTCGACCGGGCACTCCTCGATGCACGCCTTGTCCTTGACGTCGACACAAGGCTGCGCGATGACGTAGGTCACGCTGTCGTTCCTCCTCGGTAGGGCCGGCGGACCGATTGGCAGTACCGCCGCTGGGCGCGCGGGAGCGCGGCGTCGTCGATGCCCGCCATCTAGTATCTCCGTTCCCGGGCGCGAGACGAACAAGAGGGGCGGTTTGAGCGATGGAATTCCTGGCCGGCGGCCACGCGGAGGTCCGTATCACCCGTGCTGACGTGGGCAAAAGGGTATCCGTCCGGCGCCTGACCGGGGGTGGGGCGGGAGAGCCGACGTTCACGGACGCGGTCGGAGTTCTCACATCCTGGGATGAAGGTGTGCTGAGCATCACACGGCGCAACGGTGAGTGCGTCAGGATCGAGGAGTCGTCGCTGGTGGCGGCCAAGGTCGTACCCGCCCGTCGCTCGGCCGCCACCCCTCACGGAGTTGCGCCCCCCTCCTCGACGGAACCGGTCCGCCGGAGGGGCCCGGCGGCCACCGCCCGTGAGCTCCAGCAGGTCGCGGCCCGCGGCTGGCCCGCTCTTGAGACGGAACGTCTCGGGGAGTGGACGATGCGGGCCTCGGGGGGTTTCACCCGCCGCGCCAACTCCGTACTGCCGCTCGGCGACCCCGGCGTCCCCTTGGACACGGCTCTGGAGCGGATCGGCCAGTGGTATGACGAGCGCGGGCTGCCGGCGGTGATCGTGGTCGCCACCGGGCGGGCGGACACCGATGAGGAGCTGGCCGCGGCACTGGCGGAGCGCGGCTGGGCCGACGAGCGGCACACCCGGGTCCGGATCTCGGCGCTGGCACCGCTCGCCGACGCCGGTGCGGACACTCCCCCTGGCTCCGCCGGGGGTGCCCCCACCCGCGTCGCGTTGTCCCGGGAGCCGGACGCGGACTGGCTGGCGCTGTACAACCGGACCGGCGAGGCCGACCGGAACGACGAGGCCGCACAAAACGCCCGGAAGGTGCTGACCGGCGGGCCCTCGGTGTGGTTCGCGACGGTGCACGACCCGGACGGCGGGACGGCGGCGATCGGACGGCTGGTCGTCGACGGGCGCTGGGCGGGCTTCGCCGCGGTCGAGGTGGCCCCGGCCGCACGGCGTCAGGGGCTGGCCACACTGGTGATGGCGGCGCTCGCCGAGCGGGCCCTGACGGAGGGCGCCTCGGCCGCGTATCTCCAGGTCGAGGCGGACAACACGGGCGCCCTCGCGTTCTACGACCGGCTCGGCTTCACCGACCACCACGGCTACCACTACCGACGTGCCCGGCCGGGCGGCGGCCGGCACTGAACGGGGGTCCCTCTCCTATGCCCCACGAACCCGAGCCGGAGCCGGATGACGCCCGTGCCGCGCGGCGGCAGCAGTTCGCCGAGGCCGCGCGCGCCGAGCGTCCCGATCTGGCACAGCTGTGTCTGCTGATCGGCGCCGAGGCCGATCCCGCGCTGGACGAGGCAGATCTCGACGCGGCCCAGATCGAGCTGGACCGGCTGGCCGGGCTGCTCCCGTTCCCGCACGACCGTCGCCCGACCGCCGACCCGGCCGGAAGCCCTGCGCGCCGCCCCTCCGACAGCGGCCCCGGCGCCTGGGCCCGCAATCTGGCCGAGCTGCTCGGCGCCCGGTGCGGCTTCGGCGGCTCACCCGCCGACTACCGGCGGCTGGAGTCCTCGCTGCTGCACGAGGTGCTGCGGCGGCGCCGGGGCCTGCCGATCCTGCTGTCGGTGGTGTGGATGGAGGTGGCGCGGCGGGCCGGCGCACCGGTCTACGGGGTGGCCCTGCCGGGTCACTTCGTCATCGGCTTCGGCGATCCGGCCGGCGCGCATGCGCTGGTCGATCCGTTCGCGGGCGGGCGGCTGCTCAGCGACGAGGACGCGGGGCTGCTGGTCGCGGGCGCGACCGGTGAGCCGCTGAGCGAGCGGATGATGACGCCCGCCGATCCGCTGGAGATCGTGCTGCGGGTGCTCAACAACATCCGGGCCTGGGCACAGGCACGCCCGGAGCACAGCGCGGTGCAGTTGTGGGCGCTGGAGCTGTCGCTGCTGCTGCCCAGCCATCCGGCGCGGCTGCGCCATGAGCGCGCCCAACTGCTCGTCCAGCGCGGCGAGTTCCTGGCCGGAGCGGCCGAGCTGGAGGAGTACGCCCGGGTGGTGGAGGCCGTCGAGCCGGCCGGGGCGACCGCGATACGGCGTCAGGCCGCCGCGGCGCGCGCCATGCTCAACTGATCGGCGGCGGGGCTGCGGCGGACGACCAGCGCGGTCGCATCGTCCTTGAGCCCGCCGTCGGTGAAGCGTTCCAGGTCGGCGCGGAGGGTACGGGCCAGTTCGGCGGGCTCCAGGTCGGTCCACCCGGCCAGCCGTTCGGCCAGTGGGTAGAACTCGCCGTCCTTGCTGCGTGCCTCGGTCACCCCGTCCGTGCACAGCACGAGCCAGTCGTCGGGCTCGGGGTGGACCCGGACGCTGTGACGGGGCTCGCCGCTGAGCGTGCCCAGGCCGAGGGGCAGCCCGCCCTCGCCCTCCCGGCGCTCGTACACCGTGCCGCCGCGCACCACGTAGTACGGGATATGGCCGCAGGACAGCACCCGGCCCTCTGCCAGGCCGACCGGGCCGCGCACCTCCATCAGCAGCGCGGTCACGAAGCGCTCGTCGGTGCCCTGCTCGACCGAGCGGGTGTTGTAGCGGGTCAGCGCCTGTTCCATACGCTCGGCCACCGACTCCAGCGAGTCCAGATGCTGTGCGGCCTCCCGGAACGACGCCAGCACCTCCAGGCCGGCCCCGATCGCCGGCATGCCCTTGCCCTGCACGTCGCCGATCATCAGCCGCAGCCCGTGCGGGGTCTCGATGGCCTCGTAGATGTCGCCGCCGACCCGGGCCCCCTCCTGGGCGGAGACATAGAAGCCGTACGCCTCGACCGCCCCCGCGCTGAGCGGCAGCTCGCGCAGCATCGCCCGCTGCACCGTGTCGGCCACCAGGCGCGTACGGGCGTGCAGCTGCTCACGCTGGCGACGGGTGCGGCACAGCACCAGGGAGAAGACGGCCACCAGGACCACGCCGAAGATGCTGACGACCCGGCTGGCCGGTGCCCAGTCGGGCACCGTGAAGATGTCGACATAGGTCAGACAGACGACGAAGACGGCTGCCACCAGGAGCGTCACCCGCAACGAGCAGCGCAGCGCGGCGTACAGCGGGGCAATGCCCAGGAAGGCCGAGATGTGCAGCTCCGGGCCGGTCGTCGCGTCCACGACGGCGACGACGAGGATCGCCACGATCAGCAGCGCGGGAGCGAGGCGGTTGCTCTCCGCGGGTGGGTCGGCCGGCATAACACTTCCAGCGTGCGGGACACCGCCCGGCACCGCACAGGGGCCAAGGCCCCTGGTTGCGGCGGGGTCGGCGGTCCGGGCCCCGGGGCCCTACAGCCAGCCCTTGTCGCGAGCCGTCCGGACCGCCTCGGCGCGGTTGCGGGCGCCGGTCTTCTGGATGGCGATGGAGAGGTAGTTGCGGACCGTGCCCTGGGACAGATGCAGGGCGTCGGCGATCTCCGCGTTGGTGGAGCCGTCGGCGGCCGTCCGCAGCACCTCCCGCTCGCGCTCGGTCAGCGGGCTGGCGCCATCGGCGAGCGCGGCCGCCGCCAGCACCGGGTCGATGACCCGCTCGCCGCGCAGTACGCGCCGTACCGCATCCGCGAGCCGGGCCGCGGGGGCGTCCTTGACCAGAAAGGCATCGGCGCCGCACTCCATCGCGCGGCGCAGATAGCCGGGCCGGCCGAAGGTGGTGAGGATGACGACCTTCACGCCGGGCAGCTCGTCCCGCAGCGCGGCCGCGGCGTCCAGTCCGCTGATGCCGGGCATCTCGATGTCCAGGAGCGCGACGTCCACGGCGTGGGCCCGCGCCGCCGGGAGCACCTCGTCCCCGCGCGCCGCCTGCGCCACGACCTCCAGATCCGCCTCCAGCGACAGCAGCGCGGCCAGCGCCTCCCGGACCATCGACTGGTCCTCGGCCAGCAGCACTCTGATCATGCGGGTCAGCTTAAGCCGTACGGGGTGGGTGGGGGTGGGGCCGGTGGGCGCTCTTTGGTCCGCCGGGCCGGCGGTCCGCGGGTCCGTCGGGTCGTTCGCCCGTCGGCCCATTCGCCCGTCGGGCCGCCAGTCCGGCGGCCCACCCGTCGGCCGTCCGCCCGTCGGCCGTCCGCCCGTCGGCCGTGCGCCCGTCGGGCCGCTCACCCGGTGGCCGGCCCGCCCGTCGGCCCGTCGACTGGCCCGTCTCTCCGCCCGTCGGGCCAGTCCGCCCGACTGCCCCCTACCAGGGCAGGGATGCGGGGCGGGCCCCCGCTCCCGCGACCGGGCAGCGCCCTACGCCGGGTCGTTGACCGGCTCGGGGGGTATCTCCGGGGCGGGGATCGCGGCGGTCTTCGGGGCTGCGCCCAGGGGGACGTAGGCGCGCAGGGCGAAGCCGCGGCCGCGTGGGGCGGGGCCGGTTTCCAGGCGGCCGTCGGCCAGGGCGAGGCGTTCGCGCAGACCGCTGAGGCCGTTGCCGTCGTGCTGGGCGCGGGGCGGGCCGTTGCCGTCGTCGAGCACCGTCAGGCACAGCGAGCGGCGCTCGTCGGCCGCCCACTCCTCGGTGAGCAGCAGCTCGCAGTGGCGGGCACCGCTGTGCCGTATGACGTTGGTGAGGGCCTCCCGCAGCGCCCAGGCCAGCGCGCTCTCCTCCTCCGCCGCGAGCCCGCGGTACTCGCCCTCCAGGGCAGGGTCGGCGGTGACTCGGACTCCCGCCGTGCGCAGCGCGGCCTGTCCCCCGGCCAGTTCGACGGCGAGCCGGGGTCTGCGGTAGCCGGTGACCGCCTCCCGCACATCGACCAGCGCCTGCCTGCTGACCTGCTCGATGTCGGCGATCTGCTGGGCGGCGTCGGACGGCCGGTCGGGCAGCATCCGGCCGGCCAGCTCGCTCTTGAGCGTGATCAGCGAGAGGGAGTGGCCGAGGAGGTCGTGCAGATCGCGGGCGAGCCGCAGCCGCTCGTCGTTGGCGGCAAGGCGGGCGACCTCCTGGCGGGCGGCGCGCAGCTCATGGGTCGTACGGATCAGATGCTGCACCCCGACCATCATGAAGCCGCTGCCCAGCGCGGGCAGACCGTAGGCGAAGAGGTAGTAGCCGCGGATCTCCGGATAGCGCGCCCCGACGGCGAGCAGCACCGCGGTCACCAGCGGGATGGCCCAGCGGGTCTTCCGCCAGGGCAGCACCACGGCGCAGGCCACGCTGGTGAAGATGAACAGCACCAGCCACGAGAAGTCCAGCGTCCACGAGAGCACGGTGGACAACGCCAGCATCAGGGCGAGCGCGCCGTACATCCACCGGCCGGCGGTCTTCCGGAACAAATGGCGGAAGACCACCACGAAGTAGGAGAGAACGAAGAGCGCGAGCCCCAGGCCACCCCAGATCCGCTCGGCGGTGGAGGCGCCGGCCCGCAGCAGCTGGCCCACCGGCCCGGCCAGATACAGCAGCCAGACGGCGATCCACATCGTCTTGCCGAACGCCTGGCGGCGGTTGCGGGGCGGCTGCCCGATCATGATCGGGTGGGTGTCCTCGGGCTCGCTCGTCATCTCCGATTCCTCACGCCTTCCGGGTGTCCTTTCGGTAGAGCCAGGCCGCACCGCCGGCGAAGACCAGCAGATATCCGGCCAGGATGGCGATGTCCTTCACATGCGGTGCCCCGCCGGCCTCGACGGCGGTGCCGAGCGCGGTGTACGCATGCGTCGGCAGCCACTCGGCGATGTTCTGCACCCACTGCGGCAGGATCGTCAGCGGCATCCACAGACCGCCGAGGAACGCCAGTCCGAAGTAGAACAGCATAGAGATCGGACGGACCGCGTCGCCGGTGGCCAGATAGCCGATGGCGACGCCCAGGGCGGCGAAGACAAAGCTGCCGAGCCAGGTGCCGGCCGCGATGGAGATCCACTGCCAGGCCTCCAGCCGTACGCCCTTGACCACCGCGGCGACGATCATGACCAGCAGGATCGACGGCAGGCTGACGGTCGCGGCGGCGGCGATCTTGGCGGCGACATAACCGCGTCCGGGCAGGGCCGTCAGCCTCAGCTGCCGCACCCAGCCCTTCTCCCGCTCCTTGGCGATGCGCTCGCTGTTGCCCAGCAGCACGGTGGTCATGGCACCGAATGCCGCCATGGACACCATGAAATAGAGCCCCATGTCCAGCTTCATACCGGGGATCGGCTTGCTGTCCGCGCCGCCGGCGATGATCAGGTACAGCACCGGCGGATAGATCACCGAGAAGAACATGAACTTCTTGTTGCGCAGTGCGCGGATGATCTCCAGCTTGATCAGAGTGGTCATCGGGCCGCCTCCTCGGCGGTGGCGGAGGTCGCGTCGGAAGCGGTGGTCAGGGCGATGAAGGCCTGTTCCAGGCCGAGGCCGGAGACTTCGAGATTGTGCGGGTAGAGGCCGAGGGCGTAGACGGCGTGGACGGTGGCATCGGCGTCGTGGGACTGGATGCGGACCGTGCGCCCGGAGACCTCCAGTGAGGTCAGGGACGGCAGGCCGTGCAGCGCCTCGCGGTCGACCGGCTCGTCCAGCTCGAAGGTGACCCGGCGGGCGCCGGCCCTGGCCTTGATCTCGGCTGCGGTGCCGTCGGCCAGCACCCGGCCGCGGTGCAGCACGATCACCCGGTCGGCGATCTCGTCGGCCTCTTCGAGGTAGTGCGTCGCGAAGAGGACCGTACGGCCCTGCTGGGCCTGCCGGCGCATCGCGCCCCAGAAGGTCTGCCGGGAGGAGACGTCCATGCCGGTGGTCGGCTCGTCCAGCACGATCAGATCGCCCGCGCCGGCCGTGGCGAGGGCGAAGCGCACCCGCTGCTCCTGGCCGCCGGAGAGCTTGTCGACCATGCGGTCGGCGAGGTCGGTGATACCGGCGGTGGCCAGGATCTGGTCGAGCGGATAGCCGCGCGGATGCAGATCGCGGGCGAGCTTGACCAGTTCCTTGACCTTGACGCCCTCCATCAGGCCGCCGCTCTGCAGCATCGCGCCGACCTTGCCCTGCTCGATGGCGCGCTGCGGGGTCGTGCCGAACAGGGTCACGCTGCCGGAGTCGGCGGTACGCAGGCCGAGAAGCAGGTCGAGGGTCGAGGACTTGCCCGCGCCGTTCGGGCCGAGGAGGGCGACGGTCTCCCCCGGGGCCAGCTCCAGATTCAGGTCGGCCACCGCGCGCACCGCGCCGTAACTCTTGTTGACCTGCCGGAAGCTGACCACGGGTGCCCGGTCCGCCCCCTGCGCGGTGGTGGCTTTGGTGGTCGCTGTGGTCGTCATGCCCCTCAGCTTCGGGGATCCGCACCGCGCGCGGCAGTGTCGGCCGTAAGCACTGTGCCATGACATCTGTCATGGGTGAGGCCCCCTAGGGGTCTTCTCCGGGGGGGCCGAGAAAACGCCCTGCGGGGGCCTCTTACCTGCGGTTTCGCGTCGGGCGGCGGTCAGTTGCCGTTCGTGGCGATCGTCTGGACCCGCTCGGCCGGGGCGGTGCCGAGCAGCGCCTTGCCGACCGCGCTCGCCACCTCCTCGACGCTGACCGGGTGCTTGGAGCCGTCGCCCTTGGTCACCGTGACGCCGTTGAAGGTGTCGCCGTAGAGCTCCTTGAGGGCCGGCCGGTCGTAGTACGGCACCAGACCACCGTCGACGATCTTGAACGACAGGAACTTCGGGATGGACTTCTGCGGGCTGAAGGAGACCGTGTGCGCCGCATCCGTACGGACCGTCACCAGGCCGGACATCGCGGGTTTGGCGAACTGCTTCAGCGCCTTGTCCACCGCGGCCTTGCCGACCTGCGGCTGCTGTGTGCTCGCGGCCAGCACCACCGGTGCGTCGGTGCCGGTCGTGGCGCGGCTGCGGTAGGCGTCGGTGACCTTCTTCTTGGACGCGTTCACATCGATCGCCTTGTGGGGCACGCCGTAGTGCGGCACCGCCTTGCCGTTCTCGAACGTGATCCCGCCGTCCTTGGCGGCGCCTGCGGGCCCCGCGGCGTTCTCCAGCGCGATCTGCAGCTTCTCGTCGTCGACGACCACCTCCGGCTCTGCCGAACGGGTCCCCCCGAACAGCGAGCCGATGACGGAGACCGGGTTGTAGTCCCGGCCGGCCGCCTTGCGGACCGTCGCCACCGGGTCGATGTCCAGACCGGCCTTGTCGGGCTCAAGCGTCGCGGCCTTGCCGTCGACGGTGAGCTTGAGCGGTGTGGCGCGACGGCCCTTGAGCGCCGCCTCCAGCTTCTTGACGGCGTCTTCCTTGGTGGTGCCGCCGATGTCCACGCCCAGTGCGGTGGTGCCGTTGGGCACATCGGCATGGTCGAGCAGCAGACCGGCGCCGTAGGCGACACCGGCCAGGACCACGACGGCCACGCCCAGGAGAACGAGCTTGTTGCGGCCCTTCTTGGGCGGGTTGATCGGCTCGGGGATCTTGGGCCGCGGCTTCGGGGCGGCCCGTTCGCCGTTCTCGGCCGGGGCTGCCGGGAACGGCGACGGCGACGACGGCCCGTCGGCCCCGGGGATCTTCGGGATGCCGCTGACCAGCGTGTCGCCGGACACCCGGCCGCGGCCCTTCGAGCCGTCGGGCGGTCCGCCCGTGACACCACCGGCGGCACCGAGGCCACTGCCCGGCCCGGTGAGGGGCGCCGGCGGCTGCGGGGTGAGCTCCGCGGTGTCGTCGCTGATCTGGGGCGTGCCGCCGACGCCGGGGTCGCTGAAGCCGGGCGGGAGGTTGAGCGCGGAATTGCCGCGCGCCGGCCCGGTCGTCGGGCCGCTCGGGCCGCCCGCCGGGGCGTCGAACGGAGTGTGGTCACGGGTGGGCCCGGCGGAGGCGTCGAACGGCGAAGCACCTCCGGCGGCCGCACCGTCGAACGGCGAAGGGCCGCCTCGCGGACCACCGTCGAACGGCGAGCCGCCGCCCTGCGGGGCACCGCCGCCCTGCCGGGCACCGCCGTCGAACGGCGACGGGCCGTCCTGCGGGGCCGGGTTGTCGGAGAAGTACGGCAGGTCGGGGCGCTGCGGCGGCTTGGCGCCGGACGGAGCGCGCGGCGGCGTGGCACCACCCGGAGCGGGCGGCGGCGTCGCACCACCCGGGGCGGGCGGCATCGCATGGGACCCGGTGGAGGACTGCCCGCCGGGTCCGGCCTGCGGCTTGCGCGGCGCGAACCAGTCGCTGGGCTTCTCGGCCTGGCCGCCCGCGGGGGACTCGTCCCCCGGAGCGTCGGGCCTGGGGGTGTTCGCCGTACGCTCCGCGTTCCGCTCGCTGCCGCGGGCAGGGCGGGGCGTACCTCGGGAACCGGCGGAACCGCCGGAACCAGCCGATGCGTTCATGCCGGACTCCTCACCGACGGTCTTGCGCACGACGACCGGCGGGATGGGGCGCGACCCCGGAATATTGATCTTGATCCGCGTCGTCAGCGTGGTCTCGGTTTTGGGCTCCTCCGGCCGCGCCGTGGCACCGGGCTCCGGCGCCTCGTCGGCATCTCCCCTGGGCGAGCCGTACGGCGGCGTCCCTGAGGGGTACGCGGCTCCGCCACGGCCCTGAGGGCCGGAGGACGAACTGTCAGATTCACGACTCAAAGCAGGTTCTCCCGGTTGGCTCCGCCGCTCGTCAGAGATGATCCCCGGCCACAGGCCGGGGGGTGCCCCCAGGGCGGCGCGACGGCGCGCACCACCATACTGTCCGCCGCGGGCGGGCACCCGGGGAGCGTACGAACACCGCCGCCACGAGCGAACCCCCGGTACCCGGTCCGTTCACCCCGACCTGCGCGGCATCCGTCCCGGTATGGACCACGTCATCCGCCAACTCGGCCGTACCGGACGCCCGTAGCACGCATCTGAGCGGCGGTGGCGCAGATCACAGCGACCAGGATGCCGCCCAGCAGGAAGATGTACGAACCGAGCCCCGCACCGAAGAGAAAGTCACCTTCCGGCCGGACATTGCTGAGCAGCAGGAACACCGTCACCAGCCAGGCCGCGCCGGGCACCAGCACGCCCGCCGAGGTGCCGGTCGCCCGGACGCCCCCGTAGAAGAGGCCGCCGACACCGGCCAGCGCCAGCACCAACCCGCCGGGGAACCAGGCCGCTTGCACCAGGGTTCCGGCGAACGCGACCAGCACGCCCGCGACCAGAAGCAGCACATATATGCCCACCCGTCCCAGTGTCAGCGGTGCGGACAGCGCGGCGCCGGCCGACGGCGTCACGGGACCGCCGGACCTGCCGCCCGAGCCCGCCCTCGACCGCTGCCCCTTGCCGGCGGCCGCCGGGCCGTTTCCCTCCGCGGCGCTTCCGCCGCTCTTCGCCGCACTCATTCCGCCGCCTCCTCGATCCGGGCACTCTCCTCCATACCCAACATTTCGCCCACACCCGCGAAAAGATCGTCCTCGCGTGCACCGTCCGCGGCGCCAGGGACACCGTGCACCAGCCGATAGTGCTCCGTGCCGAACAGCGGCTGACCCAAGTCGTTGGAGAGCGCGAAGAACGGCCCGTCGACCGCGATCTGGGTGTAGTGCGCCCGCATCGCCGCGGTCTTCGCGGCCCTGTGCGCAGGATCGCCGGTGAGGGACGCCGCGACCTCGGAGTCCGGCACCACCCCCGGCACCTCGTCGACGGTGGCGATTCCGGGGAAGCGGTGACCGGCCGCGCGCAGCCGCTCGAAGCCCTCCTCGACCACGGACCGGGGGTTGCAGTTCCAGTAAATCTTCCCGATCGCGTACGCGCTGCCCAGCTCGGGCCGGAACTCCGCCTGCGCGGCCAGCTCGGCGCCGCGCATGGCCACCCGGTGGGCCTGGATGTGATCGGGGTGGCCGTATCCGCCATTCGGGTCATAAGTGACCAGAACCTGCGGCCTGATCTCGCGGATCACGGCCACCAGATCGGCGGCCGCCTCGTCGAGCGGGGCCTGCCAGAAGGCGTCCGGCCGCTCGTTCTGCGCAGCGCCCATCATCCCGGAGTCCCGGTAGCGGCCCGGTCCGCCGAGGAAGCGGTGGTCCGTGACGCCCAGGGCCTCCATCGCGGCGGCCAGCTCGCCGGCGCGGTACGGGCCGAGGGTGTCGTCGCGGTCCGGCGCGAGATGGGCGAGCTCGGGCGGGATGACCTCGCCCTCCTCGCCGCGTGTGCAGGTCACGAGGGTGACCTGGGCGCCCTCGGCGGCGTACTTGGCCATGGTCACACCGTTGTTGATCGACTCGTCGTCGGGGTGCGCATGCACCAGCAGCAGCCGGCGGGACGGGGCCGGGCGCGAAGCGCCCCCCTCGGCGGGGGCTGGCCGGAAACCGGCGGGCTGATCGCTCATACGGACAGCCTACGAGCCGCCCGGTCCGCCTCCGGCAGACGATCCCGGCTGCCCCCCCCCGTACGCCCGGCCGGAGCACGGGCGCGCGGCGGACGGGACCGGCCGGGGGCGGGTCAGAACTTGATGTTCCCCAGCATGCCGGCGACGTTCGTCGTCAGCTGCTTGATCGTCGGCGCGATGGACGAGCTGGCCAGATAGAAGCCCAGCAGCATGCACACCAAGGCATGCGGGGCCTTCAGTCCGGACTTCTTGACAAGCAAGAAGACGATGATCGCCAGCAGCACCACCGCCGAAATCGAGAGTGCCACGGCGGCTCACCTCCAAGTACTCACGGTCCGAACAGAGTTGATGGTGCCCGAGCCGTCTTCACGGACCCACGCACCGGGTATGCCAAGGGCTCTTTACCCCGTACTCACGGCTCCCAAGGGATCATAACTTTCCGTCCTAGCGCATAAGTCGGAGCACGGAAGCAGAGCGGGGGCGCACACGATCTTCACGAGCGCGACCGCGGTGAGCCCGTCCCCCTTTAGGCTCGCCCCATGACCGGACAGCCTTCGTTCCCGCGGCAGTACGCCCGTACGCAGCGCTTCACTCTCGGCGCACCACGCGGCTACGCCCTCTCCCCCGACGGCACGCGCGTCGCCTTCCTCCGTTCCCACTCGGGTACCGATCGCAGCCAGCGGTTGTGGGTGCTCGATCTGGAAGCGGGCCGGGAGTTCACGGCCGCCGATCCGCAGGCCCTGCTGGCCGGTGTGGAGGAGGACCTTCCGCCGCAGGAGCGGGCCCGCCGCGAGCGCAGCCGGGAGAGCTCGGCGGGCATCGTCGGCTATGCGACGGACGCCGCCGTGGAGTTGGCGGCGTTCACGCTCTCCGGCCGGCTGTTCGTCTCCGAACTACGGGCCGGCACCACCCGTGAACTCCCCGTCCGAGGGCCGGTCGTGGACCCCCGCCCGTCGCCGGACGGCCGTCAGGTGGCCTTTGTGGCGGACGGCGGGCTGCGGGTGGTCACGGTCGACGGCGGCGCGACCGCGGACGAGGGCGGCGGGGGCGCCGCGCCGGCGGACCGGGTGCTGGCGGAGCCCGACGGGCCCGAGGTGACCTGGGGTCTGGCGGAGTTCATCGCGGCCGAGGAGATGGGCCGCTACCGGGGCTTCTGGTGGTCGCCGGCCAGCGACGCGGTGCTGGCGGCGCGGGTCGACGAGGCGCCGGTGCAGCGCTGGTGGATCTCCGACCCCGCCCACCCGGACCAGGAGCCCGCCCGGGTCGCGTATCCGGCGGCGGGCACCCGCAACGCCGCGGTCACGCTGGCGCTGTTCGGCCTGGACGGCTCGCGCACGGACATCAGCTGGGACACCGAGCGCTACCCCTACCTCGCGCGCGTCCACTGGTCGGCGGCCGGGCCGCCGCTGCTGCTCGTCCAGGCCCGCGACCAGCGCGACCAGCGCTATCTGACCGTCGACACCGCGACCGGTAGGACCAGGACGGTGCACGAGGAGGAGGACGAGGCGTGGGTCGAGCCGTTCCCCGGGGCGCCGGCCTGGACGCCGGACGGCCGGCTGGTGCGGATCTCGGACGAGGGCGGCGCGCGCAAACTGTTCGTCGGCGACCGCCCGCTGACCGGGGCGCCGCTGCACGTCCGGGCCGTTCTGGACATCGGTGAGGACGATGTCCTCTTCTCCGCGAGCGGCACCGAGATGCATGACATCGGCGTCTACCGCGCCTGGTTCCGCGGCAGCGGTGACCAGGGTGGCTGGGAGCGGGTGGCCGAGCGCCCGTATCCGACCGTGTCCTCCGCGGTGCGCGGTGGCGCGGTGACCGTGCTGTCGCAGACGTCGCTGGAGCGGCCCGGCACCCAGGTGGAGGTGGTGCGGCTGAATCCCGACGGCGGGGAGAAGACCCTCGCCACCATCGGCTCCTGCGTCGAGGAGCCGGTGCTGACCGCTCGCCCCCGTCTCGTCCGGGCCGGGGAACGCGAGATTCCGTGCGCGGTGCTGCTGCCCACCGGATATACGGAGAGCGAGGGTCCGCTGCCGGTGCTGATGGACCCGTACGGCGGTCCGCACGGCCAGCGGGTGGTCGCCTCGCACCACGCCCATCTGACCTCCCAGTGGTTCGCCGACCAGGGGTTCGCGGTGATCGTCGCGGACGGCCGGGGCACCCCGGGCCGCTCCCCCGCCTGGGAGAAGGCGGTCTCCCGCCGGCTCGCCGAGTACGCGCTGGACGACCAGGTCCATGCCCTCCAGGCGCTGGCCGGATCCTTTCCCCTCGATATGGACCGGGTGGCGATCCGCGGCTGGTCCTTCGGCGGCTATCTCGCGGGGCTCGCGGCGCTGCGCCGCCCCGATGTCTTCCATGCGGCGGTGGTCGGCGCGCCGGTGACCGATCTGCGCCTGTACGACACCCATTACCAGGAGCGGTATCTCGGCCACCCGGACGAGGAGCCGGCGGTCTATGCGGCGAACTCGCTGATCACGGATGAGGGACTGTCCGGGGCGGTGGAGCCGCACCGTCCGATGCTGATCGTGCACGGCCTCGCGGACGACAACGTGGTGGTGGCGCACTCACTGCGGCTGTCCTCGGCACTGCTGGCCGCGGGCCGCCGGCACGAGGTGCTGCCCCTGTCCGGGGTGACGCACATGGCCTCGCAGGAGCAGGTGGCCGAAAACCTACTGCTGCTCCAGGTCGAATTCCTCAAGCGGTCCTTGGGGATGCCGTCCTGAGGCCGTAGCCGTCGCGGGGACCGGGGAGCCGTCTCACCAGCCGGGCGGAAGCCTGGACGGCGGGGGTGGGGCGTGCGGTGGCCGCGCCTCGCCCGGGGCGGAGCCGTACGCCAGCACCCCGTCCGCGTCGTGGGAGGCCTCCGGTACGCCGGGCCGGGCCGCAGCGAGCAGTGCGGCCAGTCCTGCGGCCGCCACGAAGGCCGCGGTGCCCACCTCCAGCCGGGCCTGGACGGGCAGCGCGGTGAGGCGGCCGAGCTCGCCGGTGCGCTGGGCGAAGACGAGCGCCACGGCTCCGTGCACGAGCAGCAGGGCCGCGGCCGTCACCCCCGCGGGCCGGGCCCAGGGCGCGCGGCGCAGCAGGGCGGCCGCGGCCCCCAGGGCCAGCAGCGCGAGCGCCACCGCCTGCCAGTGCACCGGCGGCTGCAGCAGGGCACGGAAGACGGACGCATCCCCGAGCAGCCCCTTGCGGTAGACGTCCCCGCCGAGCCGCACCTGCCAGTGGACCTCCCAGCCGGCCACGGCGAGTCCGGCGGTGCCCAGGAAGACGGCGGCGGCGACGGCCGCCCCCTTGTACGGCCGGCCGGGCCGCTCGGGATCCGCCCGGTAGTGCACCGCGTGGACCACTCCGTACGCCGAGGACGCCACCGCCGGCAGCCCGCGCGCACCGTGACCGGCGTGCCGGCCCGCCCCGGCCCGCCGTCGGCCCGCCACGACCACCACGATCAGCGCGACCGCCAGGGCGAGCTGGGTGAGGGCGGTCAGCCGCGCCCGCTCGGTGAGGCCGCTGTCCAGCCCTTGGAGCCAGCCCGCGCCCAGTATCCACACCAGCGGAACCCGCAGCAGTACGGTGACGGCCGCCAGCGAGAGCAGCGCGCCCGCGGCCACGGACGGGGTGACGGCGCTGCGTACCGCGACGACCGCGACGATGAGCGCCCCGAGTACCAGCAGGGGGTCGAACGCCGAGGTGGCCCAGGCGGTGAACTCCCGCGGCCGGCGTGCCTCGCCGAGCCAGGTCCACCCCACATCCGCGCCGTGCTGGGCGATCGTCAGATCCCGGATGATCCAGCCCGCGGTGAGCAGCGCGAGCAGCAAGCAGACCAGCGCGCCGATGCCGCGTGCGCCGCGGGTGAGAACGCCGTCCCGCGTTGTGGACACGGCCAGCCCCCGTCCGTGTCGATGTACTGGGTGGTCCTGGCACCCCCCAGGTGAGGGGGTGCCTACCGCAGGTCTACTCCAGACCCGGCGCAGGGACAACACAGCCCGCAGCGAGCGGTGGACGAAATGACCGCAAACGACAACCGGCCGGGACGCCACCTGGCGTCCCGGCCGGTCTACGGCACCCGCACGGCCGTACGTTGTTCATCATGGCGCGTCCGTATATCGGTGTTGCGACAGTGAAGTTGCCTTCATGTTAAAGACGTTTGTATCGATATGTCCCCCATGCCGTATATCCCGCCCACCTGTCAAGCACGCCATGGCGTCAACTTGCGTAATGTTCGCTCAAGAAGTAGACGACCTGTTCACGAGCACACCCGATCCCCTTGACTCCGCCATAAATCACTTGCGAAAGTCCGCTCATCCAGCGGTGCATTCGGTGCCGCTTCATGTTCCAAGAGAACTCGGCGCGGGGGCACTTCGCGATGACAAGTCCATCCCAGACCGCGGCTACCACGTCCGACACCCCAGGACCTGGCCCCGACGGTCTGAAGAAGGAAAAGGCAGGCAAGGGCGGTGAGCTCGTCGGCCGTTCCCCCGGCCAATTGATGTGGACGCGTTTCAAACGCGACCGCACCGGCATGCTCTGCGCGATCATCGTGCTCGCCTTCTTCGTCATCGCGGCACTGGCCCCGGTGATCAGCGCCCTGTACGGCAAGGACCCGTACACGCTCTACGGCAGTGACGATCCCAATCTCCTCGATGAGTTCGGATACCCGGCGGGCACCAACGGCGGGATCTCCCCCGAGCACTGGTTCGGCATCGAGCCGCAGCTGGGCCGCGATGTGTTCATGCGGCTGATCTACGGCATGAGAATGTCGCTCGGCATCTCGGTCGCGGTGACCCTCCTGACCGTGGTCACCGGCATCATCATCGGCATCACCGCCGGCTTCATCGGCGGCAGGACCGACTACTTCCTCAGCCGGGTGATCGACTTCCTGCTGGCCTTCCCGAGCCAGCTGACCTTTGTGGCGTTCATGCCGGTCGTGGTGGCGCTCTTCGTGCCGCCGGGCGACGAGACCCCGACCTATGTGCGGGTCTGTGCGCTGATCATCGTGCAGTGGTCCCTGGGCTGGATGGGTCTGGCCCGGCTGCTGCGAGGACAGGTGCTCTCCCTGCGGGAGCGGGAATTCGTCGAAGCCGCGAAGATCACCGGCGCCTCGCCCTGGCGGATCATCCGCAAGGAGCTGCTGCCGAACGTCGTCACTCCCGTGCTGGTGCAGGGCACCTACATGCTCCCCCTCTTCGTGACCGCGGAGGCGGGCCTGTCCTTCCTGGGCGTCGGCATCGTCGAACCGACCCCCGACTGGGGTGCGCTGTTCCAGGCAGGTGCGCGCTTCTACGAGAACGACCCTGCGTTCCTGCTCATCCCCGCCGTGGCCATGGTGATCTTCGTGCTCTGCTTCAACCTGCTCGGAGATTCGGTACGCGACGCCTTCGATCCCAAGTCCGGGCGCTGATCGTCCACTTGAGGGGGCTTGCTGTCACCCCTGCCGGGCCCGCCCGGGATGCGTCAGACAGCACATCTGGACACCAACTGACAGGCAGGTGCTTGGAAACCCATGAACGCACTATCTACGCGCAGAGCACGCGCGGCGATCGTGGCCCTCGCGGCCGGATCGCTCGCGCTCACCGGTTGCAGCGGCGGCAGCGGCTCCAACGAGAGCAAGTCGCAGACCGACAAGGACGCCGCCTCCCAGGCCAAGGCGATCCCGATGGGCACGACCTCCGACTCCACCGGCCCGGCGGTCGCCGTCAAGGGCGCCCACTCCGGCGGCACCCTCCGCGTCTACCAGCGTGACAGCTACAACCACCTGGACCCGGGCCAGATGTACGTCAGCGACATGAAGGCGCTGTCCCAGCTGATCTTCCGCGGCCTGACCAGCTTCAAGCAGGACGACAAGGGCAACGCCAAGGTCGTGGGCGACCTCGCCACCGACGCCGGCCAGATGTCCGACGGCGGCAAGACCTGGAAGTACACGCTCAAGGACGGCATCAAGTTCGAGGACGGTACGCCGATCACCTCGAAGGACATCCGCCACAGCATCGAGCGGCTCTACGCCAAGTTCATCACCGACGGTCCCACCTACATCCAGACCTGGCTGTCGGGCGCCGGCACCACGTACCGCAAGGCGCTGCCGGACGGTCCGTACAAGGGCGACCACCTGCCCAAGAGCGTGCTGGACACGCCGGACGCGAAGACCATCATCTTCCACTTCAAGCAGCCGAACTCGCAGCTGCCCTACGCGCTGACGATGCCTGGCTACAGCGCGGTCCCGGACAGTGCGAAGGACACCAAGGACGCCTACGACGTCAAGCCGGTGACCTCGGGCCCGTACAAGATCGCGGCGTTCAAGTCCGGCAAGTCCATGCAGCTGGTGCGCAACAAGAACTGGGACGCGAAGACGGACCCGGTCCACCACCAGTACCCGGACGGCTTCAACATCACCTTCAACCACCAGGCGTCGGACTCCACCAAGCGCCTGATGGCCGACCAGGGTGAGGCCAAGAACGCGGTGAGCTTCACCAACTCGGTCGACCCGACGCTGACGAAGAACGTGCTGGACAACCGGAGCGCGAGCAAGCGCATGGTGCAGGGCTACCAGCCCTACGTCTGGCAGATGAACTTCAACATGGACCGCCTCAAGGACAAGAAGATCCGCGACGCGATCACCTACGCGCTGCCGGACCAGCAGCTCGTCCGGCTCAACGGCGGCAGCTACGGCGGTGAGATCGCCGGCGGTCTGCTCGCCCCGACCGTGGCGGGCTACAAGAAGGGCTACGACCCCTACGGCAAGCTCTCGCACCCCAACGGCGAGCCGGAGAAGGCCAAGAAGCTCCTCAAGGAGGCCGGCAAGACGGGCATGAAGCTCGTCTACGCCTTCTCGAACACCGAGTCGCGCCAGAAGGAAGCCGTCGCCATCGAGGACGCGCTGACCAAGGCCGGCTTCAACGTGCAGAAGAAGGAGGTCGACGCGGCCTCCTGGTACGAGCAGATGGGCAAGGTCGACAACGGCTTCGACATCTACATGACGGGCTGGGGCCAGGACTGGCCGGACGCCTCGACGGTCATCCCGCCCTCGTACGACGGCACCACCATCCAGGACGGCGCCTCCAACTACTCCCACATCAACGACAAGCACGTGAACTCCGAGATCGCCCGGATCTCGAAGATCGCCGACGTCAAGAAGGCGACCGCGGAGTGGCAGAAGCTGCACCAGTACATCGTGGAGAAGGTCAACCCGGCCGCACCGGCCTTCTACACCAAGGTGCTCCAGCTGTACGGCTCGAACGTCGGTGGCGTCCGCTACAACCTGGACGTCAGCTACCTCGACCCGAACACCCTGTACCTGAAGAAGTAGCTGCAGCGGTGGCCCACCAGGCCACCACCTGACGAAGGCACTCCGGATGGCGCGCACACGGCGGAACGCGCGCCCTCCGGGGCCTTCCCACCCACCCCTCACGCCCACAGCCGCCGCCGTCCTGAGAGCAGCGAACTGCCATGCTTCAATTCCTACTTCGCCGGACGTTCGGCGCTGTTGTCATCCTTTTTCTGCTCAGCGCCTTCACCTTCTTCATGTTCTTCGGTGCCGGTGACCCGGCAACGATGTCCTGCGGAAAGAACTGCACCGCGGACAACATCGCGCTGATCCATCAGAACCTCGGCCTCGACAAGCCGCTGACGACGCAGTTCTGGGACTTCCTCGTCGGCATCTTCGCCGGCCGCGACTACTCCATCGGCCACTGCAGCGCCCCGTGCTTCGGCTACTCCTTCGCCACCAAGCAGGACGTGTTCTCGACGCTGCTCGACCGGCTGCCCACCACCGCGTCGCTGGCCATCGGCGGTGCCGCGGTGTTCCTGACCGTGGGTCTGGGCACCGGCCTGCTGGCCGCCTACAAGCGCGGCTCGGCCCTGGACAAGGTGCTCACCTCCGTCTCGATGGTGCTGAGCTCGGCGCAGATCTACATCCTCGGTCCGATCGCGCTCGGTCTGTTCGTCTACAGCGGTCTCCTGGACTCCCCCAAGTACGTGGACTTCACCTCGAACCCCGCCGGGTGGTTCATGGGACTGCTGATCCCCTGGATCGTGATGTCGACGATCTTCACCGCGCAGTACACCCGTATGTCCCGCTCGACGATGATCGAGCAGCTGCAGGAGGAACACGTCCGGACGGCCAAGGCCAAGGGCATGTCCAGCTCGTACGTCTTCCTGCGCTACGCCTGGCGCGGTTCGCTGATCCCCATCGTGACCATCCTCGGCATGGACCTCAGCTCGCTGTTCGGCGGCGCGATGATCACCGAGTTCACCTTCCAGCTGGCGGGCATCGGCCGCCTGGCGATCGACTCCGTCACCACCCTCGATCTGCCCATGGTCATGGGCGTGCTGATCTTCAGCGCCGCCCTGATCCTGGTGTTCAACATCATCGTGGATGCGACGTACGCCTTCATCGACCCGCGCGTGCGCCTGTCCTAGGAGAGCCTGAAGTGACCACACTCACCAAGACCGAAGGCACCACGGTGCCGGCCGGGTCCGACCCCTTCCTGTCCGTCCGTGACCTGCATGTGCGGTTCTCCACCGAGGACGGCATCGTCAAGGCGGTCGACGGTCTCTCCTTCGATCTGGAACGCGGCCAGACCCTCGGCATCGTCGGCGAATCGGGCTCCGGCAAGTCGGTGACCAACCTCGCGATCCTGGGGCTGCACAACCCGAAGGCCACCGAGATCGGTGGCGAAATCGTCCTGGACGGCCAGGAGTTGACCGGAGCCCGGGAGAAGACCCTGGAAAAGCTCCGCGGCAACAAGATGGCCATGATCTTCCAGGACGCGCTGACCGCGCTGTCGCCGTACTACACGGTCGGCCGGCAGATCGCCGAGCCGTTCATGAAGCACACCGGCGCAAGCAAGCGCGAGGGCCGGCAGCGCGCCATCGAGTTGCTGACCAAGGTCGGTATCCCGCAGCCGACTCTGCGGGTGGACGACTATCCGCACCAGTTCTCCGGCGGTATGCGCCAGCGCGCCATGATCGCCATGGCGCTGGCCTGCAACCCCCAGCTCCTGATCGCGGACGAGCCGACCACCGCTCTGGACGTCACCGTCCAGGCGCAGATCCTCGACCTCCTCAAGGACCTGCAGCAGGAGTTCGGCTCCGCGATCATCCTGATCACCCATGACCTCGGCGTGGTCGCCAACACCGCGGACGACCTGCTGGTGATGTACGCGGGCCGGGCGGTGGAGCGGGGCTCCGTCAAGGAGATCCTCACCCAGCCCCGGCACCCGTACACCTGGGGCCTGCTGAGCTCCATGCCGCGGCTCTCCTCGGACGTCAGCGAGGCGCTGCACCCGATCCCCGGGTCGCCGCCGAGCCTGCTCAACCCGCCCTCCGGCTGCGCCTTCCATCCGCGCTGCGGCTTCACCGGCGAGGTCGGCGGTGCGCGCTGCACCGACGAGCGGCCGCTGCTGGAGCTGGGGCGCGCCGCCGCGTGCCACCTGAGCGCCGAGCAGAAACAGACCCTCTTCACCGAGCAGATCAAGCCCCGGCTGGGCTAGGGAGCGACCACCATGACAGACAACGTCACCCTCCCGGCGCCTCGCGACGCCGCGCCCGTCCCGGGCGAGCCGCTGCTGACCGCCGAGGGCCTCACCAAGCACTTCCCGATCTACGGCGGATTCCCGTTCAAGCGGAAGGTCGGCGCGGTCCAGGCGGTCGACGGCGTCGACCTGACCGTGCACGCCGGCGAAAGCTTCGGCCTGGTCGGCGAGTCGGGCTGCGGCAAGTCCACCACCGGACGGCTGCTCACCCGGCTCATGGAGCCGTCCTCCGGCAAGATCACGTACGCGGGGCAGGACATCACGCACGCCGGCCGCAAGGAACTGGCGCCGATCCGCTCCGAGATCCAGATGATCTTCCAGGACCCGTATGCCTCGCTGAACCCGCGGCAGACGGTGGGCACCATCATCGGCGGCCCGATGGAGATCAACGGGATCAACCCGCCCGGTGGCCGGGAGAAGCGGATCCGTGAGCTCCTGGAGACCGTCGGTCTCAACCCGGAGCACTACAACCGCTTCCCGCACGAGTTCTCCGGCGGCCAGCGCCAGCGCATCGGCGTGGCCCGGGCGCTCGCCCTGGAGCCGAAGCTGATCATCGCCGATGAGCCGGTCTCCGCGCTCGATGTCTCCATCCAGGCGCAGGTCGTCAACCTGCTCCAGAAGCTGCAGCGTGAGCTGGGCATCGCGTTCCTGTTCATCGCCCACGACCTGGCGATCGTGCGGCACTTCAGCGAGCGGGTCGCGGTGATGTACCTCGGCAAGATCGTCGAGGTGGGTGCCCGCGACGAGATCTACAACCGGCCGCGCCACCCGTACACCCACGCCCTGCTCTCGGCGGTGCCCGAGGCCAAGCTGGTGGAAGGCGAGGAGGAGGACCGCGAGCGCATCCGCCTCGCCGGTGACGTCCCCTCCCCCGTCAACCCGCCCTCCGGCTGCCGGTTCCGTACCCGGTGCTGGAAGGCGCAGGACAAGTGCGCGACCGAGGAGCCGCCACTCGTCCAGATCACCGGGAACAAGGCCGGCCATCTCACGGCCTGTCACTTCCCCGAGGAGCCGACGACCGCGGCCCGGGACGAGGACATCATCCTCGACCCGGCGCTGGCCGCGATGGAGGACGTCGAGGCGGCCGGCGAGGTCGGCAAGACCGACTAGACGGCCGCCGCAGCCGCCGCTCGAAGCCGGAGCCCGCTTCCCCTACGGGAGGCGGGCTCCGGCTTCTCTCACTCGCTCGGCACCACTTGCCGCTCCTCGGCGAAGTGGCAGGCGGAGTCGTGCGCGGCCGGTCCCGCCGCCTCCCGGAACTCCGCGGGCACGTCCAGTGGCGGCACGACGTCGGCGCACAGCTGCCGGGCCTTCCAGCAGCGGGTGCGGAAGCGGCAGCCGGAGGGCGGGGCGGCGGGCGAGGGGACGTCGCCCGCCAGCAGGATGCGGTCCTGGTGGGTGCGGGCGTCCGGGTCGGGGACGGGCACGGCGGACAGCAGGGCCTGGGTGTACGGGTGGGTGGGGTGGTCGTAGATCTGCTCCTCGGTGCCGATCTCGGCGAGCCGGCCCAGGTACATCACCGCGACGCGGTCGGAGATATGCCGTACGACGGACAGATCGTGGGCGATGAAGACGTACGACAGGTCGAACTCGTTCTGCAACTGCTCCAGCAGATTGACCACTTGGGCCTGGACGGAGACATCCAGCGCGGAGACCGGTTCATCGGCGACGATGATCTCCGGGCGCAGCGCGAGGCCGCGGGCGATGCCGATGCGCTGGCGCTGTCCGCCGGAGAACTGGTGCGGATAGCGGTTGATGTACTCGGGGTTGAGCCCGACCACGTCCAGGAGTTCCCGGACCTTTCTGCGGCGGTCTCCCTTGGGGGCCACCTCGGGGTGGATCTCGTACGGCTCACCGATGATGTCGCCGACGGTCATCCGGGGGTTCAGGGAGGTGTAGGGGTCCTGGAACACCATCTGGATGTTGCGCCGTACGGCCTTCAGCGCCCGGCCGGACAGGGCACTGATGTCCTCGCCCCGGTAGCGGATCCGGCCCGCCGTCGGCCGTTCCAGGCCGACCAGCAGCTTGGCGACCGTGGACTTGCCGCAGCCCGATTCGCCGACGATGCCGAGCGTTTCGCCCTTGCGGAGGTCGAAGGAGACACCGTCGACGGCCTGGACCGCGCCGACGTGCTTCCTGAAGAGCACGCCCCGGGTGAGCGGGAAGTGTTTGACCAGATCGCGGATCTCCAGGATCGGTTCCCCGGCGGCGACCGCCGGGGCGCCCTCGTCACCGTGCGCCATCGAGGGTCTCCTTCCAGAAGTGGCAGGCACTGGCCCGGCCGGGTCCGACCTCGTAGAGCGGCGGAAGGTCGGTACGGCAGACGTCCTGGGCCAGCGGACAGCGCGGGTGGAAGGGGCAGCCCGGCGGAATGGCGGTCAGGTTGGGCGGCAGGCCCTTGATGGCGTACAGCGGCCGGCCCTTGTGGTGCAGCCGCGGGATGGAGTCCAGCAGACCGCGGGTGTACGGGTGCGCGGGCGCCTTGTAGAGCTGGTGGACGGGGGCGGTCTCGACGATCCGGCCCGCGTACATCACCGCGATGGTGTCCGCGACGTCCGCGACCACCCCGAGGTCATGGGTGATCAGAATCAGCCCCATGGTGAGTTCGCGCTGCAGCTCCGCGAGCAGGTCCATCACCTGCGCCTGGACGGTGACATCCAGCGCCGTGGTCGGCTCGTCCGCGATGATCAGCTCGGGGCCGAGGGCCAGCGCCATCGCGATCATGATGCGCTGGCGCATCCCGCCGGAGAACTGGTGCGGATAGTCGCCCACCCGCTGTCGGGCCGCGGGGATGCCGACCCGCTCCATCAGCTCCACGGCCTTGCCGCGGGCCTCCTTACGGGACATCCCCTCGTGGACCTGGAACATCTCCCCGAGCTGTGCGCCGACGGTGAGGACCGGATTCAGCGCGGACAGGGCGTCCTGGAAGATCATCGCCATCTTCGCCCCGCGGATCTTGCGCCGCTCGTCCTTGCGCAGGGTGAGCAGATCGCGCCCCTGGAAGACGATCTCGCCGCCGGTGACGAACCCCGGCGGTGAATCGAGAATGCCCATCACGGCCTGTGCCGTGACGGACTTGCCGGAGCCGGACTCCCCGAGCACCGCCAGCGTCTGCCCTGGCGCGACGTGGTAGCTGACGCCGTTGACGGCCTTCGCCACGCCGTCCCGGGTGCGGAACTCGACCCGCAGATCGCGGACGTCGAGCAGCGGGGGTTCGGCGACGGCCGTCGCGGCGCCCGCGGGCCCGGGCTCCGCCTCGTGGTTCGTCATCTTCCGGCTCCTCAGCGCAGCTTGGGGTCGAGGGCGTCGCGCACCGCGTCGCCGAGCATGATGAACGCCAGCACCGTGATGCTCAGCGCGCCCGCGGGCCACAGCAGCATGTGCGGTGCGCTGCGGATGTACGTGGAGGCCGCGGAGATGTCGATGCCCCAGGAGACGGTGGGCGGTTTCAGGCCCGCGCCCAGGTAGGAGAGCGTCGCCTCCAGCGCGATGTACGTACCGAGCGCGATGGTGGCGACGACGATGACCGGGGCGACGGCGTTCGGTGCGATGTGCCGCAGCAGCATCCGGCCGTTGCCCGCGCCGAGCGCCCGTGCGGCCTGGACGTAGTCGTTCTGCTTGGCGGTGACGACGGAGCCGCGGGCGATACGGGAGATCTGCGGCCAGCCGAGCAGCACGATGAAGCCGACCACGGGCCAGACCGTGGTGCTGGTGACGACGGAGAGAAAAACCAGGCCGCCGAGGATCACCGGGATGCCGAAGAAGATATCGGCGAGCCGGGAGAGCAGGGTGTCGCCCCAGCCGCCGAAGAAGCCGGCCAGCCCGCCCAGCAGGCTGCCGAGCAGCGCCGCACCGGTCGTGGCGCAGACACCGACGGTGATGGAGGCACGGGCCCCGTAGACCACCCGGGTGTAGACGTCCCGGCCCTGGGTGTCGAAGCCGAAGGGGTGGCCGGGCTGGGAGCCCTGCTGCGCCTTGGCGAGGTCCGCGCGGTA
The DNA here is from genome assembly GCF_043200375.1 of Streptomyces sp. NPDC048434. Taxonomy (NCBI): domain Bacteria; kingdom Bacillati; phylum Actinomycetota; class Actinomycetes; order Kitasatosporales; family Streptomycetaceae; genus Streptomyces; species Streptomyces sp. NPDC048434. The sequence goes on along the minus strand of NZ_JBICXQ010000013.1, from coordinate 155,492 downwards.
CGGGTTGCCGGTGGCGATCAGCTGCGGCCAGATCGCGATGATCACCAGGAAGACGATGACCAGCGCGGAGACCACGAACACGGGGTTGCGGCACAGATCGTGCCAGGCGTCGCTCCACAGGCTGCGGGGCTTGCCGAGGGGCTCTGCGCCGGTTGGGCCGGCGCCCGGCGGGGCGGCACCGGGCCGTCGCTCCAGGGACTCCGCCTCGCCGATGGCCAGCGCGGCGGGGCCGCCGTCGCCATGGCCGATGGCTTCCTTCGGGACGTAGGACTCAGGCATAGCGGATCCTCGGGTCGAGGACGGCGTACAACAGGTCGACGAGGAGGTTCGCCAGGAGGAAGACCAGCACCAGGATGGTCACGAAGCCCACGACGGTCGGCGAATTCTGCCGCAGGATGCCCTGGTAGAGCTGGAATCCGACGCCGTGGATGTTGAAGATGCGCTCGGTGACGATCGCGCCGCCCATCAGGGCGCCGATGTCCGTGCCGATGAACGTGACCACCGGGATCAGCGAATTGCGCAGCAGATGGCGGGTGATGACCCGGTGCCGGGGCAGGCCCTTGGCGATGGCCGTACGGACGTAGTCGGCGCGGGCGTTCTCCGCGATCGAGGTCCGGGTCAGCCGGGTCACATAGGCGAGCGAGACCAGCGCCAGCACCAGCCCCGGCAGCAGGAGTTCGTTCAGTGGCGCTTCCGGAGCCACGGACGGCGCGGCCCAGCCCCACTGCACCCCGAACAGGAATTGCAGCAGATAGCCGCTGACGAACGTCGGGATGGACACCACGACGAGGCTGAGGACCAGCACCGTGGTGTCGATGTCCCGGCCGCGCCGCAGCCCGCTGAACACCCCCAGCACGATGCCCACCACCATCTCGATCACGATGGCGACGATGGTCAGCCGGAGCGTGACGGGAAAGGCGGAGGCCATCAGCTCGGTGACCGACTGGCCGTTGAACGCGGTGCCGAAATTCCCCTGGAAGATCTGGCCCATGTAATGCACATACTGCTTCCACAGCGGCTCATCGAGGAAGAGATCGCGGCGGATCTGCGCGGCGGTGGCGGGGTCGGGGGCCCGGTCGCCGAACATCGCGGCCACGGGGTCGCCCAGCGCATAGACCATGAAGAAGATCAGGAATGTGCTGCCGATGAACACCGGGATCATCTGGAGCAGCCGCCGGATCACATAGCGTCCCATGAAGCGTCAACCTCCCTCACACCGCAGTCAGTTGACCTTGATCTCGTTGTAGACGGGCACACTGAACGGATTCAGTGACACATTGCTGATCCGGTCCGAATAGCCGCCGCTGCCGTTCTGGTACCACAGCGGAATGGCCGGCATCTGCTGGGCGAGGATCTTCTCCGCGTCCTGGAACTTCGCGACCGCCTGACCGGTGTCCGTTGCCGCATTCGCCTCGTTCACCAGCTTGTCGAAGGTGCGATTGCTGAACTTGCCGTCATTGGAAGAGGCGTTGGTGTAGTACAGCGGCTGCAGAAAGTTCTGAATCAGCGGATAGTCCATCTGCCAGCCGGCCCGGAACGGCCCGGTCATCTGCTTGGCCGTGATCTTGTTCCGGAAGTCGGCGAACGTCCCGACCGGGTCCCCGACACAGGCGTTGTCGTCCCCCAGCGACTTGTTGATGCTGTTGCAGACGGCGTCGACCCAGTCCTTGTGGGACCCCGTATCGGCGTTGTACGTGAGCATCGTCCTGCCGCCGGGAATGCCGCCGCCCTCCTTGATCAGCTGCTTTGCCCTGGCCGCGTTGAACACACAGGCATCGCCGCACAGCCCCGCCTTGTAGCCTCCGTCCGCGCCCAGCACCGGCGAGGTCCAGTCCGTTGCGGGCGTCCGGGTCTTCTGGAAGATCTCCCGGGTGATCTGGTCCCGGTCGATCGCCATCGAGAGGCCGCGCCGCACCTTCTCCGCGCCCGGGTGGTTCCACCTCTTGTCGTACATGGGGAAGGTCAGGGTCTGAATGATCCCGGCCGGCTGATTGATATAGCGCCCCCCGAGGTCCGTCTTCACATGCTTGAGCTGCGCGGCGGGCACATCATCGACCAGATCGAGGTTGCCGGCCTGCAGATCGGTATAGGCGGTGTTGTTGTCCGTATAGACCCGCAGATCGATACCGCCGTTGTGCGCCGGGTCGTCACCCGGATACTTCGCCCACTTCCGCATCCGCAGCACGGACCCCTTTTCGTAGGAGTCCACGAGGTACGGCCCGTTCCCGACGGGCTTGCGGATCCAGGCGTCGTGATTCCGGAAGAATGCCTGCGGTAGCGGCATGAAGGCCGAGTAGCCCAGCGTGTCCGGCCAGCTGGAAAACTTCTGGTTGAGCTTGACGGTAAAGGTCCGGTCGTCCATCACCACCAGCCCCGACAGGGTCTTGGCCCGGGGGTTCCCGCTGTCCGGATGCACCTTCGAGAAGCCGTCAATATATTGAAAGAACGCCGCGTTCTTCTGCTTGTTGCTCAGCAGCGCACCATAATTCCAGGCATCCACGAAAGACTTGGCGGTGACCTTCTCGCCATTACTGAAGGTCCAGCCCTTCTTCAGCGTGACCGTGAAATTCTTCGAATCCGACGTCTCGATCCGGTCCGCAATCACATTCTCCGCAGCGCCCGTCTTCGGGTCATAGCGCTTGAGCCCGCGGAACAGCATCTCCAGAACCTTGCCGCCCTGGACCTCATTGGTGTTCGCCGGCTCCAGCGGATTCTGCGGATCGCCCCAGGACGAGCTGATCACCCCGGAACGGCTTGCACCGGCCCCGCCCCCGCATGCCGTGGCCACGAGGGCGACGGCGACGGCGCATCCGCCCCACTTCGCGCGCGTGGCTCTCCGCATGACGCCTCCTCAGGTCCGGGATCATGCCTAGCCCACATAAGATCGCAAAGGGGGACGTACCGCACTTCGGCGACGACCGCCACTGCTCCGAAGACCTGAGAAACCCCTCGGATGCCCGAGCGGGGAAGGAACGGGAGGGGGAACGGCGGGGGGACGGTGAGGGGCACGGGGACGGAACCGGGTGAGGCCCCGGCGCCGCCCCCGAGGCAGGCGAGCCCGAGGGGACGGCCCCGAACGGACGGGCCGCCACGGACGGCCCGCCACGGGCCCCCTGGGGACATCCCCGAGACGGCGCCGGCAGATCCCTATATGTGGTGCACGGACTCCACCGCGTACAGCCGTGGATCGAACCCCTCCGCCAGCGCGGCGGCCTGCGTCATGTGCTCCTGCGCCGCCGGGTCGGCCAGCATCACCCGGAAGTGCTCCTCGCTCTCCCACTGCGCATAGTTGACGACCCGTTCGCCGTCCGCGCTCGCGTGGATGTTCGCCGAGATGAACCCCGGCCGGTCTTTCATCGTCTCCTCGGTGGCCCGGCTCAGCACCGCCACCAACTCCGCCTGCCGCTCCGGCACCACGGTGAACACATTGATGAGCGTGGCGATCTCGCGCCCGGCCTCGATCTGCGTCGTTGCTGTCATACCGCCAGTCTGCCGCCGACCACTGACATCGCCGTCGCGGAGGCCCGGTAGCGCTCGCACGGCACAGCAATGGGGCGCCCCTCACGCGGAGGGGCGCCCCATCACGTCGGACCGGCTGCCCGGCCCGGAACGGCGTCGGTGTTACCGCTTGGCGCGCGACGCGGTGCGGCCGCGCTCCTTCTGGTCCAGGACGACCTTGCGGATACGGACCGTCTCCGGGGTGACCTCGATGCACTCGTCGTCGCGGCAGAACTCCAGCGACTGCTCCAGGGAGAGCCTGCGCGGCGGGACGACGTTCTCGGTGGTGTCCGCCGAAGCCGCACGCATGTTGGTGAGCTTCTTCTCCTTGGTGATGTTCACGTCCATGTCGTCGGAGCGCGAATTCTCACCGACGATCATGCCCTCGTACACCTCGGTGCCCGGCTCCGTGAAGATCACGCCGCGCTCCTGGAGGTTGACCATCGCGAACGGCGTGACCGAACCGGAGCGGTCCGCGACCAGCGAACCGTTGTGGCGGGTGCGCAGCTCGCCGAACCACGGCTCGTGGCCCTCGAAGAGGGAGTGCGCGATGCCCGTACCGCGGGTCTGGGTCAGGAACTCCGTACGGAAGCCGATCAGGCCACGCGACGGCACGATCCACTCCATGCGGATCCAGCCGGAACCGTGGTTGGTCATGGTCTCCATACGGCCCTTGCGGGACGCCATCAGCTGCGTGATCGCGCCGAGGTGCTCCTCGGGGGAGTCGATCGTCAGCCGCTCGATCGGCTCGTGCGTCTTGCCGTCGATCTCCTTGGTGACGACCTCGGGCTTGCCGACGGTGAGCTCGAAGCCCTCCCGGCGCATGGTCTCGACGAGGATCGCCAGCGCCAGCTCACCACGGCCCTGGACCTCCCAGGCGTCGGGGCGCTCGGTGTCCAGCACGCGCAGCGAGACGTTACCGATCAGCTCGCGGTCGAGGCGGTCCTTGACCTGGCGGGCGGTGACCTTGTGGCCCTTGCCGCCCTTGCCGACCAGCGGCGAGGTGTTCGTACCGATGGTCATCGAGATGGCCGGCTCGTCGACCGTGATCAGCGGCAGCGCGATCGGGTTCTCCGGGTCGGCCAGCGTCTCGCCGATCATGATGTCCGGGATACCGGCGACCGCACAGATGTCACCGGGGCCGGCCTTCTCGGCGGGCTTGCGGGTGAGCGCCTCGGTCATCATCAGCTCGGTGATGCGGACGTTGGCCATGGTGCCGTCACGCTTGATCCACGCGACGGTCTGGCCCTTCTTCAGCTCGCCCTGCTCGACACGGAGCAGCGCGATACGGCCGAGGAAGTTGTCCGCGTCGAGGTTGGTGACGTGGGCCTGAAGCGGGGCGTCCTCGTCGTACTCCGGCGCCGGGATGTGCTCCAGCAGCGTGGTGAAGAACGGCTGGAGGTTCTCGCTGTCGGCGGGGACGGTGCCGTCCTCCGGCTTGGTCAGCGAGGCGACGCCGTCACGGGCGCAGGCGTAGACGATCGGGAACTCGATCTGGTCCTCGTCCGCGTCCAGGTCCAGGAAGAGGTCGTAGGTCTCGTTGACGACCTCGTCGATCCGGGAGTCGGGGCGGTCGGTCTTGTTGATGCACAGGATGACCGGCATCCGGGCCGTGAGGGCCTTGCGGAGCACGAAGCGGGTCTGCGGGAGCGGGCCCTCGGAGGCGTCGACCAGCAGGACGACCGCGTCCACCATCGACAGACCGCGCTCGACCTCGCCACCGAAGTCGGCGTGGCCGGGGGTGTCGATGATGTTGATCGTGATCGGGTCCCCGCCGTCCTTGGGGTGATACTTCACCGCCGTGTTCTTGGCGAGGATCGTGATGCCCTTCTCACGCTCCAGGTCGTTGGAGTCCATCATCCGGTCGTCGAGCTTCTCGGCGGCGTGTTCGGCGAACGCACCGGCCTGCTTGAGCATGGCATCGACGAGGGTCGTCTTCCCATGGTCGACGTGGGCGACGATGGCTACGTTACGAATGTCGTGGCGCGTGGGCATACTGGCGGCGCTTCTCCCGGAATCGTGGGTGGCGACGCGTCCATTCGGTACGCGCGCCTGCCGGGCATAACCAAGCCACGGCCTCACCCCATCGTACGGGCCTGCGGCGGCATTGGCCGCCGCAGCCCGTACATATGCCCTCTGGCCTGCGGTTTCTTACCTTTTATTCGCCAGAACGCCAGTCCTGCTACTTCTGGTAGCCGATGTCCTGGAAGCGGGGCGTGGCGAAGCCGAAGGCGCCGATGTTGGCGAGCGACTTCTTCGTGGCCACCAGCTCGGGCCGCTGGTAGAGCGGAATCGACCCGGCGGCCGCCCAGATCCGGGCGTCGGCCTGCTCCACCAGCGTGTGCGCCGCGCCCTCGTCCAGCTCGGAGGCGGCCTGGTCGAAGAGCTGGTCGATGTGGTCGCTGCCGACCCGGGTGAAGTTCTGCTCGACGGTCAGCGAGCCGTCGGGCGCGGGCTGCGGCTTGGCGTAGATCGGCCGGGCGTCGGTCGCCGGGTAGGCGGTGCCGGGCCAGGAGTACAGCGCCAGGTCGTAGTCGCCGGAGGCGATGTGGTCCTGGAAGTAGCTGGCGTCGGAGACCCGCTGGATGGAGGTCTGTACGCCGATCTTGCCGAGCATCTCGGCGATCCGCCGCCCTACGGTGCGCAGCTGCGCGGAGCCGGCGCCGTCGGGGAGCACGAAGCGCAGGGTGAGCGGCCTGCCGTTCTTCTTGACGGCGGCGACCCGGGCTCCCTGGTGGCCGGCCGGCCGCGGTGCCGCCGCCGCGTCGGCGGGCCGCTCGATGGCCGCGTGCCGGGCGCCCGGGTGACCGCCGGACCCCGGCAGATTCGGGCCCTGTCCGGTCTCGATCAGCTCGGCCGCGCCGAGCGTCTGTGCCGCGCGCTTCGCGTACCGCTTGTACTTGGCGTACGCCGCGGACTCGGTGTCACCGTCCGCTTCGTCCTTCTCGCCGGCGGCCGCCTCCTTGTAGAACGACGCGCTCTGCCGCAGCAGGGCGGCCTGCTGGACCTCGGAGCCGACCGCGCCGTTGAAGGACAGCGGGGCCTCGGCGGCGGCGGGCCTGACGCCTTCTTCGTGGTCCTTGGCGGGCGGGGCGGCGTGGCCGCGGCCGGAGCGGGCCGGGTTGCGGTCGTCGGCATCGGCATCGGCATCGGCGTCGAAGCCGCCGTCCGGCCGGTCACCGGCGGACTCGTCCCCGTCGCGGTCCTCCGACGGGTCGAAGCCGTTCTCGTCCTCGTCGGCGGCGCGCTCCGCGTCGGGCGCCGGTGCGCCCGCCTTCTCGCCGGCCTGCTGGCGGTCGGCGCCGTCGCTCTTCCAGCCGGCCTCCGCGAGCAGCGCCTGGGCCGCCCCGGTGTCCTGGCCGCCGAGCGCGTCGCTGTGGTCCTGGTAGCCGTACTGCTCGGCCATCAGCAGATGGCTGCCGAGCGGCCTGGACGGCAGGTCGAGCGGCTTGAGGACGGTGTCCGCGAGCGCCTGGCGGTCGATGGCACGGGCCACCGCGCGGCGCACCCGGTCGTCGGCCAGCGGCCCGCTGCTGCCGTTGAGGGCGAGCTGGGTGTAGGCGGGCTCCAGGGCCTTGCGGATGGTGTAGCCGCGCAGGACGGCGTTCTGCGTGGCGACGGTCTTGGCGTCGGACCGGCGGGCCCGCTTCCCCTCGCCCTGCGGGCCCGCGTTGCCGTCGCCGGACTTCTTGGGTGCGCCGGATGCGGCGCGGCGGGCGGTGGCGACCCGCTTCGCGGCGACCTGGTCGACCGCGGCGACATCGATGCTCCCGTCGGCGAGCGCCGCGGCCCGCTTGTCGCCGGGCAGCGACTCCAGCACGATCTTCTTGAGCATGGCGGGCTCGCCCCACCACTTCCGGTTGCGTACGAGGACGACGCGCTTCTCCTCGGCGTCCCGCTTCTGGACCAGGAACGGCCCGGCGCCGACCTTGAGTTGCTCGCGGGCACCGTCGTTGAAGGCGTCGGCGTCGGCCATGACGCTCTTGGGGTAGAGCGGGGTGAACAGGGAGCGCCAGTCCGCATAGGGCCGGGCGAAGGTGACCTTGACCTCGTGGGCGCCCGCGCCCTGTTCGACCTTGCCGATCCGGTCGTAACCGGCGTTGCGGGCGGTCCAGAACGCATTGTCCTTGCCGCGCAGCGCGGTCCACTGGGCGATGAAGTCGGCGGCGGTGATCGCCCTGCCGTCGCTCCACCGCGCCTTGGAGTTGATCTTGTACGTGACGATCTGCTTGGGGTCGCGGGTGCTGATGTCCGCGGCGTCCAGATAGTCGGCGTTGCGCTGCGGCCTGCCGTTCGCGTCGACGGTGAACATGCTGGGCAGCACCGCGCCGGCGATCCGCGTGGTGGTCGCGTCGGCGTCGGACTGGAAGGCGTTCAGCGTGCCGGGCATCGAATCGACGGCCCAGCGCAGGGTGCCGCCGTTCTTCAGCTCGCCGCGGGGCGCGGGGGCGATGTCCTGGGACGTCGCGATGGACGTCTCCCGGGCCGCGTCGCTGCATCCGGTCAGGACCGGCAGCGGGAGCAGCACCCCCGCCGCGACAAGCGCGGCGCAGCGGCGTCTGCGGCACGCCGCGCGACTGCCTGAGGGGTGATCGTGGTCGGTCATGACGGTTACCTCCGGGCTCACCCGCGCCGCCGCTCGCCGCCTGGGGCCTGACCGGCGCACCACGTTCGGCCGACTTTGCGGCTCATCACATCTATGGCACCCCTACTGAAAGCGACCCTGTGCGGACCGGCCGCACGACACGTCGGCCAGTACCCCAAGGCCACCCGCCCGGCCCAACACAGGGCCCCTGAGGGGGCCGGAAACGGGGTGCGCGCGAGTGCGGGCAGCTCCGTGTACCTGCCGTTCCCGTATCGGCGTTCGACCTACGCCGAGGCGCATGGTTGCCGAAACGCACCGGTTCGAGTCGTAATCACGCCCGACCCCTTCCCAACGCCTACTGTGACGCGCGACACTCTCGGGCGCATGAGATCGCCCACCACACCTTCAAAAGTGAGGGCACGTTATGTCCCTTCAGGACGAATTGACGGCGGTTGAACGCAGCCTGGACGGCCTGGTCCGGTCGGTGGGAAGGCTGGAGGCGCAGCTCGACGCCGGTCTGGACATCCGCCGGGTCCGCAGCGACGCGGAGCATCTGCGCGAAAGCCTCACCCTGCTCAAACAGAGTGTGGCGACCGGTCCGCCCCGCCGTCCGGGAGCCGTCATCGAGGAGATGGTGACGATCCCCGACGCCCCCTACAACTCCGCGCTGTGGACCGACGCCGAGGACGAAGGTCTCGGCTCCAGGAACGGCCACGCGCCCTGACGACATAGACAAGAGACCCGCCGTCCGCCCCTCAACCCGTCCCGCCCCGCCCCGGCGGTGCCTTCGCCGCCCCCGCCCCGACGGAGCGCCCTTCACGGAGACCGACGTTGGCCACTGGCACCGAACCCTCCCCACCAGCCCCCGCGACCGGTGTGCACTCCACCTCGCGCGCCGCCATCCCCGCCCGTCATCTGCGCACCGACCGCTGGTGGCTGGCGCCCGCGGGCACCGCCGCCGGGCTGTTCGCGTTCATCGTCTACTCGACCTGGCGGGCGTTCGCGAACGCCGACTACTACCACGCGCCCTATGTCTCGCCGTTCTACTCGCCCTGCCTCGCCGAGAACTGCCACACCATGCGTGGCGGCCCCAACTGGGAGATCTTCGGCAGCTGGTGGGGCCTGTCCCCCGCGCTGCTCATCCTGATCTTCCCGCTGGGCTTCCGGCTGACCTGCTACTACTACCGCAAGGCCTACTACCGCGGCTTCTGGGCCTCGCCGCCGGCCTGCGCGGTCGCCGAGCCGCACAAGAAGTACACCGGTGAGACCCGCTTCCCGCTGATCCTGCAGAACATCCACCGCTACTTCTTCTACTTCGCGCTGCTGGTCGCGGGCGTGCTGACCTACGACACGGTGCTCACCTTCCGCGACGAGCACTACGCCTGGGGCCATATGGGCCTGGGCACCCTGGTGTTCCTCGCCAACATCGTGCTGATCTGGGCGTACACCCTCTCCTGCCACTCCTGCCGGCACATCGTCGGCGGCCGGCTGCGGCACTTCTCCAAGCACCCGGTGCGCTACCGGCTGTGGGGCTGGGTCGGCAAGCTCAACGAGCGGCACATGCTGCTCGCATGGTCCTCGCTTATCAGCGTGGCCGTCGCCGACTTCTATGTCTTCCTGCTGGCCAGCGGGGCAATCGTGGACCCGCGTTTCTTCTGATAACAGCATCTCCTAAGGAAAGGTGTGCCCTCTGATGGCGCATGTGGACCGGCAGGCATGGGACGTGGTCGTGGTGGGCGCCGGCGGCGCCGGGCTGCGTGCCGCCATCGAGGCCCGCGAGGCCGGCATGCGGACGGCCGTGATCTGCAAGTCCCTGTTCGGCAAGGCGCATACGGTGATGGCCGAGGGCGGCATCGCCGCCAGCATGGGCAACGCCAACGAGCACGACAACTGGCAGGTCCACTTCCGGGACACCATGCGCGGCGGGAAGTTCCTCAACCAGTGGCGGATGGCCGAGCTGCACGCCCGCGAGGCCCCGGACCGGGTGTGGGAGCTGGAGACCTGGGGCGCGCTCTTCGACCGCACCGCGGACGGCCGGATCTCCCAGCGCAATTTCGGCGGCCATGAGTATCCGCGCCTGGCGCACGTCGGCGACCGTACGGGCCTGGAGCTGATCCGCACCCTCCAGCAGAAGATCGTCTCGCTGCAGCAGGAGGACGAGCGGGAGTTCGGCGCGTACGACGCCCGGTTGAAGATTTTCCAGGAGTGCACGGTCACCCGGGTGCTCAAGACGGACGGCAAGGTCTCCGGCGCCTTCTGCTACGAACGGGAGTCCGGCCGCTTCTTCGTGCTGGAGGCCCCGGCGGTGGTGCTGGCCACCGGCGGTATCGGCAAGTCCTTCAAGGTGACCTCGAACTCCTGGGAGTACACCGGCGACGGGCATGCGCTGGCGCTGCTGGCCGGAGCGCCGCTGATCAACATGGAGTTCGTGCAGTTCCACCCCACCGGCATGGTCTGGCCGCCGTCGGTGAAGGGCATCCTCGTGACCGAGTCCGTCCGCGGCGACGGCGGGGTGCTGCGCAACAGCGAGGGCAAGCGCTTCATGTTCGACTACATCCCGGACGTCTTCAAGGAGAAATACGCCCAGACCGAGGACGAGGGCGACCGCTGGTACGAGGATCCGGACAACAACCGCCGCCCGCCCGAACTGCTGCCCCGCGACGAGGTCGCGCGCGCCATCAACGCCGAGGTCAAGGCGGGCCGCGGCTCCCCGCACGGCGGGGTCTTCCTGGATGTCTCCACCCGGATGCCGGCCGAGGTGATCAAACGTCGGCTGCCGTCCATGCACCACCAGTTCAAGGAACTGGCGGATGTGGACATCACCGCCGAGCCGATGGAGGTCGGCCCGACCTGTCACTACGTGATGGGCGGGGTGGCCGTGGAGCCGGACACCGCGGCGGCGACCGGCGTACCAGGCCTGTTCGCGGCCGGTGAGGTGGCCGGCGGGATGCACGGTTCCAACCGGCTCGGCGGCAACTCGCTGTCCGACCTGCTGGTCTTCGGCCGCCGGGCGGGGCTGCACGCGGCCGAGTACGCGGCGTCGCAGACCGAACGGCCGGCCGTCGACCCACTGCAGATCGACGCGGCGGAGGCCGAGGCGCTGCGCCCCTTCAGCGCCGAGCTCGTCGAGGCGGACACCGGTCGCGAGCCGGGCCCGGCGGAGAATCCGTACACCCTGCACCAAGAGCTCCAGCAGGCGATGAACGACCTGGTCGGCATCATCCGCAAGGAAAGCGAGATGTTCGAGGCCCTGAAACGGCTGGCCGATCTGCGGGTACGGGCCCGGCGGGCCGGCGTCGAGGGGCACCGGCAGTACAACCCCGGCTGGCATCTGGCCATCGATCTGCGGAACATGCTGCTGGTCAGCGAGTGTGTGGCGCGGGCGGCGCTGGAACGCGAGGAGAGCCGGGGCGGGCACACCCGCGACGACCATCCGGCGATGGACCGCACCTGGCGCAACATCAATCTGGTCTGTGAAGTCGCCGACCCGCAGGGCGATGCGCGGGCCGCCGACGCGGCGCTGGGCCAGATCCGGCTCTCCCGCCGCGAGACCCCGCCGATCCGCCGCGACCTTCTGGAACTCTTCGAGAAGGACGAGCTGGCGAAGTATCTGACCGACGAGGAGCTGAGCCGGTGAGCGTGTCGCAGGAAGAGCAGCAGTCCGGCGTCTACCAGGCGCACTTCAGGGTGTGGCGGGGCGACACGGACGCCGGGGACCTGGAGGACTTCAAGGTCGAGGTGCACGACGGCGAGGTGGTGCTGGACATCATCCACCGCCTCCAGGCGACCCAGGTACCCGATCTCGCCGTGCGCTGGAACTGCAAGGCCGGCAAGTGCGGTTCGTGCAGCGCGGAGATCAACGGGCGGCCGCGGCTGATGTGCATGACCCGGATGTCGGTCTTCGACCGTACGGAGACGATCACCGTCACGCCCATGCGGGCCTTCCCGGTCATCCGCGATCTGGTCACCGATGTGTCCTTCAACTACGCCAAGGCCCGCGAGGTCCCGTCCTTCGTACCGCCGCCGGAGCTGGCCCCCGGCGAGTACCGCATGCAGCAGGAGGATGTGAGCCGGTCGCAGGAGTTCCGTAAGTGCATCGAGTGCTTCCTGTGCCAGGACACCTGCCATGTGGTCCGGGACCACGAGGAGAACAAGGAAGCCTTCGCCGGTCCGCGCTTCCTGATGCGGATCGCCGAGCTCGATATGCATCCGCTGGACGCGGCCCCGGAGTCCGGCATCGACCGCAAGCGCACCGCGCAGGACGAGCACGGCCTGGGCTTCTGCAACATCACCAAGTGCTGCACCGAGGTCTGCCCCGAGCACATCAAGATCACCGACAATGCGCTGATCCCGCTGAAGGAGCGCGCCGCGGACCGTAAGTACGACCCGCTGGTGTGGCTCGGGAACAAGATCCGGCGCCGTAGCGAATAGCCGGGCGGGGCGGGCCCGGGGCGCGTCCCCGGGCCCCGCCCGCGTCCTCAGAACAGACTCAGCAGCGCTTCCGCCGGGTCCACCGCCACCGACTCCCCGTCCGGCAGGGCGAGTTCGAACCACACGGTCTTGCCGCGCGGGGTACGGCGGCTGCCCCAGCCATGGCTGAGCAGGCCGACCAGTTGCAGTCCGCGGCCGCCCTCGTCGGTGTCCCGGGCGCGGCGGCGGCGCGGCTGGGCGAGATCGGCGTCCCAGACCTCGCAGACCAGCGTGCGGTCCAGGAGCAGCCGCAGCCGGATCTCGCCGTGGCCGTGCCGGAGCGCATTGGTCACCAGCTCGCTGACCAGCAGCTCCGTGGTGTCGACCAGCCCCTGCAGATCCCAGTCCGTCAGCTGGTCACGGGCGAGTTCGCGGGCGCGGGCCACCGAACGGGCCTCCGGCGCCAGACTCCAGTCGCCCACCGCGTCCTTGGGCAGCCCGTGCACCCGCGCCATCAGCAGCGCGATGTCGTCCTCGCCGTGCGAGGTGTCCATGGCGCTCAGGACCTGGTCGCAGGCGTCCTCCAGCGGGCGGTCGGCGTGCGAGAGAGCCGTCCGGAACGCCTGCAGCCCCTCCTCCAGCGGATGGTGGCGAGACTCCACCAGGCCGTCGGTGTAGAGCGCCAGCAGCGCACCGTCCGGCAGCTCGACCTCGATCTCCTCGAACGGCTCGCCGCCGACGCCGAGCGGCATCCCCGGCGGTACGTCGAGCAGCAGCGCGTCCTCGCCGTCCTCGACCAGCACCGGCGGCAGATGTCCGGCGTTGGCGATCGTGCAGCGCCGGGTGATCGGGTCGTAGACGGCGTAGACGCAGGTGGCGAGGTAGACCTCGGAGAGATCGGCGGTACGGGCGGAGCGCCGCGGCTCCCCCGCGCCCTCGGACCGGCTGCGGGCCGAGCGCGCGGTGGACGACCTGCCGTCGCCGTCACCGCCGAGCCCGCGGGCGATCTCGTCCAGCGCCGAGAGCACCTCGGCCGGCTCCAGGTCCAGCAGCGCCAAGGTCCGTACGGCGGTGCGCAGTTCACCCATGGCCACGGCGGCGCGCAGCCCGCGTCCCATGACGTCGCCGACCACCAGCGCCGTACGGTGGCCCGGGAGTTCGATGACGTCGAACCAGTCGCCGCCGACCTCGGTGGCGGTGGTGCCGGGCAGATAGCGGCAGGCGATGTCCAGACCGGCCGCCTCGGGGTCGCCGGGCGGCAGCAGGCTGCGCTGCAATATCAGTGCGCGCTCGTGCTCACGGCGGTAGAGGCGGGCGTTGTCGATACAGACCGCGGCGCGCGCGGCCAGCTCGACGGCGAGCGCGGTGTCGCGCTCCCCGAACGGCTCGCTGCCCTTCGTACGGGAGAACTGCACCAGTCCGACGACGGTGTCCCTGGCGACCATCGGGACGGCGAGGGTGGAGTGCACCACCGCGCCCAGCTCCGGCCCGTCGTCGCTCTCCCGGCCCGGGATGATCTGTGCATGGGCGGTCCGCAGGGCGCCCGCGCAGGGGGAGTTGAAGGGGTAGCGGTGGACGGCGCCGACCGCGACCGGGCCGGGCGCGTCCCCGGGGACACCGGGGGCGGTGGCGAGCGGGGCGTCCGACACGGCGCTGGCGAAGGCGACCCGGCGCAGCTCCGCGCTGCCGTCGCTCATGCCCGGCGGGGCCTCGTCACCCGACAGCAGGCCCTGATAGAGGTCCACCGAGGCCAGATCGCAGAACTGCGGGACGGCGACGTCCAGGAGGGTGCGGGCGGTCGTCTCCAGATCGAGGGAGTTACCTATCCGGGCGCCGGCTTCATTGAGCAGGGCGAGGTTGCGCCGGGCGTTGGCGGCCTCGCGCTCCGCCCGGCGACGGCCGGTCACATCGGCGGCCAGTGCCGCGACGCCTATCGGGCGGCCGCTGGCGCCGTGCAGCCGGTAGAGCGACACCGACCAGCGGCGGCGGTCGTCCTCGCCGGGCGCCAACCCGACCAACTGCATTTCGGCGACCGGCTCGCCGGTGTCCAGGACGCGGCGCAGCGCGACGCTCATCCGCTCGGCCTCGGAGCGCGGCAGGAAGTCGTGCGGCCCGCAGCCGCGGTACTTGCTCGCCGGGCCGCCGAAGACGGTGGCGAACCGTTCGTTGACCCGCAGCAGCTTCAGATCCGTGCCGAACAGGGTGAAGCCCATGGGAGATTGACCGAAAACGGCCTGCGAGGCGGCGAGGTCGGTCTCGATGCCGCGCAGCGCCCGGACATCGACGACGAGACAGACCGCGGCCCGCTCACCGTTCTCGTCGCGCGACGGCATCACATAGATCTCGGCGAGCCCGTCGGCGTCCGCGCCCTCTTCCTTGCGGTAGGGCACCAGACCGGTCCACTCCCGGCCGTCGAGGATCTCGGACACCTTGCGGCGCCCGGTCGCCCGCAACTCGCGGGGGACGAACGCCTCGACGGGGTCCTTGCCGAGGGCGTAGCGCGCGGGAATGCCGAGCATGTGCTCCGCCCGCTCGCTCCACTGGGCGATCCGCCCGTCGGGGCCGAGCGAGAAGGAGGCCACGCGAATGTAGTCATAGATCGATCCGGGCCGGCTGCTCTGCCACACGGGCGGACCGTGCGGTTCGCGCGCGTGCGGACGCCCACCTGGGTCGCCGGAGCCGTCTGCACCGCCCTGCCCCTCGGCCTGTGCGGGTTCTGCCCCGCCAGATGACATCTCGCTCACGAGCCCCGTCCCCTCCAGCTCATCGTGCCCGGACCGGACTCGCCTGAGTATCCAGCACCTCGGCGATCCGGAACACGGTCTTCACGATCACAGCACAGTCTCGATCGCAGCCCATCTACAGGATGTCGATGAATTGGCAACGATCAGGACCCACCTGTCTCCTAACCAGCCACCGACAGCTCGAACCACACTGTCTTGCCACTCTTTCCGCGACGGGTCCCCCAGCGCCGCGAACTGCATGCGACCAGCTGCAACCCACGGCCTCCCTCGTCATCGGGAGCGGCGTCGCGCTCCTGCGGCGGGTCGGGCAGCGGATCGGAGACCTCGACGAGCAGCCCGTCGGTGTTCAGGAGCACCATACGGACACCGATCGGCCCGCTGGCGTGACGCAGGGAGTTGGTGACGAGCTCGCTCACGAGTAGTACGGCCATATCGGCAGCGCCGTTCAGCCCCCAGTCGGCCAGCACCCGCCGGACCGCCCTGCGGGCCGTGCGCACCGCCCCGGGATCGGCCGGAAAACTCCATTCGGCAGTGGGCGGACCGGAGGCCTTGGCGCGCCTGCGGACGGTCCCGGGGTCCGGCTCCGGGACCCCTGCCGCTGCGCTCTCGCCCACGCCGATCACATCCCAGCCCGATGGCATCCCCGTCGTCTTGTCTGCGTCGAGGGGGTCAATCAGGACATACCCGATATCCATGCCTCAGTACCGCCTGCAACGGTGCACTGTGGCACAAATGAAACATAGCGGCGCGCTACGGCGGAGCGGCAAAGACGGGCGAGCGCGCAGGTGCGCCGAAGGAGGCCGTACGGGCAAGGGGCACGGCAGCGCGCGGTCTCACGGGCGCGCGAGCCGGCGCGGGCCGCGCACGGGCGCGTGCGGGCCGCCTACGGCCCGGGGCGGCGGCTACGGCCGTACGCCCGGCGCCCCGGCCGTCGCCGCCAGCCGGCGCATCGCCTCGGCCACCGCCGGGCGGTCCTGGTCGAGCCAGTCGACCTGGGACTCCTCGCCGGGCAGCAGCCAGCGCAACTCGTCATGGTCCTGCAGGGGCCGCGGCGCCCCGGACACCAGCCGGGCCGTCCACACCTGCAGGACATAGCCGGGCCGCAGCACCCACTCCCCCGGAATCCGCTCCAGGGCCGCCGCCTCGACACCCAGCTCCTCGCGCAGCTCGCGCTCCAGCGCCTGCTCGGGTGACTCGTCGTCCTCCACCTTGCCGCCGGGCAGCTCCCAGCGGCCGGCCAGTGCGGGCGGTGCACTGCGTCGTGCGGCCAGCAGCCGCCCGCGCTCGCACACCGCTCCGCCCACCACTACGCGCACGGTCGTCATGCGCGGCAGCCTACGTCCCCCGCCCTCGTCCCGCTTCTCGCTCGCCGCCCCTCAGGTCGTCGCCCGGTCGGCCTTCTCGACCACATAAAGCTGCTGGTGGCCGCGCGTTCCGAGCCGGTCGGCCACCCGCTCCGCCTCCGCTCGGGTGGCATAGCGGCCCACGCGATACCGGTTGCCGCCTTCGTCCTGGCGGATGACGAGCCAGGGGAGCACGGCTCCACCTTCGGTCATTGCGCCCCTCCATCCGCCGTATAGCGCGCCGTCGCACGCCCCTGGTCTGCTGATGCCGAAAACGCAATCCGCATATGCCCGACCCTACGCCCGACCTTTACTCAGCGGATATGGATTTACACAAAGAGGTACCGAACCGGCCACCCGCGGGCCCCGGCGTACCGGAAGCGGCCTGCGAGTGGCCGGTGGACCCGAGGAACTCGGGCGATGTACGAGGTGGTGCGGTCGCGGCTCAGGCGCCGACGGACTCCTTGGACGCTTCGGCCTCCGCGGCGTCGTCCTTCTCCGCGGCCTGGATCTCGGCCTCGGCCCGGACCAGCGACGGGTTACGCCAGGAGCTCCGAACGCCCCAGTAGTAGAAGGCGAGACCGATCGCGGCGACCAGGACGATGTCCCAGCCCTCCGGCAGATAACCCTTGCCGCCGAAGTCCTTGCCGCCCAGGTACGAAACGGCGGCCATGACCAGCAGATACGCCACCATCCAGGCACCGGCCTTGAGGTGCGGCCCCAGCTCGGCCCACGGCTTGCGGCCCTGGGTCAGCGGCTTGCCGATCTCGTACCAGGCCCAGACCGGCAGTCCGACGGCCATGATCAGGATGACCTTGCCGGTCAGCGGCCAGCGGCCCCAGTACAGCACCAGCGAACCGAAGATCATGGCGATGGGCGCGATGACCGGCATCGCCCGCAACTTGACGGGGCGCGTGAGGTCCGGCGACAGCCGACGCAGCGACATCACCGCGACGGGGCCGGTGATGTACGAGATGACCGTGGCGACCGACACGATCTCGGCGAGCGAGCCCCAGCCGCGGAAGACCGCGAGGAACAGGAAGGCGATCGCGAGGTTGAGCAGCAGCGCCGGGCGCGGCACACCGGTCTTCCTGTCCACCTTGCCGAAGATGCCGGGCAGATGGCCGTTCTCCTGGACGCCGTGGATCATGCGCGAGGTGGTGGCGGCGTAGATCATGCCGGTACCGGACGGCGAGACAAAGGCGTCCGCGTACAGCAGCAGCGCCAGCCAGTTCAGGCCCCAGGCCACCGCGAGGTCGGCGAGCGGCGAGTTGAAGCCGAGACCGGCCCAGCCGCCGCCGGCGGCCAGCTTGTCGGCGGGCACCGCCATCAGGAAGGCGACCTGCAGGGCGACATAGATGACCAGCGCGATCACGATCGACCAGATGACGGCCTTCGGCAGCGACTTGCCGGGGTTACGGGCCTCACCGGCCATGTTCAGCGGGGACTGGAAGCCGTTGTAGGCCCAGACGATGCCGGAGACGGCGACGGCGGTGAAGACCGAGCTCCAGCCGTTGGGGGTGAAGCCGCCGTGGTGGACGATGTTGCTGGTGTCGAAGTGCGCCGCCATCAGCGCGGTCGCGGTCAGCACCGGGACGACGACCTTGAAGACCGTGATCGCGGTGTTGGTCTTCGCGAACAGCGAGATCGCGAACCAGTTGAGGAAGAAGTAGACGAGCAGCAGGATGCTGGCGAGCCCGACGCCGGTGCCGGTCAGCTCCTTGCCGTCGTAGAGCGCATGCGCCCAGCCGAAGTCCCAGGAACTCATGTACTGGACGGAGGCGGTGGCCTCACCCGGGATGACCGAGACGATCGCGATCCAGTTCGCCCAGGCCGCGAGGTATCCGGCGAGCGAGCCGTGGGAGTACTGGCCGTAGCGGACCATGCCGCCGGCCTTCGGGAACATCGAGCCGAGTTCGGTGTAGGTGAGCGCGATCGTGAGAGCGACGAGCGCACCGATGATCCAGGCGAGGATCGCGGCCGGGCCGGCGATGGCGGCGGCGCGTTCGGCTCCGAAGAGCCAGCCGGAGCCGATGATGGACCCGAGACCCGTGGCGGTCAGGGCGATGGTCCCGAGGGACCGACGGTAATTCGAGTGCGAGCCCTGCTCCGCGCTCGGGGTCTTCGTCGTGCTCACGTGCTTGGTCTCCTGGTCTTCCCCCGTGCCGTGCACAAACTTCGCCATCGTAAGAGCGATTCGGGAGATCGGCTTCCCACAGCTGCCCAAAACAGCCGCCCAGTTGAGACTGTGTGATCTTTCCAACATCAAGATCTAGCCACCATTTGCCAACAGAGCGAGGCAAATGGGACATCAATCCGAGAACCACGGCCTCCCACAGGGCGTCCATCGCAACGCGCGCAGGGAGGGGCGAACACCTGCCGGCTACTTCACCGGCAGGTGGTAGGCGATCCGGTACCGGTCAGCGAGGGTGACGACATCGGCCGTCTCGACCGGCCTGCCGCCCGCGTAGTACGTCCGCGAGACGACCAGCACCGCATGGCCGGGCACCCCGCCCAGCGTCATGGCCTCCTCCGCCAGCGCCGGCCGCGCCCCGACCTCCTCGACGACGTTGTCCACCACCACATCGATGGCCGCCATCCGCTCGACCACCCCGCGCCCCGCCAGCGGCCCCTCCTCCGGCAGCATCACGGGCGTCCGCCCGGTCACCTCCAGAGGCTCCCAGGAGGTCGAGAGCATCGACGGCTCCCCCTCCGCCCGGAAGACATAGCGCGTCCGCATCACCCTGGCGCCCTGCGGGACGCGCAGCCGGGCCGCGATCGCCGAACCGGCCGGTTCCTGCTCGCTGTTGGACTCCCAGGTGCCCCGCACCCGCTCGTCCGTCTGCTCCTGCCGGAACGGCGTACAGCCGCCGGCCGAGTGGAACCCGACGCGGGCGATACGGCGCGGGACGGGCTGCTCGCGTACATAGGTGCCCGACCCTGAGCGGCCCTCGACCAGCCCCTCGGCCATCAGGACCTTGCGCGCCTCCAGGGCGACGGTGTCCGAGACGCCGTACTCCTCCCTGATGCGCGCCTGAGAAGGAAGGCGGGTGTGCGGCGGCAGCACCCCGTCGACGATCTTCTGGCGCAGGTCGCCGGCGACGCGAAGGTACGCGGGCTGCTCACCGAAAGGCACATGCCCCTCCCAACAGCTTGACAGTCAGCAACAGCGTGGCAACCGCGCGTTGCCAACCGCAACCTTGGGCCAAATATTCACCTGATGTGATGAAACCCAGCTCAGCCCGTGTAAACGGCCGACACCGGGCACCAGAGGCCCTTGCACCCCCACCCCGCGCCACCCCACCCTTTCTTTCCACCCGGTAGCCGCCATCCATACATGTCACGATCGAAAAGGGAGCACCCTCGAAGCGACGCCCGGAACGGCAGACGCCGGACGGAAGGCAGCAGGAGGAACCCGGCACACCGAACGCGGCACGCGGTATCAGGACGGGAAGGAAGGGATCCCATGCCCGCCGAACCCCAGCTCTCCCCGATGCCCAGGGAGTGGCAGCGGGCGCTCGCCGTCGTGGCGCACCCCGACGACCTCGAATACGGCGCAGCGGCCGCCATCGCCGAGTGGACCGACGCGGGGCGCGAGGTCAGCTATCTCCTGGTCACCCACGGCGAGGCCGGTATCGACGGGCTCGCACCGGCGGAGGCCGCCACGGTCCGGGAGGCCGAACAGCGGGCCGGCGCCGCGCTGGTCGGCGTCCACACCGTCGAGTTCCTCGACCACCATCACGACGGCATCATCGAGCCCGGCCTGGCACTGCGCCGCGATCTGTCCGCGGCCGTCCGGCGCCACCGCCCCGAGCTGCTGCTCACCCTCAACCATCACGACACATGGGGCGGCGGCCACTGGAACACCCCGGACCACCGGGTCGTCGGCCGCGCCGTCCTGGACGCGGCGGGCGACGCCGGCAACCGATGGGTGTTCCCCGAGCTCGCCGGCGCGAAGGGCCTGGCGCCCTGGAACGGCGTCCGCTGGGTGGCCGTGGCGGGCTCGCCGCACCCCACGCACGCCGCCGAGGTCGGCCCCGGCATCGACCGCGCGGTCGCCTCACTGGCGGCACACGGCGCGTACATCAGGGGCCTGCGCGGCGCCGAACAGGACCCGCACACCTACGCCCGCACCTTCATCGAGCAGATGCTGCGCGCCGGCGGCGAACGCTACCGCGGCCACCCCGCCACGCTCTTCCAGCTCTTTCCCCGCTAGGCGGCGTCTTTGCGCATCCTGGGGCCGTCCCGGCGTTGGTGACGCCCCGGCCGCGTGCCGGCGCGGGCGTTCGCGGAGTCGGCCGGGCCGCGGGCGGTCGTGGAGTCGCCCATCAGGAAGACCCCGTCGTCCCGCAGCCCGTCCGCGACGGCGGCCAGCGTACGTGCCGGACGCGCCAGGTCATGGATCACGTCGAAGGCCGTGATCAGGTCGTAGGAGCCGGTCAGTTCGGCCGTGTCGGCCACCTCGAAGCGGGCGTTGCCCAGCCCCCACCGCGCGGCCTCCTCGCGTCCCGCGCCGATGCCCGCCTCGGAGATGTCCCTGCCCAGGAACCGGCCGGCGGGGAAGGCGCGGGCCGGCAGATTGACGGCGTGCCCCTGCCCGGTACCGATGTCCAGGGCGTCGATGCCCGCGCGCAGCCGCTCCGCGAGCCCCGGCACCAGCGGCACGATCGTGTCGACCAACGCGGCGTCGTACACCCGCGCCGTCTCCTCGGCCTGCAGCTCCTGGAAGTGCGGATACGACGAGAACGGCACCCCGCCGCCGGCGCGGAAGGCCGACAGGACCTCGTCCTCGATATCGCCCATCATCGCCAAGTACTGCATCACGGCAGCCATGTTGTCCGGTCCCGCGTCCCTGCTCAGTGCGGCCGCATGCTCGGGCGGGAGCCGGTAGCCGTCGTCCTCGGGCGGGTACTCGACGATGCCGCCGACCGTCATCCCGCCGAGCCACTCCCGTACGTAGCGTTCCTCCAGCCCGGCCGCCCCGGCGATCTGCGCACTGGTCGACGGCGGCAGAGCGGACATCACATCGAACAGCCCCGCCCGATGGCCGAGGCTGCACAGATGCCCCAGACAGGAGTCGTTCAGCACCTGGATCATCCGGCCCGCGAACTCCTCCTGGCGCACCGGGTCCTGGGACCGTTCCGTCATCGCGGTCGCCTCCCGCCCCCGGAGAACGGCGCGACGCGGGCACACCCTGCCGCCACCGGCCGCATTGCCCTGTTGGTTCTTTTCATCCCCCTTGCCCGCTTTTTGATGCTACGCCGGGAGCCCGGTGCACACCGCGGCAGCACAGGCGGGGCGCCGCCGACCGGACCGATTCTGTGGGCCGTCGGTGGCACAGCGGGCCGTGCCCGCTTGCGCCTACCGTCGAGCTCCCCCGCCGCGCTGAACAATCGCCCTGGCCAAGACGTACGCACGGATCTCAGCGGACTGAGGGGAACGACCGATGGACCGAGCGAGACATCCGGATCGCAGAGCTCTGCTCGCCGGCGGACTTGCCGTCGCCACGGCCGCACTTGCGGGGTGCTCATCGAAGAGCGTCGCCACGGTGGCGGCCAGCGCTTCGCCGCAGCCGCAGCCGCGGCCCAGCACGCCCGCAGCGGCCTTCACGCGCCTGATCGAAGGCAACAAGCGCTGGGTGAGCGGGGACCTCCAGCACCCCGACCGGGATCCGGACCGGCGCGAGTTCGTGTCCCAGAAACAGGAGCCCTTCGGCTCGGTCCTCGCGTGCATCGACTCCCGGGTGCCGCCGGAACTCCTCTTCGACACCGGGCTGGGCGACCTCTATGTGATGCGCACGGGCGGGGAGGCGGTCGGCCCGGTGGTCACGGGTTCCGTGGAGTACGGGCCCATGACCAGTGGCACACCGCTCATCGTGGTCCTCGGGCATCAGCGTTGCGGCGCGGTCGAGGCGGCGTACAAGTCGCTCCGCGGCGGCGAAGCGCTGCCCGGCAACCTGGAGGCGATCGCCAGGGCGCTGCGGCCGGCGTACGACCAGGCGGTCCGGAAGGGCGGTGCCGACCCGGTCGACACCATGGCCCGTGCCCAGGTCACGCTGACCGCGGCCGACCTGCGCTCCAACCGGGACCTGGCCCCGTTCGTGCGCAAGGGCACCCTTGCCGTGGTCGGCGCCTACTACTCGCTCGACACCGGCAAGGTGGAAATCCTCACCGGCGCCCCGTACTGACCGCTCCGACGGGCCGGACGAGCGCGCTCAGGCCGCTGGGCACGAGCGCGACCGCTCCCCGAGGCACCCCGCCGCGGAAGGCCGGCACCTCGGCACGGAAGACCCGGAAGGGGCCGGGCTCGATCGAGCCCGGCCCCTTCCGGCCTGCACATCTGCCGGACCACCTCAAGCGGATCACCGCCGCCTATTGGAGCGGTGGTCCCGCCCGCCGTGGACGGGGAACGCCGCCCGCAAACGCCTCGTCGTGCGTGCGCTGACCCGGGCCGGCCGTGGGGCCTACCGGCTCACGCCGCGAGGAGCTCGGCCCACCGTGTGACACCGCCCGCGTGGAACAGCGTGCCGCACCGGGCCGACAGGGCGGTGACGATGCCGATCCCGCGGCCGTGCTCGTCCGCGGGCTCGACGGGCGACCGCCCGTCCGCCGCCGCGGGCCCCGCGTCGGTGACCTCGACGCGCAGGGCGGCCCCGACCCGTGACAGCCGCAGCTCCGCCGGCGGCAGGGCATGGACGACCACGTTGGTGATCAGCTCCGAGATCACGAGGAGGGCGTCCTCAGCGAGGTCCGGGGCCAGGTTCCAGTCGGCCAGGACCGTACGCACCCGCCGGCGCACGACCGAGACGGCCTCGGGGATGTGCGGAAGCGGGCAGACATGTTCGGCCGCCTCCCGAACCACCGCGTCAAGCTGTGCCGTCATGCCGCCTCCTCCGAGGCCCCTTACCGGCTGGACGCCGGGCTTGAAAAGGACGCTATGGGGGGACGGCGGAGGGGGTCAATGAACACCGGTCGGCATTACCGAACGCCTGCCTGTGGAGGAGCCATCCCTTCGGCAGATGCCGACCGCGGGACTACGATTGCCTCATGGCCGGCCCGGTCCAGTCGATCGAACGGGCGGCGGCAATTCTGCGTCTGCTCGCCAGCGGGCCCCGTCGACTCGGACTCGGCGAGGTGGCCGCGTCGCTCGGACTGGCGAAGGGCACCACCCACGGCATTCTGCGCACCCTGCAGAACATCGACTTCGTCGAGCAGGACCCGGCGACCGGAAAGTACCAGCTCGGGGCCGCGCTACTGCACCTGGGCACCAGCTACCTCGACGTGAACGAGCTGCGGTCCCGCTCCATCAACTGGGCCGACGCCCTGGCCGCCCGCAGCGGGGAGGCGGTCCGCCTGGGCACCCCCCTGGAGGGCAAGGTGCTCATCGTTCACCACGTCTTCCGCCCCGACGACACCCTCCAGACCCTGGACGTGGGCGCGCTGCTGCCCCTGCACGCCTCCTCGCTCGGCAAAGTGCTGCTGGCCTTCGGCAGCGTGCCCCTGGAGCCGACCGTGGAGGCCGGGCTGGAGGCGTACACCCGGCACACCCTGGTCGCCCCGGAGCGCCTGACCCGGGCGCTCGCCGAGGTCCGGGAGCTCGGGTGGGCCGCCGAAGTACAAGAGATGATCACGGACGAGGCCGGCGTCGCCGCGCCGATCCGGGGCCACGGTGGCCTGGTCGTGGGCGCCATCGGCGTCTCCGGCACGGTCGAGCGGATCTGCGACTCCAAGGGGGTCCCGCAGCCGGACCTGGTCACCCAGGTCCGCCACGCCGCCCGGGCAATCTCCAGAGATCTGGGGGCCTCCCGCTGGTGAGCCCCGCCGCCCTCGTGCACCCGCAACGGAAGGCTGATCATGGTTGAGCGGTATGTGCTGTCCATCGACCAGGGCACCACCTCCACCCGATGCATCCTGTTCGACCACCAGGGGCGGCTGGTGTCGGTCGCCCAGCGGGAACACCAGCAGCACTTCCCCCGGCCCGGGTGGGTGGAGCACGACGCCGTCGAGATCTGGCACACCCTGCAGCGCGTGGTCCCGCAGGCGCTCTCCCACGCCGATGTCAGCCCCGCTGAAGTCGCCGCCGTCGGGATCGCCAACCAGCGCGAAACGACCGTGCTGTGGGACCGGCGCACGGGCGTCCCGCTGGGCAGGGCGATCGTCTGGCAGGACACCCGTACGGCTCCGCTGGTCCAGGAGCTCAGAGACCGGCCTGGGGACGATTTCTTCCTCCGGCGCTGTTGCCTGCCCCCTTCCACGTACTTCTCCGCCCCCCGGATCCGCTGGCTGTTCGACCACATCGACGGGCTGCGGCAGCGCGCCGAGGACGGCGAGGTGCTGTTCGGCACGATGGAGAGCTGGCTGATCTGGAACCTCACCGGCGGGCCGGCCGGCGGTATGCACCTCACCGACGTCACCAACGCCAGCCGCACCATGCTCATGAACATCAGCACCCTCGACTGGGACCAGGAGCTACTGGATTTCTTCGGGGTCCCCCGCCCGATGCTCCCGGAGATCCACTCCTCCGCCGAGATCTACGGAACCGCCCGTTCCGTCCTCCCGGGTGTCCGTATCACCGCGGCACTCGGTGACCAGCAGGCGGCGCTGTTCGGACAGACCTGCTTCGCCCCCGGCGAGGCGAAGTGCACCTACGGAACCGGCAGCTTCCTGCTGCTCAACACCGGCACCGAGCTCGTACGGTCCCGGCACGGGCTGCTCACCACCGTCGCCTACAAGATCGAGGACCAGCCCGCGGTCTACGCACTCGAAGGCCCGATCGCCGTCACCGGCGCGCTGGTCCAGTGGTTCCGCGACCGGCTGGGTCTGATCAGCAGCGCCCCCGAGATCGAGACCCTCGCGCGCACCGTCGAGGACAACGGCGGCTGCTACATCGTCCCGGCGTTCTCCGGCCTGTACGCGCCGCACTGGCGCAGCGACGCCCGCGGTGTCATCGTCGGCCTCACCTCGTACATCACCAAGGAGCACCTGGCCCGAGCCGTGCTGGAGGCCACCGGCTGGCAGACCCGGGAGGTGGTCGACGC
Source organism: Streptomyces sp. NPDC048434 (assembly GCF_043200375.1). NCBI lineage: Bacteria > Bacillati > Actinomycetota > Actinomycetes > Kitasatosporales > Streptomycetaceae > Streptomyces > Streptomyces sp. NPDC048434. The sequence goes on along the minus strand of NZ_JBICXQ010000013.1, from coordinate 129,875 downwards.
CATGAACGCCGACTCCTCGCTCGCCCTGAAGGTGCTCAAGGTGGACGGCGGCATGACGTCCGACAACCTGCTCATGCAGTTCCTGGCCGACGTGCTCGACGTGCCCGTGGTGCGCCCCATGGCCGTCGAGACGGTCTCCCTGGGCGCCGCCTACGCCGCCGGGCTCGCCGCCGGCTACTGGCCCGACCTGGAGGTCCTGCGCCGCAACTGGCACCGGGCCGCCCAGTGGCTGCCGGACATGGACCCCCAGCGGCGGCAGTCGGAGTACGAGAACTGGAAGCGGGCGGTCGAGCGCTCACTCAGCTGGATCACGCCACCGAACCCACCCTGACGACCGTCTCCCAAGGCGCGGTCGAACCGGTCACCGACCGGCCATGTCAGCAGCCACCGCGACCGGCGTTCCGGGAAGACGACCCACGTCCGCGCCATCAGCCTTCGCTCCCCCGCGACGGAATCCGGACGGACGCACCCGATCCCGCTGACGCCCCGCCGGCCGCCGATCCGGCAGCGGTACGGACGACCAGGGATGACGACGGGTGACGATACGTCAGGAAATCCACCGCGAATTCAGCAACCGGCACGACAGCGGGGTCGGCCTCGAAGGAGGCCGACCCCGATTGACCTGCACATTTTCCAGAGCGCTATGTCGATGCCAGGGCGGGCACTACACGTTGAAGCGGAACTCCACCACATCGCCGTCCTGCATCACATACTCCTTGCCCTCCATGCGGGCCTTGCCGGCCGCGCGGGACTCGGCGACCGAGCCGGTCTCGACGAGGTCGGCGAAGGAGATGACCTCGGCCTTGATGAAGCCCTTCTGGAAGTCGGTGTGGATGACTCCGGCGGCCTCGGGGGCGGTGGCGCCCTTCTTGATGGTCCAGGCGCGGGTTTCCTTGGGGCCGGCCGTCAGGTAGGTCTGCAGGCCGAGGGTGTTGAAACCGACGTGGGCGAGGGTCGCGAGACCGGGCTCTTCCTGGCCCACGGACTGGAGGAGTTCCAGGGCCTCGTCGTCGTCCAGCTCGGCGAGGTCGGCCTCCAGCTTGGCGTTGAGGAAGATCGCCTCGGCGGGGGCGACCAGGGCGCGCTGCTGGTTCTTGAAGTCCTCGTCGGTCAGCTCGTCCTCGTCGACGTTGAAGACGTAGAGGAAGGGCTTGGTGGTGAGGAGATGGAGGTCGTGCAGCAGCTCCTCGTTGCCGGAGCCCTGGACGATTCCGGCGGCGAAGAGGGTGTCGCCCCTCTCCAGGATCGCCTTGGCCTCCTCGACGGCCTTGACCTTCGGGGCCACGTCCTTCTTGATGCGCGACTCCTTCTGGAGCCGCGGCAGCACCTTCTCGATGGTCTGGAGGTCGGCGAGGATCAGCTCGGTGTTGATGGTCTCGATGTCGTCCTTGGGCGAGACCTTGCCGTCGACGTGGACGACGTTCTCGTCCTTGAAGGCGCGGATGACCTGGCAAATCGCATCGGACTCGCGGATGTTCGCGAGGAACTTGTTGCCCAGGCCCTCGCCCTCGGAGGCGCCGCGGACGATGCCCGCGATGTCGACGAAGTCGACGGTTGCCGGGAGGATCTTCTGGGAGGAGAAGATCTCGGCCAGCGTGGCCAGACGCGGGTCGGGGACGCCGACGACGCCGACGTTCGGCTCGATGGTGGCGAACGGGTAGTTGGCCGCCAGCACGTCGTTCTTGGTCAGGGCATTGAACATGGTCGACTTGCCGACATTCGGCAGACCGACGATTCCGATCGTGAGCGACACGGTGGCGACTCGACTTCCGAGCGAGAGGTGGTGGGCACGGCCCCGGGAGGGCCGATCCACCAGTCTACGGGGCGGCCGGGCCCCAGCCGCCGCCACCGGGACCGGCCCTGCCCCGTCCGGCTCCGGGCCCGGAACGAATCCGCACCGAGCTCGGCCCAAAGGGCGTGTCCCGTAACCGGTTAATCCCACTTAGCGGCCTACCGTTGCCGAGTGGAGCAACACGAAGCGCGCACCCCCCAGCACAGCCCGCCGCGGTCCGCAGGTCCGCCCGTGGGCCAGGACGCCCGGCTCCCTCGCCCCGCGGAGGCAGTGGCCCCCGATCCCGACGACGACTTCCTCACCGCGATGCGGGCCTCCGGGTTCGCGTCCGTACCGGCATCCGCACCGGCGGTCGTCCATGCCGCGGCGCGCGGTCGCGCACCGGCCGGGCCGGCCCGCGCGCCCGCCCGTGGACCCGCTTCCGCGGCCCCCGGACGCACCCCTGCCCCACCGCAGGGCCTGGCGTCCGCCACCGTGTACCGGGCGCGCCCGCAGCGCCCCGCGCCTTCCCCGCCGCCCGCCCCGCGGCGCCGGATGCCGGCGGCCAAGCTCACCGGACTCGGCTGCTGGCTGCTGGCGACGCTGGCGCTGCTGGGCTTCGCCTTCCTGGACCGGCTGCTCTTCGGCGGCGCACAGACCCTGTACGGCGTCTGCTATCTGCTGGTCGGCATCGGCGCCGCGCTGTGGGTCAGGCCGTACGACCTGGTCATCGCGCCGGTCACGCTGCCGATCGCGTTCACGCTCGGTGCGCTGCCGATCCAGCGCGGCGCGGGCGGGTTCGACGGGTTGCTGATGGGCGTCTTCACCGTCCTCGCGCTGAACGCGGGCTGGCTCTATGCCGGCACGCTGGTCTGCGCGCTGCTCGCGATCGTCCGCCGGGTGCTGATCATCGCCCGGCGTCGGGCCAGCCGACCGGCGAGTCGACCGCAGAGCGGAGCGCGCGGTCCGCAGGACCGGCCGACGCGGACGCCCGACCGGGGACAGCCGCGGCCGAACCGTCCACGGCAGGTGGCTCGCCAGCCCGAGCGGCGTACGCAGCCATCGCGGCCCCCACGATCCCCGCATTGTTCTGAAGCTGAGCCGGCACGATCTCCGCGCTGATGCCCTCGATCAGCGGCAGGAACTTCTCCGCCTTGCGGCTCACCCCGCCACCGATCACGAACAGTTCGGGTGAGAAGAGCATCTCCACATGGGCGAGGTACTTCTGGACCCGGTGCGCCCAGTGCTGCCAGTTCAGCTCCTCGTCCTCCTTGGCCTTGGTGGAGGCGCGCTTCTCGGCGTCATGGCCGTGCAGCTCCAGGTGGCCGAGCTCGGAGTTGGGCACGAGGCGGCCGTCGGTGAAGACGGCGCTGCCGATGCCGGTGCCGAAGGTGAGCACGATGACCGTGCCGGTCCGGCCGCGGCCGGCGCCGAAGCGCAGTTCGGCCAGGCCGGCCGCGTCGGCGTCGTTGAGCAGGGTGACGGGGCTGCCGCCGGACTCGCCGCAGAGCCGCTCGGTGAGCATGGCCGCGGCATCCCTGCCGATCCAGCCCTTGTCGACATTGGCGGCGGTACGGGTCGTCCCTCCGGTGACCACACCGGGGAAGGTCGCACCGACCGGCCCCGACCACCCGAAGTGGTCCACGACCTCCTTGACGCCGTCCGCGACCGCCTCCGGGGTAGCCGGATGCGGGGTCAGCACCTTGTAGCGCTCCTCCGCGAGCTCGCCGCGCTCCAGATCCACCGGGGCACCCTTGATGCCCGATCCGCCGATGTCCACACCGAAGACCTTCATGGGAAAAGGCTAGGCGTCGGCGGGGCCGCTCGCCCCCGGGATGCACCGACCGGTGGCCCGGAGAGCGAAGCGGAAGCGGCGGGGTCAGCTGTCGGTGGCTGCCTTGGCCTCGGCGCGCAGGTCCCGGCGGAGCTCCTTGGGCAGCGAGAAGGCGATGGACTCCTCGGCGGCCGTGACGGTTTCGACGTCCTCGTAGCCCCGCTGGGCGAGCCAGTCCAGGACGCCGTGGACGAGAACCTCGGGGACCGAGGCGCCGGAGGTGACACCGACCGTGCCGACGCCCTCCAGCCAGGCCTCGTCGATCTCCTCGGCGTAGTCGACCAGGTGGGCGGCGCGGGCGCCCGCACCCAGCGCCACCTCGACGAGGCGCACGGAGTTCGAGGAGTTCTTGGAGCCGACGACGATGACGAGATCGGCCTCGGCACCCATCTGCTTCACCGCGATCTGGCGGTTCTGGGTGGCGTAGCAGATGTCGTCGCTGGGCGGCGAGAGGAGGTTGGGGTAGCGGCCCTTGAGGGCGTCCACGGTCTCCATGGTCTCGTCGACCGAGAGGGTGGTCTGGGAGAGCCAGACGACCTTTTCCGGATCGCGGACCTCGACGTTGGCGACGTCCTCGGGGCCGTCGACGAGGGTGATGTGCTCGGGCGCCTCACCGCTCGTGCCGACGACCTCTTCGTGGCCCTCGTGGCCGATCAGGAGGATGTCGTAGTCCTCGTTGGCGTAGCGGACGGCTTCCTTGTGGACCTTGGTGACCAGCGGGCAGGTGGCGTCGATGGTGGCGAGCTTGCCGCGCTTGGCTTCGTCGTGGACGACCGGGGCGACGCCGTGCGCCGAGAAGATGACGATGTTGCCCTCGGGCACCTCCTGCGTCTCGTCGACGAAGATGGCGCCCTTCTTCTCCAGGGTTTTCACGACGTACTTGTTGTGGACGATCTCGTGGCGTACGTAAACGGGGGCGCCGTACTGCTCAAGGGCCTTTTCGACGGCGATGACGGCGCGGTCCACGCCCGCGCAGTAGCCACGGGGGGCGGCGAGCAGGACCTTGCGCCGGCCGCTGCGGCGCGAAGCGTCTTCGCCCGGGGTGGCGGCGGGCGTCGGGCTGGGCGAGGAAGTCATGCGACCCATCGTAAAGCCGTGCCACCGCCCCGGAAGATCGTGCCTTTGTCCCAGACTGAGGGCGGCACGGAGCGAGGAGGCATGATGCCGGGCACGGTCGGCGGCACGGGCGGCGAGGGGGCGGGCGACGGAGCGGGCTCCACCGGGGCCGAAGGCACCGGCGACCCCGGTGCGCTGCGGCGGACGCTGACGTTCCGGGATCTGGTCGTCTACGGGCTGCTGTTCATCGCCCCGATGGCGCCGGTCGGGATCTTCGGCACGCTGCAGGCCACGTCGCACGGCGCGGTCACCGCCGTCTACCTCGTCGCGACCGTCGCGATGGCATTCACCGCGTACTCGTACGCCCAGATGGTGCGGGTCGCCCCGCAGGCCGGGTCCGTCTACACGTACGCCCGGGTGGGCCTGGGCGAGGGTGCGGGGTTCGTCGCCGGGTGGATGGCGATGCTGGACTATCTGCTGATTCCGGCGGTGGCGTATCTGTTCTCCGGGATCGCGCTGCATGCGCTGGTGCCGTCCGTGCACCAGTGGGTGTGGACGGCGCTGGCGGTGGCCGTGACGACGCTGCTGAACCTGTGGGGTGTGCGGACGGCGGCGCGGGTGGGCCTCGCGGTGCTGGCGATGGAGATCGTGGTGCTCGCGGTGTTCGTGGTGTCGGCGGTCGTCGAGCTGATCTTGCACGGGGCGCAGCGGGGCTGGGCCGGGCCGCTGACCGGCGAGGGCGGTTTCTCGGTGCAGGCGGTGCTGGCAGCGGTGTCGGTGGCGGTGCTGTCGTATCTGGGCTTCGATGCGATCGCGTCGTTCGCGGAGGAGGCCGAGGGCCCGAGGGCCGCCGACAAGGGCGGCCCGGGAGCCGGCGGGCCGGACCGGGTGGCGCGGGCGGTGCTCAGCTGTCTGGTGGTGGCCGGTGTGCTGTTCGCGGTGCAGACGTATCTGGCGGCGCTGCTGATGCCGATGAGCGCGGCGGAGCTGGCGGCCGAGCCGGGGGAGCAGGGCGGCGCCTTCTACGCCACGGTCGACGCGGCGGTGGGGCGCTGGCTGCACGACCTGGTCGCGGTGAGCAAAGCCATCGGCGCGGCGTTCGCGGCGCTGGCGGGGCAGGCGGCGGCCGGCCGGCTGCTGTTCGCGATGGCCCGGGACCGGCGGCTGCCGGGGGCGATGTCGACGGTGGACGCGGGCAGCGGGGTGCCGCGCCGGGCGCTGCTGGGCGCGGCGCTGGTGACGCTGGTGGCGGCGGTGTGGGCGGCCCGCAGGGACGACGGGCTCGACCAGTTGTCGTCGGTGGTGAACGTGGGGGCGCTGACCGCGTTCGGGCTGCTGCATGCGTCGGTGATCGGCTGGTTCTGGATCCGCAGAGGTGCCGGGGCGCCGAGCGTGCTGCGGCATCTGGTGGTGCCGCTGCTGGGGCTGGCGGTGGTGGTCGCGGTGATCGCCGAGGCCTCCGCGGCCGCACAGGCCGTGGGCGGGGCCTGGCTGGTGGTGGGGCTGGTGGTGCTGGCGACTCAGTACCGGGGGCGGGCGCGGGCGGGTGGCGTGCGGGGCTGACGGGTCGGGGCACGGGCCGGGTACGGGCGGGCCGGGTACGGACTGACGAGTACGAACCTGACGGGTACGGGCGGGCTCGGCGGGACGTCCGCACCGCCGCCCGCCCGGCCACGCACCGCGCGAGCGCCGCCACTGTCAGTGCCCGCCGCTAGTCTCGCCCGTATGGCTGTTTCTACGTCCCCGGAAACGCCGATCCCGGTCGGCGAGGTGTCCCGGCTCATCGGCGGTTGGATCGACCGGCTCGGCGCGGTGTGGGTCGAGGGGCAGATCACCCAGCTCTCGCGGCGGCCCGGCGCGGGCGTGGTCTTCCTGACCCTGCGCGACCCGTCGTACGACATCTCGGTGAGCGTGACGTGCTACCGCCAGGTCTTCGACAAGGTCGCCGACGTGGTGAGCGAGGGCGCCCGGGTGGTGGTGCACGCCAAACCGGAGTGGTACGCCCCGCGCGGCCAGCTGTCGCTGCGGGCCGCCGAGATCAAGCCGGTCGGGGTCGGTGAACTCCTCGCCCGGCTGGAGCAGTTGAAGAAGTCGCTGGCGGCGGATGGGCTGTTCGCCGCGGACCGCAAGAAGCCGCTGCCGTTCCTGCCGCAGCTGATCGGGCTGGTCTGCGGCCGGGCGAGCGCCGCCGAGCGGGACGTCCTGGAGAACGCCAGGCACCGCTGGCCGGCCGTCCGTTTCGCGGTGCGCAATGTGCCGGTGCAGGGGGTGCATGCGGTCCCGCAGGTGGTCGCGGCGGTCCAGGAGCTGGACGCGCTGCCCGAGGTGGACGTGATCATCGTGGCGCGTGGCGGCGGCAGCGTGGAGGATCTGCTGCCGTTCTCCGACGAGCAGCTCGTGCGGGCCGTGAGCGCGGCCGTGACGCCCGTCGTCTCGGCGATCGGCCATGAGCCGGACACCCCGCTGCTGGATCTGGTCGCCGATCTGCGTGCCTCGACGCCGACGGACGCGGCGAAGAAGGTGGTACCGGACGTGGGCGAGGAGCTGGCCCGGGTCCAGCAGCTGCGGGAGCGGGCGCTGCGCGCCGTCGACGGCTTTCTGCAGCGGGAGGAGCGGGGGCTCGCCGCGGCGCTGCAGCGGCCGTGCATACAGCGGCCGCAGCGGATGGTCGAGGACCGCGAGGAGCAGGTCACGGCGCTGCTGGAGCGCGGCCGGCGGACCCTGGGGCATCTGCTGGACCGCGCCGACTCGGAGCTGACGCACACCCTGGCCCGGGTGGTCGCGCTCTCCCCCAGGGCGACGCTGGAGCGCGGCTATGCCGTCCTGCAGAGGCCGGACGGAACGGCGGTGCGCTCACCGGACGAGGTCGAAGCGGACGACGCATTGCGGGCCCGGGTGGCCGAGGGCGAGTTCAGGGTGCGGGTGGACGGCGTCCCGGGCGCCGTCACACCCCCCGAATAGTGCAAAGGCAGACTCTTAGGGTGGGAGACATGGCGAAGGCGAAGACGGATGGCGCGGCGGACGCGGAGCAGGGTGCGGCGGCCGGCGCGGCGGCCCGGGTGGAGTCGGTGGACTCCACGCTGGGCTATGAGCAGGCACGGGACGAGCTGATCGAGGTCGTCCGCAGCCTGGAGGCGGGCGGCACGACCCTGGAGGAGTCGCTCGCGCTGTGGGAGCGCGGCGAGGCACTGGCGAAGGTCTGCCGTCGCTGGCTGGACGGCGCACGGGCGCGGCTGGACGCGGCACTGGCGGAGTCACCGGACGGACCGGAGGCGGAGCGCGCGTAGCGGCGTAGCGACATCGGGGGACCGCGCGCAGCGGGGCAGCGCGCCGGGGGAAGCCGTCCCGGGCCGGTCATTTCCGACCGCGGAGGGCGAGGCGAATCGCTGTGAACCGTCTCACAACGCCCTCGTTTTAGTTGAAACTTAATCTATCTGGATTACAGTGGTTTCCCGTACCACCCCTGTAGCAGCTGCATGATCACTAATGTCTGCAGTGCCATCAGAACCTGAACCCCAGCTCACTCACCGAGGTGCCTTTATGTCTCTCGCCCTTGACGCCGCCGCTCAGGACCTCCTGTTCCGGGAGGCCCAGACCGCCAACACGTTCACGGACGAGCCGGTGACGGACGGGCAGGTCCAGGCCATCTACGACCTGGTGAAGTTCGGCCCGACCGCCTTCAACCAGTCGCCGCTGCGGATAACCCTGGTCCGTTCCCAGGAGGCCCGTGCGCGCCTGGTCAACCACGCCATGGGCGCCAACGGCCCCAAGACGCTCAGCGCGCCGCTGACCGCGATCCTCTCCGTGGACCTGGACTTCCACGAGAAGCTGCCGCGGCTCTTCCCGGCCGCCCCGGGCATCAAGGACACGTTCTTCTCCGAGGCCGCGGGCCGTACGGTCGCCGGCACCCAGAACGCCACCCTCCAGGCCGGTTACTTCATCGTCGGCGTCCGCGCCGCCGGCCTGGCCGCCGGCCCGATGACCGGCTTCGACTTCACCGGCATCGACAAGGAGTTCTTCGGCGACGGCAAGCAGAAGTCGTTCCTCGTCATCAACATCGGCAAGCCGGGCGCCGACGCGTTCTTCCCGCGCTCCCCTCGGCTGTCCTTCGACGAGGCCGTCGCCTCCGTCTGAGCGGGCGCCCCGCAGGAAACCCGCGGGAGTCGCACAGCGGCCCCGCAGGGAATCCGCCGGCGCCACGCATGAGGCCGCCGCACCCTCCCGGGTGCGGCGGCCTCATCGGTGTCTTCGCGGTTCAGCCCTTCTTCGCCACCAGCGCGGCAGCCAGGTCGGCGAGCCGCCCGTAGGGCGCCGTGCCGGTGATGACCGTGGTCACCCCGGACTCCTCGCGGACCAGCGCGTTGTACCTGTCGCCCTTGTAGCGGTCCCACTTCTTGCTGCCGACGGCCTGCTTCCCCTCGGCCTTGGTCGCGCCGAGCGTGACCTCCTGGATGAACTTCCGCGGCAGGGCGTCGCTCTGTTCGATGGACGCGTACTCCTGCTCCGGGTCGAGCATCCCCAGATGCCAGGCACCGCCCTTGCCGTCCTCGCTCGCCTTGTACGAGACGGAGGTGGCGCGCCAGGTCTTGGGCAGCCCCTGAGGCGCGGCGACCGGGTAGGGCGCCGCCCGCCGGGCCGTGATCAGTTCGACGCGGTAGTCGACCGTCTTGACCGCGTTCTTCGCCGCGTCCGCGCTCTCGTCGTGCGGGATGAAGATGTAGATCGCGCCGACGAGAACGCCGATCACCGCCAGCGACAGGACCATGTCCCGCACCGTTTGCCTGCCTCGCATACCTGCCACGCCCCTATGGTCCCCCATGCCCGCCGCGGCCCCGACAGGCCCCCCGGCCAAGGCCGTCACCTGTGCAAACACCCAGGTGACCGGCTCCGCTGCGGGCGCTCATGCGAAGGGCCCTCTGCTCATTTTGGCGGCCTGGAGATACTGTGAGCCTCTGGGGGAAACCCCCGCACCCCCGCACAGCCACCCTCATTCCTTCACGGCCGTCGCCGTTCAGAAAGGTGCGCTCGATGAGCGAGCATCATCTCCCGTCCCAACTCGAGGTCAGCCCCGAGGCCCCGGACCGCAACCTCGCCCTGGAGCTCGTCCGGGTCACCGAGGCCGGTGCCATGGCTTCGGGCCGCTGGGTGGGGCGAGGTGACAAGAACGGCGCGGACGGCGCGGCGGTGAAGGCCATGCGCGCCCTGATCCACACCGTCTCGATGAACGGCGTCGTGGTCATCGGCGAGGGCGAGAAGGACAACGCCCCGATGCTCTACAACGGCGAGCGCGTGGGAGACGGGACCGGCGCGGAGTGCGACGTGGCCGTGGACCCGGTGGACGGGACGACGCTGACCGCCAAGGGTATGGCGAACGCCGTTTCCGTGATGGCGGTGGCCGAGCGCGGCTCGATGTTCGACCCGTCCGCGGTCTTCTACATGGACAAGATCGCCACGGGCCCGGAGGCGGCGGACTTCGTGGACATCACGGCGCCGGTGGCCGTGAACATCAAGCGGATCGCGAAGGCGAAGAAGTCCGCTGTCGAGGACGTCACCGTGGTCATCCTGGACCGGCCCCGCCACGAGGGCCTGGTCAAGGAGGTCCGGGAGGCCGGGGCCCGGATCAAGTTCATCGCCGACGGCGATGTCGCCGGCGCGATCATGGCGGCCCGCGAGGGCACCGGCGTGGACCTGCTGCTGGGCATCGGCGGTACGCCCGAGGGCATCATCGCGGCCTGTGCGCTGAAGTGTCTGGGCGGCGCCTTCCAGGGCAAGCTGTGGCCCAAGGACGACGAGGAGCGGCAGCGCGCGCTGGACGCCGGGCACGACCTGGACAAGGTGCTGGAGATCGACGACCTGGTCCGCGGCGACAATGTCTTCTTCGTCGCCACCGGCATCACCGACGGCGACCTGCTGCGCGGCGTGCGCTACCGCGCCGAGAACGCCTACACCCAGTCCCTGGTGATGCGCTCCAAGTCCGGCACCATCCGCCAGATCGACTCCCAGCACCGGCTGTCCAAGCTGCGTGCGTACAGCTCGGTGGACTTCGAGCGCCCCAGCTAGCGTGCGCCGCGGCCGGCCCGTGCAACCGGCCCGCCCGTACACACACTTCGCCCCCGTCGGAGAGTCTCCGGCGGGGGCGAAGTGGCCCATACGCCTGGGGTGCGCTCTATGGGCCGAAGCCGCTCGGGCGGCCGCCTAGCCGGCCGCAGGCATATGGGCGGCCCGCTGGAGTTCGGTCTCCCGGCGCCGCCGACGGGTCAGCACGACCCGGCGCTCGGCCGCGGTCAGACCGCCCCAGACGCCGTACGGCTCGGGCTGGAGCAGCGCATGCTCCCGGCACTCGACCATCACGGGACAGCGGGCGCAGACCCGCTTCGCGGCCTCTTCTCTGGCCAGCCGCGCGGCGGTCGGCTCCTTGGACGGGGCGAAGAACAGCCCGGCTTCGTCCCGGCGGCACACCGCCTCCGAATGCCAGGGGCCGGCCTCGTCACGAGCAGGCACTTGCTGGGACGGAACGACAGCGGCATCCTGCAGGGGCTGATGCGGTAGCAGCACGGTCTACTCCTGACGACGGCTTCGGCGCGAGAATCACCCTTGCCCGTCTCGCTGCGCACGGCCTTTTTCCGCACCCCGCAGCCGTACGAGAGACGATGCACCAGCCCTACCCGCTGTGCGCACGCTTATGCACACCGTGGCGATCGTGCGACAACGAGAAAATCGCGGGTGCCGCCCCCTCCGTCAGATCACCCGCCGCGGTGCGGTGACTGATCGCCGTCCGCCGCCTCAGCCACCCATGCCCTTGCGGAACCGGTCCCGGCGTTCGCGGCGCTCGGAACGCAGCCGCTCATGCCACTCGTGCCGGTCCTGGCGCAGTTGGTGGTGCCGCTCACGCCGCTCCTCACGCAGTTCGTGCCGGAACTCGCGGTGCCCGTCGCGCAGCCGGTCGCGCAGATCGCGGATCCAGGCGCCGCGCTTGGGCTTGGCCTCCACACTGCCCAGCACCGCATAGCCGTTGACCAGGATCTGCGGGGCGTTGGCGTCCTCGGCGTCATGCGTCTCGACCTCGAAGTTGCCGAGGATGCCAGAGCCGCTGCTGCGCAGCGTGATGTTCTCCGGGACCCGGATCTCCACACTGCCGAAGACGGCCGTGACATTGATCTGGACCTGCTGCTGCGGGAAGACCGCCTCGGTCAGATCGATTTCGACGGTGCCGAAGAACGCGAAGGCGTTGATCCGCGCGGGAGCCTGCCAACGGCCCTTGCGGACCGAGGCGCTGAAGATCGCGACGAGGTTCTGGTCCGGCACCGGGGCGCCGGGTCCGTAGACGTATCCGTCCGGGCCCGGCCGGTCGCGGACGGCGCCCGCCGCGGGCAGATCGCGTACGACGGGCTCCAGTTCGCCCATCGTCTTGGCGCGGTAGACCGTGTCGATCCGCTCGGCGTGCTCCTCCGGGTCCAGCCGGCCCTCGGCCAGCGCCTCGCGGAGGGTCTCGGCGACCCGGTCGCGGTCCGCGTCGGACGCCCGGATGTCGCCCTCGGCCACCGCGGGCGGCGCGGACGCGGGCTTGGTCATGTTCACCGGCTGTCGCTCCTGGCGCTGGTCCTGCTTCTGAAGCGGTCCGGGCGGGTTCTCGGGGCCCGGTCGTCCCCCGTTGTCTGCATCCACGGCCCCAGCGTACCGAAACGCGATAGATCGCGACCAGGGGTCGACGGGACGGGTCTCGCGCCGACTGAGCCTTACCTCACAGCGGCGTCCGCGCGCCAGGGTTCTACGCTGTGGAGGCGCTGCCGTAGATGCCAGCCGGACCTCTCCGAGTAAGGAATGACCTTCGATGCCGGAATTCGCCTACACCGACCTTCTCCCCGTAGGTGAGGACACCACCCCGTACCGCCTCGTCACCGCGGAGGGCGTGAGCACCTTCGAGGCCGACGGACGGACGTTCCTCAAGGTCGAGCCGGAGGCGCTGCGCAAGCTGGCCGCCGAGGCGATGCACGACATTTCGCACTACCTGCGCCCGACGCACCTCGCCCAGCTCCGCAAGATCCTGGACGACCCCGAGGCCAGCGCCAACGACCGCTTCGTCGCGCTCGACCTGCTGAAGAACGCCAACATCGCCGCCGCGGGCGTCCTGCCCATGTGCCAGGACACCGGCACCGCGATCGTGATGGGCAAGCGCGGCCAGCAGGTCCTGACGGAGGGCGGCGACGAGGCGGCCCTCTCCCGCGGCATCTACGACGCCTACACCCAGCTGAACCTGCGTTACTCGCAGATGGCTCCGCTGACGATGTGGGACGAGAAGAACACCGGCTCCAACCTGCCGGCCCAGATCGAGCTGTACGCGACGGACGGCGGCGCCTACAAGTTCCTCTTCATGGCCAAGGGCGGCGGCAGCGCCAACAAGTCCTTCCTCTTCCAGGAGACCAAGGCGGTCCTCAACGAGGCCTCCATGATGAAGTTCCTGGAGCAGAAGATCCGCTCGCTCGGTACGGCCGCCTGCCCGCCGTACCACCTCGCGATCGTCGTCGGCGGCACCAGCGCCGAGTACGCGATGAAGACCGCCAAGTACGCCTCCGCGCACTACCTCGACGAACTGCCCGCCGAGGGCTCCCCCACCGGACACGGGTTCCGGGACAAGGAGCTGGAGGAGAAGGTCTTCGAGCTGACGCAGAAGATCGGCATCGGCGCGCAGTTCGGCGGCAAGTACTTCTGCCACGACGTCCGCGTCGTCCGGCTGCCCCGCCACGGCGCGTCCTGTCCGGTCGCCATCGCCGTCTCCTGCTCCGCGGACCGCCAGGCCGTCGCGAAGATCACCGCCGAGGGCGTCTTCCTGGAGCAGCTGGAGACCGACCCGGCCCGCTTCCTCCCGGAGACCACCGAGGAGCAGCTGACCGAGGGCGCCGGCCCCGACCTGGACGCGGTCGCCATCGACCTCAACCACCCCATGGACGACGTCCTCGCCGAGCTGACCAAGCACCCGGTCAAGACCCGGCTCTCCCTCACCGGCACCCTGGTCGTCGCCCGCGACATCGCCCACGCGAAGATCAAGGAACGCCTGGACGCCGGCGAGGAGATGCCGGAGTACCTGAAGAACCACCCGGTCTACTACGCGGGCCCCGCCAAGACCCCCGAGGGCTACGCCTCCGGTTCCTTCGGCCCGACCACGGCCGGCCGGATGGACGCCTACGTCGAGCAGTTCCAGGCGGCCGGCGGCTCCAAGATCATGCTGGCCAAGGGCAACCGCTCCCAGCAGGTCACCGACGCCTGCGGCACGCACGGCGGCTTCTACCTCGGCTCCATCGGCGGCCCGGCCGCGCGCCTGGCCCAGGACTGCATCAAGAAGGTCGAGGTCCTGGAGTACGAGGAGCTCGGCATGGAAGCGGTCTGGCGGATCGAGGTCGAGGACTTCCCGGCCTTCATCGTCGTCGACGACAAGGGCAACGACTTCTTCCAGGACCCGGCGCCGGCGCCCACGTTCACGAGCATTCCGGTGCGCTCGGGAAGCTGACCCGCCCGCAGGACCCACAGAGCCCCCGACGCTTCGTCGGGGGCTCTTCTGCCGCCTCCCGGGACCGCGCCGGACGCCGCCGCGTCCGGGCCGGTCCCGCTGTCCTGTCCCGGACACTCGAACCCCTTGCGCCTCAGGTCCCTTGCCCGCGGGCGTCCACCACGTCAGAAATGCCGTAAAGGGGCCTGAGCACGGCCTACCCCCGCCGCGCCGCACTGCGCCGGAGTCGGGTGCGTACGGCCCGCTGGGCGACCGGGCCCAGGTCCTCCAGTACACCGATCAGGCCGGACAGTTGTTCCAGGGCGTCCAGGGCTGCCAGCGCCCCGTCCGGGTCCACGCCCTCGTAGAGTTCCAGGCCGACGAAGGAGGCGGCGAGGGCCCGGGAGAGGCCGGCGACGTCCACGAATGCGGAGATCGGTGTCCCGGCCAGCACCCGCGCCAGCACCTGTTCGATCTCCTCGATCCACAGGGCGAGTCCGGCGACGGTCGCGGGGGCGAGCCGGGGCTGGGTCTGGGCCCCGGCCAGGAGCTGGGCAAGGACGGCGACATGGCCGGCGGCGCGTTCCTCGGTATGCAGCTCCCGTCCCAGCTCCAGGAGTTCGGCCAGGCTGTTGACCCGGGCGAAACGCTCCCGGTAGAGCGCGACGCGCTGCTCGGCGGCGTACTGGCAGGCGGCGGCAAGGAGTTCGTCGACACTGCCGAAGTGGTAGAAGACCAGGGCCTGGTTGACTCCCGCGGCGGTGGCAATGCTCCGGGCCGAGGTCTTGGCGAGGCCTTGTTCGGTGAGCGTCCGCAGCGCACCGGCGAGCAGTTTCGTACGGGTGTCGGCACTCACGCCCGCGCCTCCTCGCGCACCGGCCGCAGCCCCGCGCGTACGCCGCGCTCGGCGACGTCCACGAACTCGGCGTCGAAGGACCCCTCGTAGCCGAAGAGCGGCCCGAACCGCCGGTTGCCGACCCGCACCTGGATACGGAAGCGCCCGGCCGCCTCGTCGTACGACTCGCGCACCACGGCATCGCCCCCGATCAGGTCCGGCACCCGGACGTCGACCGGCCCCTCCCGGAAGCGGTGCTCGCCGGAGCGGATGACCAGGGCCCCGGTGTCGTCGACCGTGAAGTGCAGGTCGGTGGCGAGGTGCTGGTGCGTGCCCAGGTAGTCGACGACGCAGCCGCGCTCGGGGCTGAAGACCATGGTCGCGTCGAAGCGGCGGGGCCGGCGCGGGAAGGCGAAGGTCCGCACGAAGGTGACGGTTTCGCGGCCGAAGGAGTCGGCGTACGGGACGTTCTCGATGACGAAGGGGATGTCCCGTCCGGTCTGCGGGACGAGGATGTTGCGGCTGCCGCCGAGGGCCAGGAAGGGCCGGACGAAGCTGCGGCCGTGCCAGATCCGCTCCATCGTGCCCCGCCCGACGCACGCCTCACCGCTGTCGAGCCCGACGGAGAAGCGTCGCCGGACCTTCGGGTGGAGCCGGTCGAAGTCGGCACCCAGGGCGCGCTGGAACATCGAGGTCATGACTGCTCCAGGGTGGCGAGGAGGGCGGTCGGGGCGGCGGCGCTCCCGCTGCGTCCGTCGGCCCGCTCCGGCGGGCGGCGCAGACAGCGGCGGGCCGCGGGGGTGACGGGCAGGGGCGGCAGCAGCAGCGCGGCGGCGGCCACGGCGGGTACGGTCGCGGCGAGTACGGCGACCGGGGCGGGGGCGACGGGGGCCAGGGCCGCGGTGGCGACGACGGCGGCGATACGGACGAACAGCTCCGCGAGGGCGTGGCGCAGCGACCGCTCGGGGGTGATCCCGCGCTCGCACCACAGCCGCAGCCGGTCGAAGGACCAGGCGGTGGCCCAGCCCATGAGCGGCCGGAACAGGAGCCGGTCGACGACCTTGCCGAAGCGCCCCCAGCGCGGCCGGTAGTCGTACCCGGTCAGGAACCGCAGCGCCTCGCCGTCCGGGACGTACCGCCAGTAGCCGCTGCCCTCCTCGATGAGCGACAGCGGGTGTGCCGAGGAGAAGCGGAGGGCGGAAGTCCGGGTGCCGTCGGGCCGGTTGCGTTCACCGGCCGAGACCCCGGTGCCGTCGACCGTGAGCAACGGCAGGACGCGGGTGGCGTAGCGGAAGTGTTGTGGCTCCCCCGGCGCGCACGGCAGATAGTCGATCTCGCTGAACCTCAGGTCCCAGCGTTGATGCCGGTCCGGCAGCTGGCTGCGGTCCCATACCTCGTCGAGCCCGGCGCGGATGCGCGCCTCCACGTACAACCCCATGCGACTGCCTCCACCCCAGACGTTTGAGCGACTGCTCAAAACGCAGCGTAGAGCGTTTTGAGCAGTCGCTCAAGTCCGGTGCCCGGACGGGAGGTTGGGCCAGCCCAGGCATCAGGCACGGACAACCGGCCGTACGGAGCCCCTGGCGACCCCGTCGGGGACTCTTGTCGTTGCACCGCTCCGGCTCTCACCGGGCCCGCCCACGGGTGACTGCCACCGCCCGGCGCCCCAGCAAGCCGCTCAGCCATCTCGCAGGCGCCCCAAAGGCCGTCAGGAAGCAATGACCGGCAGCATCGATTTCCCGTCCTGGAAACTCGAACCCCTTGCGCCTCTGACCACTTGCTCGCGAACATCGTCCACGACGGAGCGGGCGGCCACGGAGGGAATCCATGAAGGTCACCAAGCTTGCGAGTACCTGCGACTTGAAGGATTGCCCGACCATCTACGCCACCGATAGGGGCACCCTGCTGGTGCAGGGCGAGACCCCTGCCGACCATGGCCTACAGATTCCCGCACACGAAACCGTGGTAGAGATCCCGGAAGAACTTGTACTTGACCTCGTCCGGAAGGGTCTTCGTGGTGCCTAAGACTCTCGGCGAACTGTTCGACGCTTTCCATCGAGAGGCATTCCGGCTGGAGACCCTGGATGACTACAGCCGGTCGGGAAATGTGGATGCCTATCAGGCATTTCTCGCCGGGGAGCCTCAGCCGGCCAACTACAACGAAGCCTGGGTGTCAGAGATCCGTTCCCACACCAGCAGGGGTAAGCGCGTCTATCGCGTTCACATTCTCTCTCGACCCCTGACTCCGTATCTGCGGTTCGAACTAGGCTGGGGCTATCAGAAGAACGCGACCGGCGGCGAACAGTTCTTCATCCTCGACACCACCGAACAACCGAACCCCCTGGAAGGGGTTCCCGACTTCTGGTGCTTCGACAGCCTGACTCCAGCGGTCATGAACTATGCGGAGGATGGATCGTTCCTCGGCGCAGGCATACTCCCCGATGCACGGGCGGACGAGTTCCGCACGTACCGGGATACAGCCATGGCTCACGCCGTCCCGCTCCCGGAATGGTGGGCGAAGTACGGCGAGTGAATAGGGAGAGACTAGGGGCCGCGCTGCGGGCGCTACGGCAAGCATCCGGAAAGGAAGCCAAAGCTGTCGCCCGCAGTGCTGTCATGTCTGCAAGCAAGCTGAGCAAGATCGAAACGGGGAAGGCCGCTCCATCCGTCGTAGACGTTGAGCAGATTCTTACGGCTATCGGCGTTTCGAGTGAAGTCAAGGCGGAGTATCTAGAGGCGGTCAGAGCGGCAGCGACAGAGGCCACGGCTTGGCGCCTCGTCCGGCGCATGGGGGTGCATAAGGCGCAGCAGCAAACGAGAGCGCTGGAGACTCAAATGACGTTGCTGCGACTCTTCCAGCCAGCTTTGATCCCTGGCCTGCTGCAGACCCCCGAGTACATCCGAGCGATTCTCTCTCGGCACGACCTCGGCGAGGACGTGCTTACCCGGACAATCAGTGCCCGGATAGAGCGGCAACAGGCCCTCTACGACTCGAACAAGGAACTCCACTTCGTCATCACTGAGCCTGCGCTGCGGTGGCGCATCGTGTCAGCCGCCAGGATGGCGGAACAGCTGGACAGACTGGTCTCTCTTTCGCGACTGCCCAACATAGACATTCGCATCGTCCCCCTGTCGGCGCGACAGCAGGACATAGCCAATCATTCCTTTGTCATCCGGGATGACAGGACTGCCACGATCGAGACGGTTCACGCAGAGATCATCGTGACCGAGCCCAGAGATGTTGCGCTGTATGTGCACAAGTTCAAGGGATTCGCTTCCATGGCGCTTGCTGGAGACGCCATGCGCGCAGTTCTCGAAAGCATCCGAGACGGCTTCTTGCACGAACAGGAAACCAGCTAGGCGGAGTCCGCCCGCTACGGAACCATTGCTTGCCACGGCAGTGAATCAACCGGGGAGGCAGTCAGCCATGGGCGACACAAAGGCGACGAGCGCACGGCCAGTTCGCATATCGCTCCTTCCCGACGCCCCGAAATCGGCCAAGAGAACAGGTCGAGCCTGCCGGGGCGGGTTTCACCCCATCCCAAGAAAAGGGGCCACAACCAGTATGACCGTCATGCTCGATGCCCCGAGCGACACGACATACCGCGATCCTCGGGCGCTACTGAACGCGCTACGTCCGCACGTCAAGGAGTGCACCTACAACGTATTCGAGAGCCCCGGTTCCGAGGGTGACCTGTGGAACCGCGAGATCGCGCTTCTCAAGCGGGACAACTCGCTCATGCTCGACGACACTGCGGAACGCATTCTCGGCAACGCTGTAGCCTACCTGATCACAGCCATGGAGCGGCCGGAATTTCATCTCGGTGTCGGCAAGACGGTAGACATCGGGGTCCATCAGATCATCCTCGACACCCCCGTGTACTTCGCCTTCTGCGGGCTGTACAACGGCGGCAGGTACAAGCACCACGCGCCCCTCATCGAGCGGCGCCGGGACGGTCTCGTTCTCCGCACTGCGGACGTGATCCGCGAGCAGGGGTTCAACCCGGACGAGGAGCTGTGGTCCGTGGACGGCTCGGACTGCTCACCGTGCGACAACAAGGTTCCCGACAGCCACTGACCAAACCCCGATAGTTGCCCCGCCCCCTCTCTCCCGAGGGGCGGGGCCAATCACCCGTTCAACTCTCCCCGAAGGAAGCCCGTTGGCCGCTCAGCACAACTTCGACCACGAACGCGAACTCTGGGACACGTTCGCCGAATCGACCAAGAAAGACGTTTTCGAGTCCGAAGCGGCGTTCAGGTGGACGCAGTACGCCGACCACGGCCCCGGTCCCGAAGTGCTGGGACAGCCTGAAAGCGTGCTGGAGATTGGGTGCGGCACGGGGCGTGCGGTGGCGTTCCTCGCGCAGCGGGGGATCAAGGCGCGCGGGGTTGATATGTCGCCGGTCATGGTGTCCCAGACCTCGGAGCGGTGGGGGACGTTTGGCGTCGACTTTGTGTGCGCCGAAGTGCTGGACTTCCTGCGCAAGGACACGCAGACCTATGACGCTGTCTACTCCATCTTCGGCGCAGCCTGGTTCAGCAACCCGCCGCGGCTCTTCCCCCTGGTTCGTGAGCGGTTGAGCTCTGGGGGTGTATTCGCCTTCTCCCAGCCGCCGGCGATCCCCGGAGCATACGGCCCCCAAGGCATGTACAAAGGTGGTTTCGCGGGTAAGGCTCTGCTCACCTACCGATACAGCTACACACCCCGGAAATGGATGAGCCTTCTCTGTGGGGCGGGCTTCGTGGCAGCCGAGGCACGGGTTCTCGACGCGCCACATCCCGGCCACATCGGCACACTGCTGGTGCGAGCTGTCGCGCCCTAATCGCATCTCCCGGAAGAGAAGAGAATTTCCCCCGTACCTTTCTGGGTGCAGGGGGAATCGTTTACCACCTGATGAGCTCACACCTCTTGCCCTGCCAGGCGGATCGACGGCGACCAGGTCCGGCGTCCGTGCGGCGGCCAGGCAGCTCACCCCGTTCAGGCCGCGCCCTCACGACCTGGCAGGGTCCCCGAGACGCTCCGTCGGCCCGGCGAAGGGCAGCCACGTGGTCCGGGTGGCGAGGAGCCAGACGCCGTCGACCTTGCGGCACGTGTCCTCGTAGTGCCCCACTTGAGCCGGGGGCCGGGGTGGCACCATGCCTTCTTGGTAGCCGTCGACCCGGTAGGTGGCGAAGTAGGTGGTGGCGGTGGCCGTCGTCGGAGAGGCGACGGTGACCAGGATGTTGGTGCACATACGGCGCGACAGCCGGTCCGCGGGACGGGAGCCGAAGTAGCTGCGGAGCGCGTCGCGCCCCTGCACCCGGCGGTCGCCGTGCGGCCACTCCCAGACCCCGTCCGAGGTGAACAGCTCCGCCACCGTACCCGGGTCCCCGAGGTCGAGCCGGCGGACGAACTCGACAATGAGCCGCTCGCAGGCACGCTCGGCGAGCAGGCATTCCATGGGGTCAAGGGCTTCGGTGTCCATCCCCACTTCGTACCAGCGCCGGACCCACCGCCACCAGGGCTTTTACGGGTGGCGCTACCGCCCGCGATGACGCGGGCAGGCACACGGCGGCCAGGACTGGCTGAGCCCGTAGAGGTCGAACCGGTCACCGGCCACGACATGGACCGGCGCCCGCTCCTCCGTAACCACGCCGTCGCGGCTCGCGGTGTAGACCCGCAGGGTCATCAGGGACTGCCGGGGCGCCTCCGCAGCACCCGGCGGTGTGCGGTCGGCGTTCACCAGACCACCTCGGCGGGCTGCGGCCGGCGCTCGTACGCGGCGTAGTAGGGGCGGACGAGGAGGGACGCGTCGCCGTCCAGCCTTGGTTCGACGGGCCTGCGACGGCGTACCCGGCCCGGCAGCGGCGGCGGGTTCCACGGCCGTACGAGGACCGTGCGGACGGTCACCGGGCCACAGCACGCCGAGGGGGCAGGCGCCCGGTGTCGGCCCGGCGCTCGCCGGATGAGTAAAGCCCGCCCCCATGCGAGGCAACGGGCAATAGGCTGAGGCATGTTGACACTCCTGTGTTTTTGCAGCGTTGACCATGCCCCGGGGCCGTGTGCGCGGTCGCCGGGGCCTCTCGTGCCGTCCGCCCCACCGTCGAGCGGATCATCACGTTCCGTGTTCACATCGTTGCCCTGCGACGTAGCCTGCGAAAGGGAGTAGCTCCTTACTCCTGCAGCCGTAAGGACGGAAGTGAGGCTGTGGCCAAAGAAATTGATCCCTCGGCATCGATGGCGGCGCTCTTCGGAGCCCGTCTCCGCAGACTCCGCCTGAGCGCCGGTCTGACGCAGACCGAGCTGGGCCGTCGGGCAAACACGCACAGCACGCGCATCAACCAAATCGAGCGGACCACAGGCGCCAGACCCACGCTTGAGCTGGCACGCGCCTTGGACGAAGCGGTGGGCGCCGAAGAACTGCTGATTGAACTGTGGCCGTATGTCTATCGGGAGACGTTTCCGGACTGGGCGCGAGCGTTCATGGAACGGTCGGAGCGGGCGGTGGTCATCAGGCAGTTCATGGCGGCCGTCGTACCAGGGCTCCTCCAGACCGACGACTACGCCCGCGACCTCCTGAGACTTGACCGGTCGCTCGAATCCGCTGAGCAACTGGAGGAACGGGTGGCTGCTCGGCTCGGTCGACAGGCCAGGCTGGAGCGGCCCGACGGTCCGGAGCTATGGGCGGTGCTCGACGAGGCGGTGCTCGCGAGGCCTCTAAGCGGTCCAGCCGTCATGCGGGCGCAGTTCGCACGGCTGCTGGCCACCGCAGCCGATCCCCGCATCACGTTGCAGGTTCTGCCGTTCAGAAGCGGTAGGCACGACACGATGGGTGGGTCGCTCACGGTCCTGACCATGCCGGACGGCTCGGAGGCGGCCTACACCGAAGGCGCCGACTACGGTCAACTCATCGAAAATCCGCAGGAAGTGAAGTCGTACAGCGTCGCCTACGATCGGCTTCGAGCTCTGGCCTTGCCGCCAGACATGTCGCTCGACATGATCCGATCCGCGATGGAGGACACCCACGATGAGCGCGTCCCGTCCCGATCTGCGCGCCGCTGTCTGGCGCAAGTCCAGCTACAGCAATCAGGCGGGAGGCGATTGCGTCGAGGTCGCCGACGGCTACCCCGCCCTCGTCCCCGTCCGTGACTCCAAGAACCCCCACGGCCCCGCCCTCCTCATCCCCCACCACGCCTGGGCCGTCTTCATAGCGGGCCTGAAGGGCCGGCACCCCTCAGGCAGGTGACTTACGGCCGTGCCCGGGAACAGATCGTCGTCCCCGGGCACTGACATAGGTATGAGCGACAACAGCGCATTCGGCGACTCCCACGGCTTCCGGACCGAGCATGACTCCATGGGGGAGGTGCAGGTGCCCGCGCAGGCGAAATGGCGGGCGCAGACGCAGCGTGCGGTGGAGAACTTTCCGATCTCGGGGCAGCGGCTGGAGCGGGCGCACATCGAGGCACTGGCCCGTATCAAGGGGGCGGCCGCCCTGGTCAACGGCGAGCTGGGGGTGCTCGACAAGGACATCGCGGAGGTGATCCAGCAGGCCGCCGCCGCCGTCGCGGAGGGGCAGTGGGACGACCACTTCCCCATCGATGTGTTCCAGACGGGGTCCGGGACGTCGTCGAACATGAACACCAACGAGGTCATCGCGACGCTGGCGAGCGAGCGGCTGGGCCGGGAGGTCCACCCGAACGACCACGTCAACGCCAGCCAGTCGTCCAACGATGTCTTCCCGTCCTCGATCCATGTCGCGGCGACCTCCGCGGTCCTCAACGACCTCATCCCGGCGCTGGAGCATCTGGCGGAGTCCCTGGAGCGCAAGGCGGAGGAGTTCAGCGAGGTCGTGAAGTCGGGGCGGACGCATCTGATGGATGCGACGCCGGTGACGCTGGGGCAGGAGTTCGGCGGCTATGCCGCCCAGGTGCGCTACGGCGTCGAGCGGCTGCGGGCGTCGCTGCCGCGGCTGGCCGAACTGCCGCTCGGCGGTACGGCGGTGGGGACCGGGATCAACACTCCGCCCGGGTTCTCGGCCGCGGTGATCGCCGAGGTGGCGCGGGTGACCGGGCTGCCGCTGACGGAGGCGCGCGATCACTTCGAGGCGCAGGGGGCGCGCGACGGGATCGTCGAGACCAGCGGGCAGCTGCGGACGATCGGGGTCGGGCTGACGAAGATCGCCAACGATCTGCGCTGGATGGCGTCCGGGCCGCGCACCGGGCTCGGGGAGATCGCGCTGCCCGATCTGCAGCCGGGCTCGTCGATCATGCCGGGGAAGGTCAACCCGGTGATCCCGGAGGCGGTGCTGATGGTCGCCGCGCAGGTCACCGGCAATGACGCGACGGTGGCGGCGGCCGGGGCGGCCGGCAACTTCGAGCTGAATGTGATGCTGCCGGTGATCGGGAAGAACGTGCTGGAGTCGGTGCGGCTGCTGGCCAATGTCTCCCGGCTGCTGGCGGACCGTACGGTCGACGGGATCACCGCGAACGTGGAACGGGCGCGGGAGTATGCGGAGTCGTCGCCGTCGGTCGTCACTCCGCTCAACAAGTACCTCGGGTACGAGGAGGCGGCGAAGGTCGCCAAGAGGTCCCTCGCCGAGCGGAAGACCATTCGTGACGTGGTCCTGGAGGGCGGTTACGTCGAGCGCGGTGTGCTGAGCGAGGAGCAGCTGGACGAGGCGCTGGACGTGCTGCGGATGACACGGCCCTGAGCCGGGCCCGCCCCTGTTCCAAGGGGTGGTTCCTGTTGCGGCGCGGGTTCCGGGGGCGGCCCGCATTATCACGCCTGTAACGCCCGGTGCGGCTCATGTCACGGCGCGCGTCATGCCGCGCCTCTAAGATCTGCGCATGACAGCGGACATGGTGGACACGACGGAAGGCGAGACGCCCGGCGGACGCGGGACGGCCGGGGCGAGGCGGGCGGCGGACGGTGTGGCGGGAGCGTCACACTGGGCGCCGGGGGACCATGTCCTCTGGCGTTATCGCGACAATGCCGACGCCGGACGGTTCCACATCTGTCGTCCGATGACCGTTGTCCAGGACACCGACGAGCTGCTGGCGGTGTGGATGGCGCCGGGCACGCCCTGTATCAAGCCGGTGCTCGCCGACGGCACACCGGTGCACCGCGAGCCGCTGCCCACCCGCTACACCAAACCGCGCCGGACCGCCCACGACCAGTGGTTCGGCACCGGTGTGCTGAAACTGGCCCGCCCCGGCGACCCCTGGTCGGTGTGGCTGTTCTGGGAACGTGGCTGGCAGTTCAAGAACTGGTACGTCAATCTGGAGGAGCCGCGCCGCCGTTGGGCGGACGGTATTGACTCCGAGGACCACTTTCTCGACATCTGCGTCTACCCGGACCGGCACTGGGAGTGGCGGGACGAGGACGAGTTCGCGCAGGCGCAGCGGGACGGGCTGATGACGGACGCACAGGCCGCCGAGGTCAGGTCGGCGGGCCGGGACGCGATCGCACAGATCACGGCCTGGCGTGAGCCGTACGCCGACGGCTGGGAGGACTGGCGGCCCGATCCGGCCTGGGGGGTCCCCCGGCTCCCGGACAACTGGGACCGCGCACCGGATCGTTTGCGGTCGTGAGGGAGTGAAGTGAAAGACGTGAGTGAAGGAGGCGAACCGTGGAAAGGTGCGCCTATGGGCCCGGCAGTTTTCTGCGGGGCGAGGAGCGGGGCCGAGCCCCCTTGCTGCGCCCCGGGTCTTCAAACGTAGGATCGTCCTCCGCAAGACTGCACAGGCGCAACTCCAGAACGGGAAAACGAACTTGACCGCGGTCGCAGGAGGGGCGAGGTCGTGAGTGCAACTCACTACGACGGATACGAGGGGCTGAACCGGTTAGCACTGGACCGGGCCGGCCAGGCCGAGGCGTTCGACGCGATCGGTGACCGGTACGACGACGCGTTCCCCCACAAGGAGGGCCAGCTCGCCTCGGGCACCTGGTTGGCCGAAACCCTGCCCGCCGGCTCGCGCATCCTGGATCTCGGATGCGGTACGGGCCTGCCGACCGCCCGCCAACTCTCGGACGCCGGGCACCGCGTCGTGGGAATCGATCTCTCCCCCTCGATGGTCGCACTGGCCCGGGAGAACGCCCCGGACGCCGACTTCCACCGGCTGGACATCGCCGATCTGCGCGGCGGCCGGCTCGGCGGCCCCGGCTCCTTCGACGGAATCACCGCTTATTTCTCGCTTCTGATGCTGCCCCGTGCGGAAATCCCTTACGCACTGGGCATGCTCCATGATCTGCTACGCCCCGAGGGGCTGCTGGCCCTGTCCATGGTCGAGGCGGATGTGGACGACTTCACCATTCCGTTCCTGGGCAACTCGATCCGGGTATCGGGTTACCTGCGGGACGACCTGCGCCGGGTCGTGCACGACGCGGGTTTCGACGTCGTCGGGGAGGATGCCTATGCCTACGCCCCGTCGAGTACGGACGTACCACCCGAGATCCAGCTCTTTCTGCACCTGCGACGTGCCTGAGACGCAGCGCGTTGGGCGCGTCCCGCACGGGCGGCGCGCTCGGAACGCGGCGCGTCGGGCGCACAGCCCCGGACGGATGGAATCCCACGCGTGACGGAGCACCCCACCTCCCACGAATCGCGGCGGTCGGCCTCGACCGCCGCGCCCTCGGCGTCCCCTGCTCGGGGACCGGCCGGGACGGCGCCGTTCGGCGCGGTTCCCGACCCGCGCAGCGCACTGCAGCAGCCCGCCGCGGCGGGGTTCACTCCGGTGCCCGGCGCCGGGTTCGCGGTGCGCGGCGGTGACGACATAGGTCTCGCCGGTGTCGCCGTCACGGCCTCGGCCGGTCCGTCGGCCGGCCACCACGATGACGAGCCGGCCGTGGATCACGGCGCGGCGCGGCGGGACCCGTCGGCGGACGCGGACGGCGCTGCCGCGGGCCACACCGACGGGCGCACCAGTGATCACAGCGCCGCTCACAGCGGCGGTCATGCCGCCGCACGGGACGTCTCGATCCCGTACGGGGAGGCGTACGGCGACACGTACGGGGAGGTGGCCATGCCTGCGGGAGGACGGCCGGGCGGGGCGGCGGACGCGGGGCGGGAGACGGCCCGGGCCGGACGGCGGGCTGCGCAGGGCGCGGTGAGCCGTGCCGAGGCGCCGGAGCCGGGCGAGGAGCCGCACCACGGGCAGCGCCCGCGGCACGGCGGCGAGGGCATCGGGCGGCCGCGTGAGGGCGGCGGTCCGGGTGGCGGCGGCCGGTCGCGGTCGCGCGGCGGCGAGCCGGGCGGGACGGTGCCGGGGCAGTCGCCGGCGCCGCACACCGGACGGTCAGCGGGCTCGGGTGACCACAGTGAGACGTCGCGGCCGGCTGCCGGGGAGACCACCGCGGCCCAGGTGCCCGGCCCGGCCGGCCCGCCGCAGGGCCCGCCGTCCGCTCCCCCGGCCCGCTCGGCGCATCCGGGCGAGAGCGGTGAGGTGGCCGCGGCCCGGCAGGCCGGCGGCGACCGGCTGCGCTTCATCGGGGCGGCGACGCGGCGGATCGCCCGCGGGATCGACCTCGACGAGATCGTGCTCGGGCTGTGCCGGGCGACGGTGCCGACGTTCGCCGACGCCATCCTCGTCTATCTGCGTGATCCGCTGCCGGTGGGTGATGAGCGCCCGACCGGCCCGGTGGTGCTGCGGCTGCGCCGTACCGACCGGATCCCGGAGGAGCCGGACACCAACGGCGCCCGGCTGCCGGTGCTGCCCGCGCAGCCCGACCTGGGCCCGGCGATGGGCGGCAGCGCGGCGGAGCTGGCCGAGGTGGAGCCCGGCGGCCCGCTGGCCGAGGTACTGCGGGGCGTACGGCCGCTGTTCGGCGAGGCGCAGGCGGCGCGGACGGCGCTGCCGGAACTGCTGGGTCCGGATCCGCGGCTGCCCGGCGGCCACCGGGTGATCCTGGCGCCGCTGCGCGGCCGTCGGCGGGTGATCGGTGCGGCGGTGTTCCTGCGCCGCCCGGACCGGCCGGCGTTCGAGCCGGACGATCTGCTGGTGGCCGCGCAGTTGGCGACGCACACCGCGCTGGGCGTGGACAAGGCGGTGCTCTACGGCCGGGAGGCGTATATCGCCGATGCGCTGCAGCGCACGATGCTGCCGGACTCGCTGCCGCAGCCGACCGGGGTCCGGCTGGCCAGCCGCTATCTGCCGGCCGCCGAGACGGCCCGGGTGGGCGGTGACTGGTACGACGCGATCCCGCTGCCGGGCAGCCGGGTGGCGCTGGTCGTCGGCGATGTCATGGGGCATTCGATGACCTCGGCCGCGATCATGGGCCAGTTGCGTACGACCGCGCAGACCCTGGCGGGGCTGGATCTGCCGCCGCAGGAGGTGCTGCACCACCTCGACGAGCAGGCGCAGCGGCTGGGTACGGACCGGATGGCGACCTGCATGTACGCGGTGTACGACCCGGTGGCGCACCGGATCACCATCGCCAACGCGGGGCATCCGCCGCCGGTGATGCTGCACCGCGGCGGGCGCGCCGAGGTGCTGCGGGTGCCGTCGGGTGCGCCGATCGGCGTCGGCGGGGTGGACTTCGAGGCGGTGGAGCTGGACGCCCCGGCGGGCGCGACGCTCGTGCTGTACACCGACGGTCTGGTCGAGTCGCGGATCCGGGACGTATGGACCGGTATCGAGCAGCTGCGGGAGCGGCTGGCGGAGACGGCCCGGCTGACGGGTCCCAATCCGCCGCCGCTGGAGCCGCTGTGCGACGAGGTGCTGGACATGCTGGGGCCCGGCGACCGCGATGACGACATCGCGCTGCTGGCGGCCCGGTTCGACGGGATCGCGCCGAGCGATGTCGCGTACTGGTATCTGGACCCGAAGGCGCAGACGGCCGGGCAGGCCCGCCGGCTGGCCCGGCGGGCGCTGGCGCGCTGGGGCCTGGACGAGCTCACCGACCAGCTGGAGCTGCTGGTCAGCGAGGTGGTGACGAACGCGGTGCGGTATGCGGAGCGGCCGATCACGCTGCGGTTGCTGCGAACGGACGTACTGCGCTGCGAGGTCGGGGACGACGTTCCGCAGCTGCCGCGGCTGCGCCAGGCCCGGCCGTCGGACGAGGGCGGGCGCGGCCTCTATCTCGTCAACCGGATGGCGCGGCGCTGGGGCGCGACCCGTCTGAGCATGGGAAAGGTCGTCTGGTTCGAGCTGACGATGCCTCCGGGAGCCCCGCTCCGCTGACGCCCGGGCGGTCGCCCGGCCGCCGCATCCCACATATTGGACCCCGTCTGGGATCGGACGGGGTCCAACTTTTGCCGACGTGCCGTCGGGGTAGTTGACTGCTTGGGTGGATGTAAGGGACTGACCGCCCCAATTCGGGACTGACCGACCCCTACTCCCAGTCGTCGAAACAGGAGGCACTCCTCCATGTCCAGCACCGCGCAAAACGTCCCGCGCACGACGAACAACGCCGGCATTCCGGTGGAGAGCGACGAGCACTCACTCACTGTGAGTCCGGACGGCCCCATCCTGCTCCAGGACCACTACCTCATCGAGAAAATGGCCCAGTTCAACCGCGAACGGGTCCCCGAGCGGGTGGTGCACGCCAAGGGCGCCGGCGCCTACGGCTTCTTCCAAGTCACCAATGACGTCAGCCAGTTCACCACGGCGGATCTCTTCCAGCCGGGCAAGACCACCGAGATGCTGGCCCGCTTCTCGACCGTCGCGGGTGAGCAGGGCTCCCCCGACACCTGGCGCGACCCCCGTGGTTTCGCCCTGAAGTTCTACACCGAGGACGGCAACTACGACCTGGTGGGGAACAACACCCCGGTCTTCTTCGTCCGGGACACGATCAAGTTCCAGGACTTCATCCGCTCGCAGAAGCGCCGCCCGGACAACGGGATGCGCGACAACGACATGCAGTGGGACTTCTGGACGCTGTCGCCGGAGTCCGCCCACCAGGTCACCTGGCTGATGGGCGACCGCGGCATTCCCAAGACCTACCGCCACATGAACGGCTACGGCTCGCACACCTACATGTGGGTCAATGCCGGCGGCGAAAAGTTCTGGATCAAGTACCACTTCAAGACCGACCAGGGCATCGACTTCCTCACCCAGGAGGACGCGGACCGGATCGCCGGCGAGGACGGCGACTACCACCGCCGCGATCTGTTCGAGGCCATCGACGGCGGCAATGCTCCGTCGTGGACGCTGTATGTGCAGGTCATGCCGTTCGCGGACGCCCCGGACTACCGGTTCAACCCGTTCGATCTGACCAAGGTGTGGCCGCACGGCGACTACCCGCTGATCGAGGTCGGGCGGATGACGCTCAACAAGAACCCGGAGGACTACTTCGTCCACATCGAGCAGGCGGCGTTCGAACCGTCCAACATGGTGCCGGGCATCGGCCCGTCGCCGGACAAGATGCTGCTGGGCCGGCTGTTCTCCTACGCGGACACCCACCGCTACCGCATCGGCCCGAACTATGCGCAGTTGCCGCCCAACCGGCCGCACGTCCCCGTCCACTCGTACGCGAAGGACGGCCCGATGCGGTACGAGCCGGCCCGCACGGCCCGGCCCTACGCGCCGAACAGCTACGGCGGCCCGGCGGCGGACACCCTGCGCTACGGGGAGCCCGCGGGCTGGGAGACCGGCGGCAAGATGGTGCGCGAGGCCTACACGCTGCGCCGGGACGACGACGACTTCGGCCAGCCGGGCACGATGGTCCGCCAGGTCCTCGACGACGCGGCCCGCGACCGGCTCGTCAGCAATGTGTCCGGCCATCTCCTGAACGGCGTCAGCCGTCCGGTGCTGGACCGCGCGCTCCAGTACTGGCGCAACATCGACAAGAACGTGGGCGACCGGATCGCCCACAAGGTGAACGGCGGCTGAGGCGCCACCGCTCCGCACAAGCACCGCGGCCCCCGCCGGAGAGGCGGGGGCCGCGGTGCGGTGCGCTCGCAGCGGCGTCAGTGGAAGCCGGGCAGGCTGTCGGCGCTGTTGCCGCCGGCGCCGTTCCCATTGCCGCCGGTCGGGTTGCCGTCACCGCCGGCGCCGCCGTCCACCCCGCCGTTCGGCGAGCCGGAGTCGGACGGGAGGGGCGGGCTCGGCCGTCCGCTCTGGGACGGCGAGGGAGACCCGCTCGGCGTCGAGGGGGTCGGCGACGGCGAATCGCTCGGCGTCTGGGACGGGGTCGGGCTGGGCGACGTCGAGTGGCTCGGGGTCGGGGTGGGGGTCGGGGGCACCCCGGCGCCGAGGTCCGTGTCCAGCTCGAAGTCCGCGCCGGTGTTGCCGCCCAGCGCCGACTCGGTGTAGTCCGCCCACACCCGGGCCGGGTAGCCGCCGCCGTTGACCCGGCCGTCGCCACCGGTGCCCTTGAGGGTGACCTGCCGGCCGCCCTGAGGGGACTCGCCGAACATGCCGACGGCGGTGACCAACTTGGGCGTGTAGCCCACGAACCACGCCGACTTGTCGTCGTCGGAGGTGCCGGTCTTACCGGCCGCCTTGTAGGCGGTGTTCTTCACGGCTTGTGAGGCGGTGCCGTCGTTGACCACACCCGTCAGGACGGAGGTGACGGTGTCGGCGGTCTTGGGGCTGAGCACCTGGTCACCGATCGGGTTCTTCAGCGGGACCTTGGTGTCGACCCCGTTGATGCTGTGCGAGGCCCGGGTGACCAGCGTCGGGGTGACCTTCTTGCCGTGGTTGTCGAGGGTGGCGTAGGCCCCGGCCATCTGGAGCGGGCTGGCGCCCATGGTGCCCAGGGTCATGGCGGGCTTGACGTCCATCGTGTCGGACATGCCGAGGCTGACCGCGGTCTTCTTGACCGCGTCCAGGCCGGCGTCCGCGCCCATCTGCGCGAAGACCGCGTTGACGGAGTTGTTGGTCGCCGTCTGGACGCTGATCTTCCCGTACTCGCGCTCGTCCTCGTTGGGCGGCGCGAAGGCGATGTTGCCGCCGACGACCGGACGGCGGTTACGGCCGTCGTAGATCGTGTTCGGGGTGATCGGCACGCGGTCCTGGGTGGCCGCGTTGTTCTCCATCGCCGAGGCCAGGATCAGCGGCTTGAAGGTGGAGGCTGCCTGGTAGTCGGTGCGGGTGGCGTTGTTCCGGTAGTGCTTCGGCGGGCCCTCGCCGCCGTACATCGCCACGATGTGGCCGGTCTTGGGGTCCACCGAGGTGGCCCCGAGCTGGGCGTCCCCGTCCACCTTGCGCTTCTTGGCGTCGAGGTCGTCGAGCAGCTTGCGCTTGACGGACTTCTCCAGCGCCTTCTGCTTGTTCTTGTCGATGCCGAGGGTGACCGTCCAGCCGCCGGCCGAGAACTGCTTCTCGTCGACGCCCTGGGCGAAGAGCTCCTGCTTGGCCTGCTCGATGAGGTAGCTGTTCTGACCGCTCACACCGGGCGGCGGCTTGGGGGCCTTCGGCCTGTTGAACGTCTGCTTGCGGCGGTCCTCGGCGGAGAGCCACTTCATCTCGACCATGTTGTCGAGGGTGTAGGCCCAGCGCTCCTGGACCCGCTTCCGCCCGGAGGGGGTCGCGCTGGTCCAGTCGTACTGGCTCGGCGCCTGGAGCAGCGAGGCCAGGTAGGCGCCCTGCGAGACGGTGAGCTTCTCGACGTCGACGCCGTAGTAGGCCTGTGCGGCGGCCTGGATGCCGTAGGCGCCGCGGCCGTAGTAGCTGGTGTTGATGTAGCCGGCGAGGATGTCGTCCTTGCTGAACTTGTTGTCCACCTTGAGCGAGATGACGATCTCCTGGAGCTTGCGGGAAACCGTCTGCTCCTGGCTCAGGTAGTAGTTCTTGACGTACTGCTGGGTGATCGTCGAACCACCCTGCTTGCCGTGGCCCATCAGCGTGTTGAAGATGCCGCGCATCGTGCCCATCAGGTCGACGCCGGAGTCGTGGAAGAAGTTCTTGTTCTCGGCGGCGACGAAGGTGCGCTGGACGTCCTTGGGTATGCGGTTGAGCGGGACGTTCTCGCGGTTGCGCAGACCGGTACGCGCCATGACCTTGCCATTGGCGTACTTGTAGACGTTGCTCTGCAGCTTGGCTTCGTTGTTGCCCTTGGGGATGTCCACGTACAGATACAGGCCGATGAAGCCGAGGATGCCCAGCAGGCACACCCCGAGGAATGCTCCGAGGAGCTTCTTCCAGGTGAAGAAGCGGCGTATGCCGGACTTCTTGTCTTTCGGTTTGGCTCGGCGGGCGCTCTTCTGCCGCGCCCGTCTCGCTTCCGCTCGGCCCATCGCTACAGCAACTCCAGTCGTTCCGCCCCCAGCAACTCAGCTGTTGAAGCTAACACCGCATCTGTCAACAAATACTCATCGATCAAGGCTTTTCCTGACGTGACAAACAGCACCCGGCACGACGGAACCAGGGGGTGGGTTTTGCGCGTCGCCACGGCCTCGCCTGGGGACTTACCGCAGGCCGGCCCCTGTACGACCCCTGGACACCGGGCGGGTCCGAGGCTTAAAGTGCTATCACTTTGCTAGACCAGTGACATCACGCAGTGCGGCCGACATCACGTGCCGCACTTGGAGAAACGGGGATTCCATGTCCGATCAGACACCGGCCGACCGCGCCGCCGGCCCCGACGGTGACCTCGCCGTCGACGCTCCCGAGATGCCCCGTCCGCAGGTCCGCGAGTTCTCGGCGCACAGCATTCCGGGCGGCGTGGCCCTGCTGCTGACCGTGCTCGGCGTCGCACTGGGCATCGCCGTGATCAGCGTCGGCGGCATACTCGGCTCCGGCGGCAACGACGCGGTCGCCGCGCCGATGGTCATCGTCGGCGTCCTGCTGCTGCTCGGCTCGTTCTTCTGCATGACCGGCGTCAAGATGGTCGCGCCCGGCGAGGCCCGGGTCATCCAGCTCTTCGGGCGCTATGCCGGCACCATCCGCACCGACGGGCTGCGCTGGGTCAACCCGCTCACCACCGCCCGGAAGATCTCCACCCGGGTGCGCAATCACGAGACCGCGGTCCTCAAGGTCAACGACGCCTACGGCAACCCGATCGAGCTGGCCTCGATCGTGGTCTGGCAGGTCGAGGACACCGCACAGGCACTCTTCGAGGTCGACGACTTCCTGGAGTTCGTCGCCACCCAGACCGAGGCGGCCGTCCGGCACATCGCCATCGAGTACCCCTATGACGCGCACGACGAGGACGCCCTGTCGCTGCGCGGCAACGCCGAGGAGATCACCGAGAAGCTCGCCCTCGAACTGACCGCACGGGTCCGGGCCGCCGGCGTACGGATCATCGAGTCCCGCTTCAGCCACCTCGCCTACGCCCCGGAGATCGCCTCCGCGATGCTGCAGCGGCAGCAGGCCGGCGCGGTGGTCGCGGCCCGCCAGCAGATCGTCGAGGGCGCGGTCGGCATGGTCGAGCAGGCGCTGGACCGGATCAGCCAGCAGGGCATCGTCGAGCTGGACGAGGAGCGGAAGGCGGCCATGGTCAGCAATCTGATGGTGGTGCTGTGCGGCGACCGGGCCGCCCAGCCGGTCCTGAACACGGGCTCCCTCTACCAGTGAGCGGGCGAACCACGAAGAGGCGCGCGCCGAGCGGCGGCGGGGCCGGGCGAAGCGAGGCTCCGGCATGAGCACCGACCACCCCGAGGGGCCCGACGCCGAGAGCGGGCGGGCCCCCGCGCGACGGCCGCAGCAGCGCAAGCAGGTACTGCTGCGGCTGGACCCGTTGATCCATGACGCGCTGGCACGGTGGGCCGACGACGAGCTGCGCAGCGCCAATGCACAGATCGAGTTCCTGCTGCGCAAGGCGCTGTCGGAGGCGGGGCGGCTACCCCGCGGGACGGGGGCGATTCCGCGGCGCGGGCGGCCGCCCAAGGAACGGAAGGACGACTAGGCACCCGGTCTATACGGCACGCGTATACACCGGCAGGACACCCACGAGTAAGGTGACCGGCATGTCAATCGGTCACACGCTGCTGGGCCTCCTGGAGTCCGGTCCCCGCCATGGCTACGACCTCAAGCGGGCCTTCGACGAACGCTTCGGCCAGGACCGGCCGCTGCACTACGGGCAGGTCTACTCCACGATGTCCCGGCTGCTGAAGAACGGCCTGGTCGAGGTGGACGCCGTGGAGGCCGGCGCCGGCCCGGAACGCAAGCGGTATGCGATCACGGACGCCGGGGTCACCGATGTCGCCCAGTGGCTGGCCCGGCCGGAGAAGCCCGAGCCGTACCTCCAGTCGACGCTCTACACCAAGATCGTCCTGGCCCTGATGACCGGCCGCGACGCCGCCGAGCTGCTGGACGCCCAGCGCGCCGAACATCTGCGGCTGATGCGCGGACTGACCGAGCGCAAGCGCACCGGCGACCTCGCCGACCAGCTGATCTGCGACCACGCGCTCTTCCATCTCGAAGCCGATCTGCGCTGGCTGGAGCTGACCGCCGCCCGGCTCGACAAGCTGGCGGAAGCGGTCCGCGGATGACGCCGGAGGGATCCCTGCTCGCGGCGGAGGGGCTGTACAAGACCTACGGGGTGACACCGGCGCTGGACGGCGCGGAGTTCTCCCTCCACCCGGGTGAGGTCGTGGCCGTCATGGGCCCCTCCGGCTCCGGCAAATCGACCCTGCTGCACTGCCTCGCGGGGATCATCCGTCCGGACGCCGGCACCGTCCGCTACGGCCCGCACACCCTGACCGCACTGAGCGACGGCCGGCGCAGCGCCCTGCGCCGTACCGACTTCGGCTTCGTCTTCCAGTTCGGCCAGCTGGTACCGGAGTTGACCGCTCTGGAGAATGTCGCGCTGCCGCTGCGGCTGAACGGCACCAAGCGCAAGGAGGCCGAGCGGCAGGCCCGCGAGTGGCTGGAGCGGCTGGAGGTCGAGAAGGTGCACGGCCAGCGGCCCGGCGAGATATCCGGCGGCCAGAGCCAGCGGATCGCGGTCGCCCGCGCCCTCGTCACCCGGCCGCGGGTCATCTTCGCGGACGAGCCGACCGGTGCCCTGGACTCGCTGAACGGCGAACGTGTACTGACCCTGCTGACCGACGCCGCCCGGGACACCAACGCCGCGGTCGTCCTGGTCACCCACGAGGCCCGGGTCGCCGCCTACTCCGACCGGGAGATCGTGGTCCGCGACGGCAAAGTGAAGGACATGCTGGCGGGCCTGCTATGAGCCTGCCGCGCCCGCACACCGGCAGCGGCCACGCCGGCGACCGCGCGCCCGCACCCCGCGACCCGCTCGCCGCACCGCGCACCGGCCCCGCGGCCTGGGCCCGGGACCTCGTGATGGGGATGCGGTTCGCGGCCGGCGGCGGCCGCGAGGGCTGGATCCGTACGGCGCTGACCGCCGCCGGCGTCGCCCTGGGCGTGGCCGTCCTGCTGCTCTGCTCGTCCGTACCGCCCCTGCTGGACTCCTGGCACGGCCGGGAGAAGGCCCGGGAGAACCTGGGCCGGCTGCACCCTCCGCCGCGCTCCGGCCGCACCATGCTCTACACCTCGGCCGACACCACCTTCCGCGGTGCGCCGATCCGCGGCCGCCTGGTGCGCCCGGACGGCGCGCATCCGCCCGTACCTCCCGGCATCGGCCAACTCCCCGGCCCCGGACGGATGCTGGTCTCCCCGGCGCTCAAGGAGCTGCTGGGCTCCCCGCAGGGTGCGCTGCTGCGCGACCGGCTGCACTACAAAGTGGCCGGTGTGATCGGCGACGACGGTCTGCGCGGGCCGCAGGAGCTCACCTACCTCGCGCAGAGCGCCACCCTCGCCGAGGCCGACGGCTATCGCATCGACCACTTCGGCAAGGACTGGGAGCCACCGCCGATGCGGGCGCCCGTCGTGCTCCTCCTGGTCATGACGTGTGTGACGCTGATGATGCCGGTGATGGTCTTCATCGGCACGTCCGTACGGTTCGGCAATGAGCGCCGCGAGCGCCGGCTGGCCGCGCTCCGGCTGGTCGGTGCCGATGTCGGTACGACCCGCCGGATCGCCTCCGGTGAGGCGCTGTTCGGTTCGCTGCTGGGGCTGGTGGGAGGCGGCGCGCTGTTTCTGGGCGGCCGGCAGTTCACCTCGGCGGTCACGCTGTGGGACGTCAATGTCTTCCCCTCGGACGTGACCCCCGCCCCGCTCGCCGCCGCCCTGATCGCCGTGCTGGTGCCGACGGCGGCGGTCCTGGTGACGCTGTTCGCACAGCGCGGCATCACCATCGAGCCGCTGGGCATCGTCCGCAACCGCCCCGCGCTCCGCCGCCGGCTGTGGTGGCGGGTGGCGCTGCCCGCCGTGGGCACCCTGCTGCTGGTGCCGCTGGCCTGGGAACGGCCCTGGAGCGACACCCCGCTCAACACCGTCCGGCTCGCGACCGGCTCGATGCTGCTGCTGTTCGGCGTCACCGTCCTGCTGCCCTGGCTGGTGGACGCGGTGGTCGGCCGACTGCGCGGCGGCCCGGTTCCCTGGCAACTGGCCGTCCGCCGACTGCAGTTGAACAGCAGCTCGGCCACCCGTGCGGTCAGCGGCATCACCGTCGCGGTGGCCGGTGCCATCGCGATCCATATGCTCATGACGGGTATGCAGACCGGATACGCCCAGGCGTACGCGGAGTCCGGCAAGCTCCCGCGGATCGGCCTGTGGGGCAACGCCCACGGCTGGCCGCACACCCAGCGGGCGCTCACCGCGCTGCGTGCCACCCCCGGGGTGACGGCGGTCCGCGGCACGATCGACGCGAACATCGGCCGGCTGCCGGCCGCCGGACAGTCCGCGTCCGGCGCACCGCCCTCGACGCTCGCCGTCGGCAGCTGCGCCGAGCTGCGCCGTCTGGCCCGTCTGGACTCCTGCCGGGACGGCGAGGTGTTCCTCACCGATGCCACGGACCGGGACGCCGCCCTCGCACCCGGCGCGAGGATCAGCCTCAACACCCCGTACACCGACGAAGATCCGCAGACCCCGCACCCCTGGACGATCCCCACGGCGGCCCGCGTCGCCCGGCTCCTCGACCGCGAACGCGACCCCGACCACGTCTCGTACGACCTGCTGGCCACGCCCTCCGCGATCGACACCGGCCGGCTCAGCCACCCCACCACGGAGTTCAAGCTCGACTTCGATCGCGGCACCCCGGACGCCGTGGAGTACATCCGCAACACCGTGGCCCGTATCGACCCGACGATGAACGAGTTCTCCGCCATCGACAATCCGCATGACGCGCAGTACACCAGCGTCCGTGACGGCCTGTTCGCCGGCGCCGTCCTCACCCTGCTGCTGATCGGCTCGGGCCTGATCATCTCCACCGTCGAGCAGCTCTCCGAGCGCCGCCGGCTGCTGTCCACCCTCGATGCGTACGGCGCCCGCCGCGCCACCCTGGGCTGGTCGGTGCTGTGGCAGACCGCCCTCCCCGTCACGCTCGGGCTGGGCCTGGCGCTGGGCTGCGGGCTGGCGCTGGGGGCGCTGCTGCTGACGATGATCGACAACCCCGTGAGGGTCGACTGGCCGGTGGTGGCGGGGATGACCGGTATCGGCGGCGGCATGATCCTCTTCGTGACGCTGCTGAGCCTGCCGCCGCTGTGGCGGATGATGCGGCCGGATGGGCTGCGTACGGAATGAATCTGCGAGATCATTTCGCCACAGCAGTGCCCATCAACTGCCCAAGGGGGACCCTTCATGCGCCGACTCGTCTACTGCATCGCTTCCACCCTCGACGGCTTCCTCGCCGGCCCTGACGGCGCGGACCCCACCGGCCCGGACGGCTTCTGGCCGATCGCCGACGACTACCTCAAGCATCTGGCCGCCGAACTCCCCGAGATCCTGCCCGTCCAGGCCAGGTCGGCGCTCGGCATCACCGACGAGGGAACGCACTTCGACACCGTCCTGGAAGGCCGGCGCACCTACGACATCGGCCTCCGGGCCGGCATCCCCGACGCCTACCCGCACCTGCGGCACCTCGTCTTCTCCCGGACCATGACGCAGAGCCCGGACCCGGCGGTGGAGCTGGTGGCCACCGACCCGGTCGCAAAGGCCCGCGAGCTGAAGTCCGCGGACGGCAAGGACATCTGGCTGCTGGGCGGCAGCGAACTGGCCGGTGTGCTCTACCCGGAGATCGACCAGCTGATCGTCAAGCTCAGCCCGCTCACCCTCGGCACCGGCATCCCGCTCTTCTCCCGCGACACCGCCTTCGACCCCCGCGCCTGGGAGCTGACCGAGCACACGGTCCTCCAGAGCGGCGCGGCCTTCCTGACGTACGACCGGGCCGGCACGGCCTGAGAACTGCCGGAGCGCCGCAGGGCCGGCGCCTTCGCGCACGGGTGGACCCGGCCCTGCGCGGAGCGCGCCGGGCGCAGTCCCGGTGACGGCGCGCCGCCCCTCATCCCCCCAGCATCCGCACCGGCAACCCCCGCAACGCCTTGCGCAGTGCCCCCGCGAACTCCTCGAACTCCCCCTGGCGTGCGGCGCCCGTCCGCATGGCGAGGGCGATCCGTCGCGAGGGTGCCGGATCGGCGAAGTAGCCGGTCGTGAGCTGGTCGTTGCGGCCGGTTTCGACCCGTAGCGCGGTGCGTGGCAGCAGCGTCACGCCGAGCCCGCCGGCCACCAGTTGCACCAGGGTGGACAGGCCCGCCGCGCTGGTCGTCACGGGGGTGTTCTCGTCCCGGCCGGCCTCCCGGCAGATGTCCAGGGCCTGGTCGCGGAGACAGTGGCCCTCGTCGAGCAGCAGCAGGTCCAGTTCCTGGAGCGCCTGGCGCGGGATGTCGCCGCGGCCGCCGAGCCAGTGCTCCTTGGGGGCGACCAGGACGAAGTCCTCGTCGAAGAGCGGGAGTTCGGTGATCTGGGGGACGCCGAGCGGCACGGCGAGCAGAAGCAGGTCGAGGCGTCCGTGGGACAGGCCGTCCAGGAGGGAGGCGGTCTGTTCCTCGTGCACCTGGAGGTCCAGGTCGGGGTAGGTCCCATGGACCAGCCGCAGGACGGCGGGCAGCAGATACGGGGCGACGGTCGGGATGACGCCGAGCCGCAGCACGCCCGTGAACGGCGCGCGGGCCGCCTCCGCCTCCTCCATCAGATCGCCGACGGCCTCCAGGACCGTGCGGGCCCGTGCGGCCACCCGCTCCCCCGCGGGCGACAGCAGCACCTTGCGCGTCGTACGCTCCAGCAGCTGCACTCCGAGGGTCTCCTCCAGCGCGGAGACCGCCCCGGACAGCGCGGGCTGGCTCATACCGATCTCGGCCGCCGCCTCGCGGAAATGCAGATACTCGGCCACCGCCGCGAACGCCCGCAGCTGGGCCAGGCTGGGCTGGCGTGGCCGGCCGCCCTGATGCGCCGGTGAAGCCACTGATAACCACCTCCGATCAACATCAACCAGTCTAGCTATTTCCCTGATCAATGTCCCCTGTGGCACTGTGTAACCCGTCCAAGCCTCACGGAAAGACCTCAAAAGGGACTTTCCGCGCAACAAGGAGAGTACGTGCTCACTGTCGGAGACAAGTTCCCCGAGTTCGACCTGACCGCCTGCGTCTCGCTGGAGCAGGGCCAGGAGTTCGAGCAGATCAACCACAAGACCTACGAGGGCAAGTGGAAGATCGTGTTCGCGTGGC
Source organism: Streptomyces sp. NPDC048434 (assembly GCF_043200375.1). Classification (NCBI taxonomy): domain Bacteria; kingdom Bacillati; phylum Actinomycetota; class Actinomycetes; order Kitasatosporales; family Streptomycetaceae; genus Streptomyces; species Streptomyces sp. NPDC048434. The sequence continues at coordinate 90,464 of NZ_JBICXQ010000013.1, read as the reverse complement.
CCAAGGACTTCACCTTCGTGTGCCCCACCGAGATCGCCGCCTTCGGCAAGCTGAACGACGAGTTCGCCGACCGTGACGCCCAGGTCCTCGGCTTCTCCGGCGACTCCGAGTTCGTGCACCACGCCTGGCGCAAGGACCACCCGGACCTGACCGACCTGCCCTTCCCGATGCTCGCCGACTCGAAGCGCGAGCTCATGCGCGACCTGGGCATCGAGGGCGAGGACGGCTTCGCGCAGCGCGCCGTCTTCATCGTCGACCAGAACAACGAGATCCAGTTCACCATGGTGACCGCCGGTTCCGTCGGCCGTAACCCCAAGGAGGTCCTGCGGGTCCTCGACGCCCTGCAGACCGACGAGCTGTGCCCCTGCAACTGGTCCAAGGGCGACGAGACCCTCGACCCGGTCGCGCTCCTCTCGGGCGAGTGAATCTCAGCTAGCGAACTGGAGGCTGATCTGACATGGCTCTCGACGAACTGAAGTCCGCCGTACCGGACTACGCCAAGGACCTGAAGCTGAACCTCGGCTCGGTCATCGGCAACAGCGACCTCCCGCAGCAGCAGCTGTGGGGCACCGTGCTGGCCTGCGCGATCGCCTCGCGCTCGCCGAAGGTGCTGCGCGAGCTGGAGCCGGAGGCGAAGGCGAACCTCTCCCCCGAGGCGTACACCGCCGCCAAGTCGGCCGCCGCCATCATGGCGATGAACAACGTCTTCTACCGGACCCGGCACCTGCTGTCGGACCCGGAGTACGGCAACCTGCGCGCCGGTCTGCGGATGAACGTCATCGGCAACCCGGGCGTGGACAAGGTCGACTTCGAGCTGTGGTCGCTGGCCGTCTCGGCCATCAACGGCTGCGGCATGTGCCTGGACTCGCACGAGCAGGTGCTCCGTAAGGCCGGCGTGGACCGCGAGACGATCCAGGAGGCCGTCAAGATCGCGTCCGTCCTGCAGGCCGTCGGCGCCACCCTCGACGCCGAGGCCGCGCTCGCCGAGTAAGCACGGCACGCGCGACGCACACCGACAGAACCCCGCAGACATGACGTCTGCGGGGTTCTGTGCGTCCAGGGGCCGGTGGGACTACGCCGGGGGCTCCTCGGGCCGGCGCGACACCGGGGGCGGGGTCGGCGCCACCGAGATCGCGGTGGCGCCGCGTGGGGCCACCGACATCCGTACCGCCTGTTCCCGGGAGTACGAACGCAGGTAGCCGACCACCGTGTTGGTGACCGCCACCAGAGGCACCGCGACGACCGCACCGCCGATGCCCGCGATCAGCCCGCCCGCGGCGACCGACAGGATCACCGCGAGCGGATGGACCCGTACCGCCCGGCCCAGGATGAACGGCTGCAGGACATGGCCCTCGATCTGCTGGACGGCCAGCACGACCGCCAGCACCATCAGGGCCGTGAACACGCCATTGGCGACCAGCGCGATGACACACGCCAGCGCGCCCGAGACCACCGCGCCGATCAGCGGGATGAAGGCGAACAGGAAGATGAAGACGGCGAGCGGCACGGCCAGCGGCACATTGAGGAAGTACAGGCCGATACCGATGAAGATGGCATCGATCAGGGCGACGACCACCGTGCCGCGGACATAGGCGGTCAGCGTCCGCCAGGCCCGCGGCCCGGCGCCCGCCACGCCCTCGCGTGCCGCGCTCGGGACCAGCTTGAGCAGCCAGTTCCAGATCCGCGGGCCGTCGTAGAGCAGGAAGAGCGTGGTGAACATCGCCAGCAGGATGCCGGTGAACACTTCGAGGACGACGGTGACGCCCTCCAGGCCGGCCGAGGTGATGGCCTCGGTGTTGGCGCCGATCGCGTCCTGCAGGTTCTTGGCGATGTGGTTGATCTGAGACTCGGTCACATGGAACGGGCTCTTCAGCAGCCAGCCCTTGAGCTCGGTGATGCCCTCCTGGATGCGGCTGGAGACCGAGTCGATGTTGTCCTGGACCTGCCACGCCACGAACCAGCCGACCAGGCCCATGATGACGAACCCGCCGATGAAGGTCAGCGCGGTGGCCGCCCCGCGCGGCAGCCCGCGCTGACGCAGCCAGCCCACGGTGGGCTGCAGCAGCGCGGTGATCAGCGTCGCCGCGATGAAGGAGAGCACCACCAGTTCGATGGTGGTGATGACGCGCGCGAGGACCCACAGCGTGGCGGCCAGCACCAGCAGCCGCCAGCCCGCCTCGGCGGCGACCCGAACTCCCCACGGCACCGCGGCGACCGGGTCCGGGCGGGCCGCGACCGCGGGGGCGTAGGACGGTGGCGGGGGGACGTTCTCCGGCGGTACGGCTTCGGGGGACGGTGAGACAAGCTCCGTCGCGGGGTGCGGCACCCCGTCCTTCGCCTCCGGCAGCTGCGTACGGGGGACGGTGAGCGTGCTCAGCGCACCGTCGCGCGCCGGGGAGTCGTCGGCCACGGGGGCGTCCGCGTGCCCGGCACGCCTCAGCTCTTCCGGGTCGACGGCCACTGCGGCGGCCTCCGCGCGGCGGCGCTGTTCCTCCAGCCGCTGCGAGAGCCGCGTCAGACCGGTGCCGAGGCCACCGACCCACTGAGGCAATCTGGACATGTTCCTTCCTCTTCCCCTCCCACGCGCCACAATCTGACGGGCATGACGTTACCTGCGCCGGACGCACGAAACCCCCGACGCTGCCGCGTTCGGGGGTTTCGGAAGTGCGGTGGTACTGCCGGCGGGCCTAGTACCAGCTGTTGGCCTGCCAGAACGACCAGGCACCACAGGGGCTGCCGTAGCGGTCGTTCATGTAGTTCAGCCCCCACTTGATCTGGGTGGCCGGGTTGGTCTGCCAGTCGGAGCCCGCCGAGGACATCTTGGAGCCGGGCAGCGCCTGCACGAGCCCGTAGGCGCCCGAGCCGGCGTTGGTGGCCTTGTAGTTCCAGCCGGACTCGTGGTCCACGATGTTGCTGAAGCACTGGAACTGGTCGCCGGCCATCATCTGCCGCGCGATGGCCTGCGTCTCGGAAATGGAGTACGAGCTCTTACCGAGGAGGTCGCCCACGTCGCGCGACGAGGAGCGGGACGCGGCCAGCTCCTTCTTCTTGCGCGCGTCGGCTTCCTTCTTGGCCTTCGCCTCGTCCGCCGCGTCCTTCTTGCTCTTCGCGGTCTCAGCAGCAGCCTTACGGGCCGACTCCTGAGCGGACTTCAGCGCTGCCGTGTCCGCCTGGGTGGACTGGTCGTCCGCCTGCTGTGTCAGGGAAGCCGTCTGCACCTGGGCCTGTGCGCCCGCGGGAATGTCGGCGATCGTCGCGTCGGCAGCGGTGGCCTCGGTGTTGCCGACCGAGGCGGGCTCGTTGCCTGCAGCGACGCCGACCACGGCGCCGACGGTGGTGACCGCGGTGGCGGATGCCACGGCGAATCCCCGGACCGAGATCCGGCTCACACGATTTCCTTCCAGCATCGCCCACATAGGTGACCTCGCGGGCGCAATCGTGCCCCTGACGCTGGTCTCCCCTTGTTCCGGGCCCTGTTGAAGGGGTCCGACTGGTCACGGGAGGCACTGGCCCGGTACGTCCCCCTCGGGGTCCGCGTGGTGCTCGGGCGGCATACGGCGCATCGCTATGAAGTTCGTTGGTTCTGCACACCGCTGGGGGTGCTTGATGCCGTATGCGGGGCCTGACAGGACCCAGACTCTGCCCGACCGGGACGCCGGGAGGCAATTCCCCACTGGGTGTGAAAGCTCACACCTCGTTTACGGCAAATGATTTTCGGATATCCACTCGCAGCACTGCGCCGCCCGGCTAAGCTCCTTCGCTTTTGCCGGGCGGCGCTGTGTTCACAACCGGTCAGATCCTGCCGTCCTCCAGCAATTCGGTCACCAGTGCCGCGATCGGCGAACGCTCCGAGCGGTTCAGCGTGACGTGAGCGAACAGCGGATGTCCCTTCAGCTTCTCGACGACCGCGACCACTCCGTCGTACCGCCCGACCCGGAGGTTGTCGCGCTGCGCGACGTCGTGGGTCAGCACGACTCGGGAGTTGGCGCCGATACGGGACAGAACCGTCAAAAGGACGTTGCGCTCCAGGGACTGGGCCTCGTCCACGATGACGAACGCGTCATGCAGCGAACGCCCGCGGATATGGGTCAGCGGCAGCACCTCCAACATGCCGCGCCCCACCACCTCTTCGATGACGTCCTTGCTGGTCACCGCGGACAGCGTGTCGAAGACGGCCTGGGCCCAGGGGCTCATTTTCTCCGCCTCGCTGCCCGGCAGATAGCCCAGCTCCTGCCCGCCGACGGCGTACAGCGGGCGGAACACCATCACCTTGCGGTGCTGCCGGCGCTCCAATACGGCCTCCAGGCCCGCACACAGCGCCAGCGCCGACTTGCCCGTACCGGCCCGGCCGCCCATCGAGACGATGCCGACGTCCGGGTCCAGCAGCAGATCCAGCGCGATCCGCTGCTCGGCGCTGCGGCCGTGGACCCCGAACGCCTCCCGGTCGCCCCGCACCAGCCGGACCGCACCCTCCGCGGTGACCCGGCCGAGCGCCTTGCCGCGATCGGACTGCAGCACAAGTCCGGTATGCACCGGAAGTTCGGAGACTTCCGGTACGTCGGCGGTCTCGGCGGCGAACAGGTCGTCGATCTGTTCGGCGGAGACGGTCAGCTCGGCCATCCCCGTCCAGCCGGAGTCGGTGATCGCCAGCTCGGCGCGGTACTCCTCGGCCAGCAGCCCGACCGAGGACGCCTTGATACGCAGCGGCAGATCCTTGGAGACGACCGTGACGTCGTACCCCTCGGCCTGCAGATTGCGTGCCACGGCGAGGATCCGCGAGTCGTTGTCACCGAGCCGGAAGCCCGCGGGCAGGATTCCGGGGTCGGAGTGGTTCAGCTCGACCCGGAGTGTCCCGCCGAGATCCCCGATGGGGATGGGCGCGTCCAGCCGCCCGAACTGCACCCGGTACTCGTCCAGCAGACGCAGCGCCTGCCGCGCGAAGTAGCCGAGCTCGGGGTGGTGCCTCTTGGCCTCCAGTTCCGTGACCACGACGACCGGCAGCACGACTTCGTGCTCGTCGAAGCGGGCCATGGCGCCTGGATCCGCCAGCAGCACACTGGTGTCAACGACATAAGTGCGCCGGTCGTGCTCACGGCGCTGCTTGATGTTCACCACGGGTGGACGAACCCCCTCGGATGAGGTTGGGGTGCGACGGCGTCGCGGGGCGGTGTTCTCCCGGGGCCACCGCTCGTCCAGCTACCGCTGGGCGGCGTCCCCGAGAACCCCGGCCATCTAGTGACCGGACCGGGCTCGGACCACAATGCGCGGGCCGAGCACCGGCCCTCCGCGTCGACCGTGCGGTGCGCACGGACCTCCGTGATGTGCAAAGGGCCTCCCGGGCGGACGGCCCCATGCCGTCCGCTGAGATGCGGCGCCTGATGGCTTGTTCCGGACGCCGACCTGGAAGGGATATTCCCTCGAACCCGCGTAGCCATGCCACGGCATATGACGCATGGTCGGTGAACCTTGGGTTACACGTGCTCGCCGGGCGCCGTCGACGCAAAGGTGATACCCGAGAGGAAGCTGCGTCAGAAGAGGCCCCGCCAGCGGTGCATGGGACCGGCGGGGCCTGGTGACGCCCTGTGACATCGGGGCGTCAAGGACATCAGGGATGTAGCGGACGCATGGGGTGCAAAAGCAACTCGCCTGGCGGAACGAAGCGGAGGGCCCAGAGCCTGTCCGGCCCCGCCCGTCGGGCGCTCCCTAGAAGCCGTAGCGCCGGTGCCGGGCGGCGTAGTCGCGCAGGGCACGCAGGAAGTCGACCTTCCGGAACGCCGGCCAGAAAACTTCGCAGAAGTAGTACTCCGAATGGGCGCTCTGCCACAGCATGAAGCCCGACAGCCGCTGCTCGCCGCTCGTACGGATCACCAGATCCGGGTCGGGCTGGCCGCGGGTGTAGAGGTGTTCGGAGATCAGATCGATGTCGACGATCTCGGCGAGCTCCTCGAAGGAGGTGCCGCGCTCGGCGTGGTCCAGCAGCAGCGAGCGCACCGCATCAGCGATCTCCTGCCGGCCGCCGTAGCCGATCGCGACATTCACCAGCACACCGGTGTTGTCACGGGTGGCCTGCTCGGACCCCTTGAGCACCTCCTGGGTGGCGGGGGGCAGCAGATCGCGGTTGCCGACGTGGTGCACCCGCCAGCGGCCGTCGGCGGCCAGATCGCGGACGGTGTTCTCGATGATGCCCAGCAGCGGCTTCAGCTCCGCCTCGGGCCGGTCGAGGTTGTCCGTCGACAGCAGCCAGAGCGTGACCACCTCGACGTCGGTCTCCTCACACCAGCCGAGCAGCTCACTGATCTTGGCCGCGCCGGCCTGGTGGCCCTGCTCGGTCGTGCGCCCGTCGGCCCGCGCCCAGCGCCGGTTGCCGTCCAGGATGACGCCGATGTGCTTGGGCACCTGGGTGTGATCCAGGCGACCCTCCACCCTGCGCGCGTACAGCCGGTAGACCAGATTGCGCAGTGCAGGCGGATAAGGGATGCGCATCCCGGAAGATCGCAGCATGTGTGGTCCAGCCCCTCCGTGCCAATGGCGGTCGCCCCGTCGCCTCAAGTGGGCAACTTTACTTCTCGGCTGTGTCGACAGCCCAATCAGGTAGGTCACAAGTACGTGATAGGGAGATGAGCATGACTGGCACCGACTACCGCGCAGCGGATTCCCGCTACGACTCGATGAAGTACCGGAGAACGGGTCGCAGTGGACTCAAACTCCCCGCCATCTCCCTTGGACTCTGGCACAACTTCGGGGATGACCGCACCCTGAGCTCCCAGCGGGACATCCTGCGCCGCGCCTTCGACCTGGGCGTGACCCACTTCGATCTGGCCAACAACTACGGCCCGCCACCCGGGTCCGCCGAGCTGAACTTCGGAAAGATCTTCGCGCAGGACTTCCGCGGCTACCGCGACGAGATGATTCTCTCGACGAAGGCCGGATATCTGATGCACCCCGGCCCCTACGGAGAATGGGGTTCGCGGAAATATCTCCTCTCGTCGTTGGATGCCTCACTGAAGCGGATGGGCGTCGATTACGTCGATATCTTTTACTCGCACCGCTTCGATCCGGACACCCCGCTGGAGGAGACGATGGGCGCGCTGGCGTCCGCCGTCCAGCAGGGCAAGGCCCTGTATGCCGGGGTTTCCTCCTACAACGCCGACCAGACCCGTGAAGCGGCCGGAATCTTGCGCGGTATGGGGGTACCCGCACTGATCCACCAGCCCTCGTACTCGATGATCAACCGCTGGACCGAGGACGATCTGCTGCTGGACACCCTCGAAGCCGAGGGCATGGGCTGCATCTCTTTCGCACCACTTGCGCAGGGCATGCTCACGGACAAGTACCTGCACGGGATCCCCGAGGGCTCGCGCGCCTCCCAGGGCAAGTCCCTGGACCCGGACCTGCTGTCCGACGAGGTCGTACGCCGCCTCCGCGGCCTCAACGACATCGCGGCCCGCCGCGGCCAGTCGCTGGCCCAGCTCGCCCTGGGCTGGGTGCTCCGCGACGAGCGGATGACCTCCGCCCTGATCGGCGCCAGCAGCGTCGCCCAGCTGGAGGCCAATATCGCCGCCCTCGACGCCCCCGGGATCACGGACGCCGAGCTGGCCGAGATCGACGAGTTCGCGAAGACGACGGACGGCGTGAACATCTGGGCGCGGCGGTAGCGCCCGGCCCGGCGGAACGGGCCGAACGCCGTCACCGGGGTGTGCCGTGCGGCCGGGGTTCCTGCGCTCCCCCGGGGTGCCCGGCGCTCTCCACGGGTGACGGCGTCGCCGGTGCACGGACCGGCCGGTGCACCGAACAAAAAGCGGGCCGGTCCGTGGGGGGGATACGGACCGGCCCGAGGGGGGGTTTCCACCATAACCCCGCGGGAGGGATGCTTCGCGCACCGGCGCGCGCGACGGCGTGGCGCCGGCCCAGGAGGGGGCCGGGGCCGGGGGCAGGGCACGCGGAGGAAATCGGTCCGTACGGCCGCGGGTCCCGTGGAGGAGACCCGTCCGCTACGGCCGCCTCCCGTGGAGGAGACCCGTCCCCTACGGCTGCAGGGCCCGCGGTCAGGCGGTCGCGGCGGCGCCCAGGAGCAGCCCGCAGAACGCCCCGAGGATCATGAAGGGCCCCAGGGGCATCGCCGTGCTCCGTGCGTCGCGCCGGACGATCATCAGCCCCGCACCGTAGAGCGCACCGATCAGCACCCCCGCCGCACCGCCGGTGACGAGGGTGCGCCAGCCGTACCACCCCAGGGCGACGCCCAGCCCGACCGCCAGCTTGACGTCGCCCAGCCCGATCCCGCGCGGGTTGACGACATAGAGCAGGAGGTAGCCCGCGCCCAGGAACAGGCCGCCCAGCAGTGCCCGCCGCCACGCCCCGGCCTCCCCCGTGAGCCAGCCGACGGACCCCAGCAGCGCCGCCGCCGCCACGGCGAGCGGCAGCGTCAGCTCGTCCGGGAGGCGCCGCACCCGCCAGTCGACGGCCACCAGCAGCACCGCGACCGGCGTCATCACCAGCCAGGCGACGAGTTCCAGCCGTGGCCCGGTGGCGGTCGCCAGGGCCGCACAGGCCAGCGCGGTGGCCGCCGCCGTCGGCAGCACTCCCGGCCCGTAGGCCCCGCAGTCGGGGCAGTGCCCCCGCCCCAGCCAGCCCCGCGCCACCCCCGTGATCGCATGCCCCCCGGGACAGGCCGCGCGCCACGGCTCCTCGGGCCCGACGGCCATCCGGTGGGCGGGCCGCGGTATGAACAGCCCGGCCGCGGTCCCGTAGACGGCGGCGAGAACCATCAGCATCACTGACACGTGCCGACCTTAGAGCCTGTCCGGTTCCGGGGTCGGGACGGAACCGGGGCAGGGGCGGAACCGGCAGGCGGGAGCTGATAGAACGCTGTGCATGGCGCGTTGGGAGAACGGCCCGGGGATTCTGCACGGCGCGAATGCCGGCATTCCGGTGGAGATCGCGGCGTCCTACCGCGCCCGCACCCGCGGACTGCTGGGCCGCGAGGGCATCGAGGGGGCGCTGTTGCTGACCCCGGCGAGCAGTGTGCATACCTTCCGGATGCGGTTTGCGATCGATGTCGCCTATCTGAGCCGGGACTTCACCGTGCTGGCCGTACGCACCATGCGTCCGGGCCGGCTGGGGCTCCCCCGCCTCCGGGCCCGGCACGTCCTGGAGGCGGAGGCCGGTGCGATGGCGCGCTGGGGCCTGCGCCCCGGCCTTCGGCTCGGTCTCGACCCGGCCCGCTGACGGGCCGGGCACGGCGTGCTGCCACGCCCGGGAGGCGGGCTACACCGCCGCATACGCGGGGCGGTCGACGGCGGGCGCGCCGCCCCGCTCCGTCCGCCGCAGGAGGCGACCGGTCCCGCTCGGGGCGGCCCCGGCTGCGCCCGCGGTCACGAGGTGCGCGGGAAGCTGACCTCGACCCGGCGGTTCTTCTTGCGGCCCGCCTCGGTGCTGTTGTCGGAGATCGGGTACTGCTCGCCGTAGCCGCGGATCTGGAAGCTGACGGACGAGCCGAGGTCCTTGGCCAGCTCCTGTTGGACGGCGTTGGCCCGCTTCTTGGACAGGACCAGGCCGTGGCTCGCCGAACCGAGATTGTCGGTGAAGCCGAAGACCCGGAGGCGGGTGGCGTTCTGCTTCTTGATCTCCGTCGCGATGGTGCCGATGCGCGACAGCGCGTCCGACGACAGCTTGGCGCTGTCCTTGTCGAACAGGACCTCCGCCTGGAGCGAGAAGGTCACATTGTCGTTGGTGTCCTGGCGGCGCTCGGAGCCGTCGTCGGTCTCGACGATGGACTTGATGTTGAGGACCTTGGAGCCGGCGAGCTTGGCGCCCTGGACCATCCGCAGATCGGGGTCGTTCGGGTCGATGTGCACCGGGGGGCTGGAGTCCTCGGTCAGACCCGGCGGATCGGCATGGGCGGCGGGGACCGTCAGCGCCGCGGTCAGCAGCAGGGCGACGGCGGCGGTGAGGGCCGTACGGGGCGCGCGGCGTCCTCGGGGCATCTGGGTCGCGGTCATCGGTACCCGCTCAATCCGTGATCTGCACGCTGGCCGGGGGCATGGTCGGCAATTGGAAGTCGACCTGGGTCACCTTGGCCGGCGGCGCCGGGAACTGCGCGAAGATCGGGCGGCTGGCTCCCGGCATCAGACCGCTGAGGCCGGTGGTGCACAGGCATTCGCCATTGGTGTCGCGCAGCACCAAATACCGTTTCTTGCCCGCCTTGTCGACGAGGGTGGCTCCGGAGATGGAGGAACGGGACCGCAGCTCGGTCTCGTTGGAGCGCCAGTCGATCGCGTTGAAGGCGCGGTTGCCGTGGTTGGACACCGTGCCGTTGACGGTGACGAAGCCACCGGAGTCACGGACGACGGAGTGCAGGGTGACCACCACGCCGTCCGGCCCCTTCATCTCCCCGATCACCTTGTCGGAGTCGGCCGCCGGGCTGCCGGGGCCGCTGCCCTTGGGGGCGGTGCTGCGGGCCGGCGGCTTGTTGCCGTCCGACCCCTTCGCGCCGCCGTCGCCACCACCACAGCCGGCCACGACGAGAGCCAGGCCGACAGCGCTCGCCATGGCGACCGCTCCCCTGGCGGCCTTCGTGGTGCGCCGAATGCTCATTGGATGCGATTCCTTTGATCGTCGTCTGGTCGTCTCGGAGTGCGGGTCGGGGGGTGTGGGGGTGGCCGGTCAATGGGCGAGGCGTACGGAGAAGAGGTCGGCGGCGTCGGGGAGATGCTGGAGGTGGTCGGGGTCGAGCGTCCAGCGCTTGCCGTCGCAGGTGATCTCGATGGGCCCGGGGCCGTCCTTGCCCTTGCCGTCCTTGCCGGCCTTGCCCTTTTCCTCGCCCTTGGTGTCCGGCTCGGCCGTGCCGTCCTTGGCGGGATCGAGCGTGCAGCGGGGCGCGACGACGGACTTCGCCTCGGCCTTCCCATGGGTGCTCTTGGTGATCGGGATGACCGAATTGCCCACGGTGTTACGGGTGGTGACCGCGACGGCGAACGAGGTGGGCCAGGAGTCCGGGGTGCAGCCGGCACCGGAGCCGGAGCCGGAGAGCCCGGCGCCGTTCCGCTCGGCGAACCAGCCCGCGCTCTCGCAGGCCGCTCCGGACGGGGCGCCGCGCCCGTTCAGCAGGTCCTTCCAGACGGTCGGGTTGCTCTCGTAGCTGCCGTCGCGGAGGCCGTCGAGAATGCCCTTGGTCAGCAGGTCGCGGTACTTCTGGCCGGCGGCGAGCGCGGCCGCGTCGGCGGCGGTCTGGGCGCCGTTGCGGGTGGCCGCGGCCTGCCCGACGGCGAAGAAGGCGAGCGCGAGAAAGAGCAGGCCCCCGACCGCCACGATGTAGAGCGGGAAGGCCTGCCCGGCGTCGCGCCGGCGGCGCATGACGGTGACCGGCACGACAGTGGCGGCAGCGGCGGGGCCTAAATACCGACGACGTCGGAGATCTTGTTGGCGATGGCGTTCGCGATCTGGCTGCCGAAGTCCGTGGTCGACAGGACCAGGACGATCGCCACGACCACCGCGATGATGCCGAGGTACTCGATCGAGGTCTGTCCTCGGTCGTTCCCCAAAATACGCTTCGCCATCGTCTTCCCCTCCATGGGCGGCCGTACCGCTCTGGTCCGGCTGGTCTGTCCCCGTGGTGCCGGCGCGTTCGACCGCGCTCACGACACGAGAAAAGTACGCCGGAACAGCGTGCCCGGAACAGGGATTCCGTACCCAATCCTCTTTTGGGATCACGGACGGCGGGCCCAACGGCGCATTTCGGCCACTCAGTCGCACCCCACCCACCCCCGCTCCCCCTCCGGAACCATGCCCCGTTCCGCTGCCCATGTGGACCGGGCGGCCCGTCCGCACCATAGTGCGAGCGAAACCGTCCGCCCACCCACTGTGACACAACTCGTTGCTCTTGCGAAGGAGTTGACGAGAAGCCAGCGGTGGAGCGCACTCATCCGGCCGGGTGCGGGCCACGGCCGCCGAGCGCCTACGCCAGGCCCGAACAGTCGTTGCCACCAGCCGGATCGGGAGCGTACAGGGTCCACACCACGAAGGCCTCGAAGAGCAGTGGCAGCACGCCCAGAACCAGGAAAACCATGGCCGCCCCGGAGGCCCGGGACGCCGCCGGCGCCCAGCCGCGCCGGAGTGCGCCCCGGTGCAGCGCGGCGTACAGCAGCGGGGCGGCGAGGCCGGCACAGAGGCCCGCCCACCCGAAGATGTGCATCCGCAAGGACGGCCCGAAATAGTGACAGTCGTGGAAGGTGTCGGTGGAGAAGGCGGTGGAGAGGAAGGAAAGGGCCCCGCCGAGGAGCACCAGCGCGGGGACGCCGAGCCCGGCCCAGCGGCGCCAGGCGGCCGGGGGCGGGGCGGTGGCCCGGGTCTGTGGCACGGTTCACCTCCCCATCAGCGAGCCGAAGTTGGTCCCCGAGCCAAGGAAGAACCCGGCGATGAGCAGGATCATCGTGGCCGGAACCATAAAGGTGGTGACGACCATGGTGGCCTTGGGGACCGCGCGGGCGGCGCGGCGCCGGGCGTTCTGGGCGTCGGTGCGGCGCATGTCGTTGGCGATCTGGATCAGGGTCTCGACGATCGGAGAGCCGAGTTCCTCGCCCTGCTGGAGGGCGGTGACGAACTGGGCGACCTGTTCGGAGTCGTTGCGTTTGCGTAGCTCCTCGAAGGCCGCGCGGCGGCTGACCCCCATGTCCATCTGCCGCAGCGTGATGCGGAGTTCATCGGCCCAGGGCCCCTCGTACTTCTCCGCGACCCGGTCCAGTGCCTGACGGAAGCTCAGGCCCGCGCTGACCACGACCGCCAGCACGTCCAGAAAGTCCGGAAGGGTGCGTTCGATGGTGTCCTTGCGCTGGCGGATCGCGGCCCAGATACCGACCTCGGTCCAGAAGAGGCCGAAGAGCACCATCAGGACGCCCAGCAGCGGCTGGCCGCGCAGGAACATCACCAGCGCGCCGAAGAAACCGAGGGCCCCGTAGACGGCGCGCCGGGCGGCGTACCGGTCGACGGTCAGCCCGCCGGGATTGCCGGCCAGGTCGATCCGCCGACGGACCCGGGCGGTGCGCTTGTCGCCCATCAGCCGCAGCACCAGCGGCGCGTAGCGCATCCCGGTGCGGTCCACCGCCGAACCGACCACCGTGGTGCGCGTCGCCCCGACCTCCAGGGACAGCGCCAGGTCGGGCGGCAGCCGTGCCTCACGGCGGTAGAGCGCGATACCGCAGCAGATGCCGGCGACCGAGAGGGCGAAGGCCGCGGCCAGCAGAATTCCGATTCCCATTCCTGTTCCCCTGGAGATACCGATGCCGGTGCCGGTATCTAGACGTCGATCTTGGACAGCCGGCGGATGAAGAAGAACCCGAGCCCGTAGAGGGCGAAGGCCACCACGACCGCGAGCTGGCCGAGGAAGGAGGACGTCATCCGGTCGATGGCGCCCGGGGCGATCCGGTTCATCAGCAGCAGGGTGCCGATGCCGAGCAGCGGGACGACATAGGCGGTGACGACGACCTGCGAGAGCTGGGTGCGGACCTCCCGGCGGGTCTCCTTGCGCTCCTCCAGGGTCTTGGTGAGGTTGCGCAGCGAGCCGACGACCGTGCCGCCGGCGCGGTTGGAGAGCACCAAGGTGGTGACGAGTACGACGAGTTCGCGGGACGGGAGGCGTTCGGCCAGCTCGCCGAGCGCCTCGTCAATGGAGTGGCCGACGGCGAGCTTGTCGGAGACCTTGGCCAGCTCCTCACCGGCCGGGGCCTCCAGCTCCTCGGCCGCCATGCCCAGCGCCGTCCGCAGGGCGAGCCCGGCCTGGGTGGCGTTGGCGAGGATCCGGGAGAGTTCGGGCAGCTGGTTGATGAACTTCTCGATGCGCTTCTGCCGCTGCCAGTTGAGGAAGGCGAACGCCGCCCAGACGGCGACCAGCGCGGCGATCGGGCCGAAGAACGGGGCGAGGGTGGCCTGCGCGATCAGCCACAGCGCGAGCACCGCGCCAAGCATGTAGACGAAGAATTCGCCGGGGGTGACATCCAGGCCGGTGGCCGCCAGCCGCAGTTCCAGGCGGCGGCCGAAGCGGGTGCCGCGCAGGGTGCGGTCGACGGACGGGAAGCGGCGCCGTCGTCCGTCGGCCGGCAGCCGGCGCTCGTCGTCGAGCCGGTCGACGACGGCCTGCCGCTGGGCGCGCCCGGCCGCGTACGTCCGCACGCCGGCGATCGCGAGCACCCCGCACAGCAGGGTGGCCCCGATGGCGAGCAGGGCGAGGTGGTTCCCGCCGGTCATGAGGTGGCCTTCCGGGTGGCGAGTTGGGCGTCATCGGTGGCGACGCCGAAGGCGGGCGGGGTGGGCTCGCTCGCCATGAAGAGGCGTTCGGCGACCCGGCGCGGCAGCGGGAAGTAGCGGAACCGCCCGTGCACGATGCGGTCGGCGCCCATCGGTTCGGCGTCGAAGCGGCAGACCGTCGCGATCCGGTAGTCCTCGTGGCCGCGCGAGTCGAGGATGGCGATCTCGCTGATCCGGCGGGAGCCGTCGGCGTGCCGGGTGAGCTGGACGATGCAGTCGACGGCGCTGTTGATCTGGTCCCGCAGCGCCTCGAAGGGGATCTTGACGTCCGACATGGAGGCCAGGGTCTGCAGCCGCATCAGGGCGTCCTCGGCACTGTTGGCGTGGACGGTGGCGAGCGAACCGTCGTGGCCGGTCGACATCGCCTGGAGCATGTCGAGGGTCTCCCCGCCGCGCACCTCGCCGACGATGATGCGGTCGGGGCGCATCCGCAGGGAGTTGCGTACGAGGTCGCGAATGGTGATCCGGCCCTTGCCCTCCACATTGGGCGGCCGGGACTCCAGCCGGATGACATGGCTCTGCTGGAGCTGGAGTTCGGCGGCGTCCTCGACGGTGATGATCCGCTCCCCGTCCGGGATCAGGCCGGACAGCGCGTTGAGGAGCGTGGTCTTGCCCGCGCCCGTGGCGCCGGAGACCACCACGTTGAACTTGGCCCGCACCAGCCCCGCCAGCATCATCAGCATCTGCTCGTCGAGCGTGCCCATGCCGATGAGTTCGGCGAGGGTGTAGGCGCGCGGGAAGCGGCGGATGGTGAGGGTGGCGCCGTTCAGCGCGAGCGGCGGGATGATGACGTTGACGCGCTCGCCGGACGGCAGCCGGGCGTCGACCATCGGATTGGACTCATCGACCCGTCGGTTGACGGTCGAGACGATCCGCTCGATGGTCTGCATCAATTGCTCGTGCGAGGCGAAGCGCACGGGCAGCAGCTCGACCCGGCCGGCCCGCTCGACATACACCTGGTCCGGGCCGTTGACCATGATCTCGGTGATCGAGGCGTCTTCGAGCAGCGGCTCCAGCACCCCGAGGCCGAGCGCCTCGTCCACCACCCGGCGGATGAGCTGGGCGCGTTCGGCGGTGGAGAGCACCGGCCCCTCACGGCTGATGATGTGGCCCAGGACGCGCTCCAGCCGCCCGCGGCGCTCGGCCGCCGCCAGCGAGGACATCTCGGCGAGGTCGATCTCTTCGAGCAGTTTGGCGCGGTAGACGGCGACCATGTTGCTGTCCTGGCGCGCCTCACCGGCCGGCTCGGGTGCGACGATCCGGGCTTTCAGGCTCATCGCGGGGGTGCTCCTTCGTACGGGTGCGCTGCCCGGAGGCCCAGGGCGCCGGGATTCTGCGGGCGGGGCATGGTGGCGCTGCGGGAGGCGGTGCCGAAGTCGTCGATGCCGGGCAGCAGCGAGGGGATGGTGACGCGTACGGTCGCGCGGACCGCGTCGCCCCCGCCGCCGTCCACCAGGACCTTCGCGCCGCGCGAGACCCAGCCGGTCATCGCCGCCCGCCCGGCGGCCTCCGGGCCGGTCGTACGGTCGGCCTCGTCCATCGAGGCGGTACGGGCCGCGGCGCGCGCTCCCGTACCGGCCTGCTGGACGGCGAACGCCGCCAGTCCGAGCTGGACCACGGCCAGCCCGATGACCAGCAGGATCGGCAGGAAGCCGAGGAATTCGACGGATACGGTGCCCCGGTCGCGGCCGTGGCCGCGGAGCCGGGCGGGCAGACGTACGGCGCTCACCGGGGGACCTCCTTCGCGGCGCCGGCCGAGCCCTTCGCCGACCACGGGAAGCTGCCCGCGCCGGGGAAGAGCACCGGGACCTCGATCTGGACCGTCGCCTTCCACACGCCTGCTTCGGGGCGGCAGGCGATGGTGGCACCGCCGCGCCAGGAGCTGGGCAGTTCGTCCTCGGCGGCGGACCGGCAGGCGCCGGAACCGCCGCCTTCCGTCGCGGTGCCGGCCCGTGCACCCCGGTCGGCGGCGTGGGCGGCGAGCGCATAGGCGTAGCCGACCAGCACCAGCTGCCACAGCAGCGCCAGGACCAGCAGGATCAGCGGGAGCAGCCCCATGAACTCCACGGCGACCTGCCCCCGGTCGTTGCCGCCCAGTGGGCGCCGCACCGCTCAGCCCTCCTCGTACGGACCGGCCGGATCGAACGGGCCCGAGCCGCCGGCCGCCGCCGCGGAGCCGCGCCGCGCCCCGAACCGGATGCCGGACCCTGCCCCGGAGGCCGACCCCGATGCCGGACCCTGGCCTGCCCCGGAACCGGGAGCCGCCCCCGGCGTTATGGCCTTGCGCCTGCGCCCGGTCAGCGTCGGGCGGGCCCGATGGCTGCCCCGGCCCTGCCGCACGGCCGGTGACTCGACCAGGCCGAGTTCGCCCGCCAGCGCCCACAGTGCCTGCCGCACCGTCGACCGTCCGTCGAGATCCTGCATCCGGCCGGCGTCGACACAGGGCTGGAGCTCCTTGAAGGCGGCGGGCACATGGGTCCTGGCGACCTGGGTGCCGGTGGCCTTCGCGACCAGCGGCGGCTGGATCTCGGTGTTACGGGTGAGGCGGTTGACCACCGTCGTGGTGTCCTCCGCCTGACGGATCTGCAGCCGGTCCCACAGCCGTACCTGCCGCTTGGCGGCCCGTACGGCCACCACGTCCGGGGTCGTCACCAGCAGTGCCACATCGGCGAGTTCGACGGCCGCGGCGTTGGCGGACTGCATCTGGGAGCCGCAGTCGACCAGCACCACTTCGTAGCGGGAGCGCAGCGCGCCGATGATCTGGCGGGCCGCCCGGTCGTCGACCTCCTCGCCGCGCTCCCCCTCCTCGGGCGCCAGCAGCAGCCCGAGACCCGTGTGGTGGTCGTGCACCGCGTCCTGGAGGACCCGTACGGAGATGTCCTGAATGCCCGCCAGGTCGACGATCGAGCGGCGGAACTGGACGTCCAGGTAGGAGGCCACATCGCCGGACTGCAGATCCAGGTCCACCAGCGCGACACTTCGGCCCGCGGCCCGTGCGGCCAGTGCCAGCTGCACGGCGGTGACGGTGGTGCCGACCCCGCCCTTGGCGCCGGTCACGGTCACCAGGGTGCCGGTCGGCCCGGGGACCGCCTCCGGGCTGCCCCCCAGGTGTACCCGTACGCCCGCCGACCACTGGGCGGCGGCCTGCACCCGGGCGGCCAACTCGTCGTAGCCGAGCGGCAGTCCGACGATGCCACGGGCACCGGCGTCCATCGCCGCGGAGAACAACGCGGGCCCGGCGTCGGTGGTGATCAGTACGACGCCGACGGCGGGGAAGCGCAGCGCCACCTCGCGGATCAGCTCCAGCGCCGGCGTCGGACCGATCCGCTCATGGACGAGCACGACCTCGGGGAGCGCCTCGACGGCGGACGGCGGACCGGCCGCGGGCGGGGCGCCGGCTGAAGACCCGCCGGCTCCCTGGGCGGCGGCGCCGGCCAGCGCGTTGAGCAGCGCGGTGGAGTCGGCGACGGGGGGCGCGGGCTCGGCGTCCGGCAGCTGGTTGAGCAGCGAGGACACCGCTCGCGCGGCGTCCGGGTCGCCGATCGCCGGGAGGATACGGATGGTCACCTGAGCCTCCGGGTCACTTGTCGCCGTCGAGGGTGTAGGTGCGCTGGCCGGGCGGGATGGTGGCCTCGCTGCCGGGGGCGAGCAGGGCGAGCCGTACGTGCGAGGCGAAGGACTCGGCGTACGCGACCCGTTGGGCGTCCTGGGTGTTCAGCGCGAAGGTGATCGGGACGGCGTCACCGGCCTGCCGGCCTGCGGTGGTGGTGTCGCCGGGGTCCTTGGCCTCCAGCGGCGTCAGCTTGCCGACGTCGATCACCTGGGCGCCGGAGACGATGACCTTGGAGACCGGTTTGTCCTCGGGGCGCTTGCCCTCGAAGGTGGCGTAGATGTTCACCCGGGCACCGGGGTTGATCTTGCCGGCCACGCCGGTTGCCGCGTCGATCATGATGGCGATCTCCTGCTGGCCCGCCTTCAGCGCGGGCCGCTCGACGATCATGTCGTCCTGCAACAGCGACCCCTTCTTCAACGGAGTCACCGCGATCCTGCCGCTGACCTTGTCCAGGTCGGTCACGGCGGTGGGCGGCAGCCACCGCTGCGGCATCTTCACCTTCTCGAACTGCCCAGGATCCAGCGCTTTATAGGCCGCGACATCCGTCTTCAGCCGGTAGGCCGTCTTTTCGGGACCGACCTTGGACTCGACGTTCTTGATCACCGACAGTACGCCGACGAACGCGCCGACCGCACAGAGAACCGACAGGAGCAGCAGGATCACTCCGCGGCGCTGGCGTGAGTTCATGGGGGAGGGACCTCGATCGGGACGGGGAGAAGACGGGCGGACAGGGGGCGGGCGGGCGCCGGACGGGGACGGGCCGGCGGCGGCTGACGTGGTCGGCCGGAGGGGGCGGGGGCGCGGGCGGCCCGGGTGGGCTCAGCGCACGCGGGCCACCGTCCGCGGGGTGCCGGGGGCCTCCGGCCCACCGGGCAGGTCCGGGTATCCGGGGTGCTCCGGGTGGCCGGCGAAGTCGGGGTGACCGGGCAGTTCCCAGTGCCCGGGGGCACGGGGGCCGTCGGATGCGTAGGGGTTCCCCGGTACCGGACGTCCGGACCCGTACGGGTTCCCTGACGCTGCCGGGCAGCCCGCCGCCGGATCCGGCCCGCGGACGTCCAACTGCCCCGGTTCACCGGGCCCGTCTCCGCGTACGCCCGCCACGTCCGGCACGCCGAGCACACCGGCCACACCGGGAGGTGCCACCGGCGAGAGGCCGCGCTCGCTCCAGGGCGAGGGAGGCGGTTCGCCCCACGGCGAGGCGGGCGGTTCGGCCGGCCGCGCCGAGGGAGGTGCGGGCTCGCCCGGCCCTCCGGAGGCCGGCGGCAGTTCGGGAGCGGGACCCGGGGCCGGCGCGGACGTCGGCGGATGCGGAGGGGCGGGGGGAGCGGCGGCAGCGGGGGAGGAAGGAGCCACGGTCGGCGAAGGGGCGGGAGCGGGAGACGGCGCAGGAGCGGAAGGCAGCGCAGGGGCCGAAGCCGCCGACGGTGCGGCAGAAGGGGCGTGCGCGGTGGCGGTGCCCGGCCCGGGTTCCGGCCCCGCTATGGCCGCCGGCCCCTGCCCCGAGCCGCCACCCCCCGCCGCCCGTTCCCTCGACAGCGGCGCCGCGCAGAACGCACAGTGATCGCCCAGGAGTTCCAGTCCGCACCAGCCGCACGCCTCGCGCCGTACGGAGGCCACCAGCTGGTGAAGGACCGACACATCCGGTATGGCCGCCGCGAATTCGATCACCTTCTGGGTTCCCCACCACCGGGCGGACTCGGCGGGCAGCCGGGCCTCGTACACGCCCTGCACCCGCCAGGCCGGAGCGAGCGCCCCGGTCACCCACTCGGAGGTGAGCTGGCCGCTGGCGACCGCGAGCTGGGTGGCGAACCCGGGCGCGGGCAGCCCGGCCTCGGTGCTGTGCCGGTCCAGGTGAAGCAGCCGCGGCTCGGGGTGGGCCAGCACGGCGAAGTGCGCGCCGGGCAGCCAGGACTTCACATGGGACCGCAGGTCGACCTCGATCCGGTCCAGGCCGCTGACGCTGCCCAGCAGGGCGCCGGCGTGAATGTAGTGGGGCAGCAGCCGCGCGGCGCTGGCCAGCACACCGGGGCTGAAGTCGCACAGCGACAACTGCCGCAGCTGGCGGGCCAGTAACGCCACGCCCAGCGGCGGCAGGGACAACGGCACGATGGCGATCCGGTCGCTCTCCAGGACGGCGCGCAGGGTGTGCAGCCGGCGGACGTGTTCCGGCGGGCAGGCCGAGGAGTACAGCACGATGAGGTGGCCGTGGTGCTCCAGGACGGCGCTGGTCTCCGTCAGGGCGTCGTCCAGCGGCTGGAGATGCGGGGCCTGCAGAACGACGGCGGCGGGGGTCTGCCGGTCGGTCGCGGGCATCGCGAGGTCCGGGCTGGTGACGGCAATCGCGGTCGGCACGTCGCTCCCCCACTCCCTCCGGCCGCCGGGGGCCCCGGGACCGCGGATCGGCACAGCTCTGCGCCATAGGCGCCATACGTTCAGCACTTTATCCACAGAGATACGTCCCAGAGAACACGTTCTGGGCTACTCGTCATGACCATCACCCCGTAGGGAAAGGGCGCATACCGCCCGAGCGGCCTTCAGGGGAACATCCGCTTCCGGCAAGACTCTTGACAGGATCAATGGTCTGGACCACGTTGTACCGCACGCGCAGGGGCCCCTGAATCGCGCATCCGCACCACTCCCCCTCTCCTTCCCCCCACACGGAGGCAGTCGTGGTTCGCGCACGATCAGGCACGTCGAAAACCAGGCTGACGGCAAGACTCCTGGCCGCACTGGCCGCTGCGGCACTGACCTCGGCCGGCATCCTCGCGGCCGGCACCGCCCACGCCACCGGGGACCACCCCCGGCCCGCCCCCGCCGCACACACCGCGGCCGTTCCCGCGCACGCCGTCACCGGCTACTGGCAGAACTTCAACAACGGTGCCACGGTGCAGAAACTGAAGGACGTCGACGACGCCTACGACATCATCGCGGTCTCGTTCGCCGAAGCGACCGGCACGCCCGGCGCCGTCGCCTTCCACCTCGACCCGGCCGTCGGCTACGGCTCCACCGACGAATTCAAGGCAGACATCAAGGCGAAGCAGGCGGCCGGAAAGTCGGTGATCCTCTCCGTCGGCGGCGAAAAGGGCGCGGTGTCCGTCAGCGACGACACCTCCGCCAAGAACTTCGCCGACTCCCTGAACGGCCTGATGGACGAATACGGCTTCAACGGCGTCGACATCGACCTGGAGAACGGCCTCAACTCCACCTATATGACACAGGCGCTCAAGGCCGTACACGCCCGGCACGGCGACGTCGTGGTGACCATGGCGCCGCAGACCATCGATATGCAGTCACCGCAGAACGAGTACTTCAAGACAGCGCTCGGCATCAAGGACTTTCTGACCGCCGTCAATATGCAGTACTACAACAGCGGTTCGATGAACGGCTGTGACGGCAAGGTCTACTCCCAGGGCTCGGTCGACTTCCTGACCTCGCTCGCCTGTATCCAGCTGGCAGGCGGGCTCGACCCGTCCCAGGTCGGCATCGGCGTGCCGGCTTCCGCGAGCGCGGCCGGCAGCGGGTATGTCGCCCCGTCCGTCGTCAACGCCGCCCTGGACTGCCTCACCCAGGGCACCAGCTGCGGCTCCTTCAAGCCGTCCAAGACCTACCCGGGCCTGCGCGGCGCGATGACCTGGTCCACCAACTGGGATGCCGCCAACGGCAATGAGTTCGCACACCAGGTGGGCGCGCACGTCCACGGCCTCCCGTAACGGCACCACGGCACCGGCGCTCCGGCGCCACCCCCCACACACCGCCAGGTCCCGCGCACCCCGTGCACGGGACCTGGCGTCGCGCTTCGCGTCAGATCACCTTCGAGTGGCCGCCGGCTTCGGCAGCGCACACCCGGCCGCGCTCAGATCCAGCTTGTTGCCGACACCGAAGCACTTCGGTATCCCGTACGTCTCCTCGGCGTAGTTGGTGCCCTTGTGCACCGTGACATTGCCGTTCTCGTCGACCTCGCACGGGTTGTTGACGGTGCACTTCTCGCCGTCCTCGTTGCCCGTGTTGTTGATGGCCGCGACCTTGCCGGTGGCGGTGTCGACCACCGGCGATCCGGACGTGCCGCCGATCGTCTGGCACTGCGGGGTGTAGCGGACCGAGTCCTTCCAGGTCCAGTCGCCCTCCTTGAGGGTGGGCACGAACCCGTCGATGTTGCAGGAGTAGATCTTCTTCCAGTAGCCGGAGACGACACTGATGGCCCCGCCCTTGACCGGGTGGTCGGTGGCCAGCTCCAGCGGCTTGATCCCGTACTTCTGCTCGATCTGGGCGTAGGTCGACGAGGTCTCGTAGAGCGAGACATCGGTGTCGGTCATCGTGGCGTACGCGATCTTGGTGGCCTTGATCGTGCCCGCCCGGCCGGCCGACTTGTCGAGCAGGGTGAAGCTCCGGCTGGACGGCTGGTCGACGATGACCTCGCCGGCGCCGGGCATACCGCTTTCCAGACAGTGGCCGTTGGACATCACCAGGGCCGGGTCGTTCGGCTGCGAGGTGGGCATCCGGACGACCGATCCGGAGCAGTTGCTCAGCGCGACGGTGCCGGCGAAGTCCACCGCCTTGGTCTTGTGGTGCTTGAGGTGCTGCGCGCCGATCGGTGCCGCGTGGGCCGTTCCGACGGTGCCCACCAGGGCTGCGGCTCCCAGCACGGCCGTGGCCAGGGTGCCGACGAGAGGTCTGTTCATGTGGGGGTCCTCTCAGCTTATGTCACCGAAGTTCCTTCAGGTGCCTTCGGTTTTGTCGTGCGCATTGTTGGCGCCACAGGCCCATGAGGCAATCAATTTCCTGGAAACGATGGGAAGTTGCCGGGTTCACCCCGGCCATGGGGGTCCCGTCGGCGGTCCCACATCTGGCCGTCCGACGCCTTGACCCGGTCATGCCAATGCGCCAAAACTGACGCCGTCGCTTCGCCTCACACCCCACAGGAGACCGCATGCGACCACGTATCCGCGGCGGACGCAGAACCATCCTCGCCGCCCTCCTCTCCCTCGCGCTCGCCGCCCCGATCGCCGCCGCCCAGGCACAGGACGCCCCCTCCGGCGAACCCGCCGCCGGCACCGCGGCGAGCACCGAACTCCCCCATCAGTACGAGGTGACGGGCCCCGCCACCCCCGCACAGCGCACCGCCCTCACCGCGACCGGCGCCACCATCGACGAGGTCCACGCGCGAGCGGTCGTCATCACGGCGAACCGCGCCCAGGCCGACGCCGCCCGCCGACTCGGCTACGTCCTGCGCAGGTTGCCCGACCCGCCGGCCACCGGGCCCGTCTCACCCGGCACCCGGGTCAAGGACTTCCCCGCCGGCTACACGAAGTACCACACCTACGACGAGGCCACGAAGGAGATCGACGCCCTCGTCGCCAAGTACCCCGCCCTCCTCAGCAAGCAGGTCATCGGCACCTCCCACGAGGGCCGGGCCCTCCTCGCGCTCAAGCTCAGCAAGAACGTCACCCAGGACGAGGCGGAGCCCGAGGTCCTCTTCACCGCCCACCAGCACGCCAGGGAACACCTCACCGTCGAGATGGCCCTCTATCTCCTCAACGAGTTCACCTCGAAGTACGGGACCGACTCCCGCATCACCAAGATGCTCGACTCCCGTGAGATCTGGATCATCCCGGACCTGAATCCGGACGGCGGCGCCTATGACATCGCCTCCGGCTCGTTCCGCAGCTGGCGCAAGAACCGCCAGCCCAACGCCGGATCCAGCAGCGTCGGCACCGACCTCAACCGCAACTGGGACTTCAAGTGGGGCTGCTGCGGCGGCTCTTCGTCCAGCCCCTCCTCCGAGACCTACCGCGGCCCGTCCGCCGCCTCCGCCCCCGAGGTCCAGGTCGTCTCGAAATTCGTCCACAGCCGCATCGTCGGCGGCAAGCAGCAGATCAAGGCCGCCATCGACTTCCACACCTACAGCGAACTGGTCCTGTGGCCCTTCGGTTTCACCGACGACGACACCGGCCCCGGCATGACCCAGGACGACCACGACGCCTTCGCCACCATCGGCAAGAACATGGCCGCCAGCAACGGCTACACCCCCGAGCAGTCCAGCGAGCTGTACATCACCGACGGCGCGATCGACGACTGGCTGTGGGGCGACCAGAAGGTGTTCGCCTACACCTTCGAGATGTACCCGTCCTCTTCCGGCTCCGGCGGCTTCTACCCGCGTGACACGGTCATCCCGAAGGAGACCTCCCGTAACCGCGATGCGGTGCTCCAGCTCCTGGAGATCGCCGACTGTCCTTACCGCGCGATCGGAAAGGAAGCGCAGTACTGCAGCGGCAGTTGACGCAGCACTGTTGAGACGAGGGGCGGGCCGCGTCCACCACGACGCGACCCGCCGCGCCCCAGACGGTCATGGGCACCCGCCCCTAGAGCAGGTGGTCGGCCTTGCCGGCCTTTATCTCACGGATGAGCGTGCGGAGGGCTTCGCGGGTGTCGCTCACATAGGCGCCCTCGGCGCCTGCTACGGCGATGTAGGCGTTGCCGTCGTCGTCGGTGCCGAGGCGGAAGCACGCCGAGCCCTCAGCGCAGAACGGCTCTTCCCAGCGGATGTCAGCCATGGCATGCCCCTCACAGTTGACGCACGATGATCTGGATGAAGTCGCGCGAACGTTCGGGAGAGAGGCTAACCCGTTCCATTCCGTCCACCTGGGACCGGTACCGGGTCAACTGCGCCTCCAGGTGGCAGAACTCCGGCCCATGCGTGCTGTCAACCTGCACGGCATCCAGTTGCGGCACCACACCTTCCGCATAGATCACGGTCTGTCCGGCACCCGGAAACTCTCCGGCCTCGAAGGGGATGACGCGCAAGGTCACGTTGTCGCGCTCGGACATGGCGAGCAGGTGCTTCAACTGGGCGAGGGCGATCGCCCGACCACCGAACTGCATCCGCAGGGCGGCCTCATGGATGATGCCGATGTATTCGCACGGGTCCTCGCCGTCCAGCACTTGCCGGCGTTCCATCCGGTGGGCAACCCGCAGCGCAATCTCGTGTTCCGGCATGGGAGGGACGCCCACGCGAAAGATCGTGGTGGCGTGGTCGCTGGTCTGCAGCAGGCCCGGGATGTGCACCGTGTGCGCGGTGCGCATGCGTACGGCGTGCCACTCGAACTCGGCGATATCCAGCAGCCCGGCAGGGAGACTGCCGCGGTACTTCTCCCACCAGCCTCGGCTGGATTGGGTCATGGCCGCCAGCGCATCGACATACTTCTCATCGCGGCAGGCACAGTTGCAGGCCAGAGTGCGTAGCCGCTCCGGGCTGATGGGGCGCAGCCCCGCCTCCATATTGGAGAGCCTGCTCCGGTCGATGCCCAACAGCCCGGCGGCGTACTCGGCGGACATGCCTGCCGTCGTCCGCAGCTTCCGGAGTTCGGCGCCCAGTCGCTGCTGGCGTTCGGTCGGCGTTGTCCTCTGCGCCATGAAGTTCCTTCCGACTTCGAGATGTTGAGAAGTCTGCCGTCTGACGGGCTAGAGGAACTACCAAAGGTCAGAAAACTCCTGACCGAGTGGCAAATTTAACCCCCCTGCCCTACAGTCAGTAACGCAACGCTTACGCTCCACACAGCCGGAAGCGCATCGCGCGAGCCTGCCCGCATCCTCCTGCCCTGGGAGGGCGGGCCGCGCCAGGGAGACAGGCCACCGGCTGCCGTGCCATCAACCCGCCCTTTCCTACAGGGAGTTGCCATGCCCGCAGCCGTGACCGTCTGCCCGCACCCCCTCGACGTTCGCACACCGCGCGTGCCGGAAACCCTGGCCTACAGCCTCACTCTTCCCGCCGCGCTCGCCAGTCCGGCCGTCGCGCGCTCTGCCGCCCGTACGATCCTGGAAGCGCACGGCCTGTACGACGTGACCGCCGCCGCGATTCAAGTGATCGGCGAACTCGCCGCCTGCGCTTGTCTGTTCACACCGTCCGACAGCGTCTACCTGTCGCTCCGCTATCGCGACGACGCGCTGCGCATCAGCCTTTACGACGGGCACCCGCGCCATGCCCACCGCCGCCTCGCGGCGGCCTGCGACGGCAGGCGTCGGTCGCTGCTCTTGCTGCTGGCCTGCGTGATGCAGGCCTGCGAGGGCGAGTGGGGATTCGGGGAGTCGCCGGAGCCGAGCGACGGGACGCGGATGTGGGCCGTACTGCCGCGCGAAGGGGCGCGGGTGTACGGGCACGCGGCCTGACGCCGATGGGACGCCCGGTGCCGGGCGCCCCATCGGCGTACGGAGGGAGGAGACGGGAAGCCTCCACCGGCGCTACACGGCCAGGCTCACCAGCGCCGCCACCGCGAACCCGGCGACCGAGAGCACCGATTCCAGCACGGTCCAGGACTTGAGCGTGTCGCGCTCCGTGATCCCGAAGTACTTGCTCACCATCCAGAACCCCCCGTCATTCACATGCGAAGCGAAGATCGACCCGGCCGAGATCGCCATGATGATCAGCGCCAGATGGGCCTGCGACATGCCCTGGCCCTCGACGAGGGGGACGACGATGCCGGCCGTGGTGACGATGGCGACCGTGGCCGAGCCCTGGGCGACGCGCAGGACGAGGGAGAGGAGATAGGCGAGGACGATGACGGGGAGGCCGACGTTGTGGAAGGTGTCGGAGAGGGCCGTGGCCACACCGCTGCCCTTGAGGACGGCGCCGAAGATCCCGCCGGCGCCGACGACCAGGATGATGTTGCCGACCGGCTTGAGCGAGGCGGTGGAGACCGTCTCCAGGGACTTGCGGGACCAGCCGCGGCGGATGCCCAGCAGGTAGTACGACATCAGCAGGGCGATCGTCAGGGCGACGAAGGGGTGGCCGAAGAACTCGATCACCGACCGGCCGGTCGAGGGGGCCAGGGCGATGGAGGAGAAGGTCGCCAGGAGGATGAGGACCAGCGGGGTGCCGATGATGGTGAGGACGGTGCCCAGGGAGACCGGTGTCTCGTGCGGCTTGACGCCGGCCGCGTCCTTCTCCGCGGTGACCGCGGCCTTGGCCTCCTCCGCGGCCTCGACCATGTCCTGCGGGACGGCGACGAAGAGCCGCTTGCCGATCCAGGCCGCGTAGCCCCAGGCGGCGAGCACCGCCGGGATTCCGCAGATGATGCCCATGAGGATGATCCAGCCGAGGTCGACCTTGAAGAGGCCGGCGGCGGCGACCGGGCCGGGGTGCGGCGGCAGGAAGGCGTGGGTCATGGACAGACCGGCGAGCAGCGGCATGCAGTAGAGCAGGATCGACTTGCCGCTGCGCTTGGCGGCGGCGTAGACGATCGGCGCGAGGACGAAGATGCCGACGTCGAAGAAGACCGGGATGCCGAAGATCAGGCCGGTCAGGCCCATGGCGAGCGGTTCGCGCTTCTCGCCGAAGAGGCGGAGCAGCCGGGAGCTCAATACCTCGGCCCCGCCGGAGACTTCGAGGATCGCGCCGAGCATGGTGCCCAGGCCGATGATGATGGCGACATGCCCGAGGATGCCGCCCATACCGGTCTCGATCATCGAGACGGCGTCGGATTTCTGGACCGTGCCGAAGAGTTCGGTGACGGAGAGCCCGGCGGCCAGGCCCACCGCGATGGAGACCGTCAGCAGCGCGACGAACGGCTGCAGCCGGACCTTGATGATCAGGACGAGGAGCAGGGCGATGCCCAGGGCGGCGACCGTGAGAAGCCCCGCGGTGCCCGGTATCAGGGCGAGCAGTCCACCGGTGTGGGGTGGTGGTGGCGGGGTGGCGGGCGTGGCAGCAAGGAACATGGGGTGACTCCGTTGTCAGGCAGGGGCGGGCCCCGGGAGGTCCGGGTGGTCCCCTGGAAGGCATCTCCAGGCAGGGGGATCCGCGGCACGGCACCCCATCGGTACGGGGCGCCGTGCCGTGCGGCGAACAGTGCGCTCGATGGCGCTAACGGCAGGCGGGGCAAGGGGTTTGTGCCTCAGCTCAGGACCGCGAGGGCGTCGATCTCGATGAGCAGGCCCTTGGGCAGACCGACGTAGACGGTCGTACGGGCCGAGGGTGCCTCCTTGAGGCCCTGCTCCTCGAAGTAGGCGTTGTAGATCTCGTTCATCTCGGCGAAGTGATCCACGTCGGTGAGGTAGACGCGCATCATCATGACGTCGTCCCAGCTCGCGCCGCCCTCTTCGAGGATGGCCCGGACGTTGGCGAGGGTCTGCAGGGTCTGCTCGCGCAGGGTGGGGCCGGCCGGGGTGGGGGCCTGGCCCTCGACCGCGGGGAGGAAGCCGACCTGGCCGGCGACCTGAAGGATGTTGCCCTTCTTGACGCCGTGGGAGAACTTCGCGGGCGGAGTGGTGTGGGTGGCCGGGGTGAGCGCGATCTTCTCGGTCATGGTGTTCAGGCTTCCTGTACGGGACCAGTGGTTACTGGGGAATTGCGGTTCCGGAGTACTCCCTGCTGATGGTGTCGGCGGTGCGGCGTACCAGCGGGAGCAGTGTGAGGAGTTCCTCGGCGGTGACGACGACATTCGGCGCGGAGACCGACATGGCGGCGACCACGCGCCCGTCCGTGCCGCGGATGGGGGCCGCGACGCAGTTGATGGACTCCTCGTGGCCACCGAGGTCGGTGGCCCAGCCCTGTTCGCGGACCTTGGCCAGTTCGGCGAGGAAGGCCGTGGCGTGGGGAGTCGAACGGGACGTGTAGAGGGGGTAGTCGAGCTTCTCCGCGAGGGCGCGGCGCTCGGGTTCGGGCAGATCGGCGAGGAGCAGCTTGGCGACCGCGGCGACGGTGATCGCGACGGGCTTGCCGATCCGGGAGTACATCCGGACCGGGTAGCGGCTCTCCACCTTGTCGATGTAGAGGACCTCGTTCTCCTCGTAGACCGCGAGGTGGACGGTGTGTCCGCAGGTCTCGTTGAGTGCGACGAGGTGGGGGTGGGCGATCTCGCGTACGTCGAGGTTTTCGACGGCCTGCTGGGCGAGGGCGAAGAGCCGGGTGCCGAGGCGGTAGCGCTGGTCGGACTGGCGGTAGACGAGGCCGTGTTCGTGGAGGGTGCGCAGCAGCCGGAGGGCCGTGGACTTGTGGACACCGAGCCGGTCGGCGACCTGTCCCAGGTCGGCGGGTCCCTCGGCGAGCAGCGGCAGGATGCTCAGCGCTCGGTCGACGGTCTGACTCATGCCGGAACCTCGCTTCGCTCGGCCCTGTCCTCGCCAGGGGTGCACCTCTCGATGGTTCTCTCGCATCGCTCGTTCACCGCGTACGTACCTCCTCGCCGGCCCTGCGGCCGGATGCTTCGGCTTCGGTCCAGCCGGGGCCGAGGTGCAGTCTCCCCCAGGCCGCGTCGTCGAGGTCCGCCAGGCGGTCGGCGTGCGCGCGGGCGGGCGGCGTCGCGAGATCGCCGGGGACGGTGAGGGCGGCGGCGGCCCACAGGTGGCCGTGCCGGATGCGGGTGCGGACGGGGAGGCCGCGGAGGGTGGCGGAGAGGAATCCGGCGGCGAAGGCGTCTCCGGCGCCGGTGGCTGCCACGAGGTCGACGTTCAGGGAGGGGACGAAGGTGGCGGTGCCGGCCGCGTCGTCGCGGCGCTCGCCGGTCGCGGTGGTGCGCTGGAACACGGTGGTTCCGGCCTTGCCCTGCTTGACGACCAGGACGTCCGGTTCCGGCAGCGCTTCGCTGATGGCGCGTGCGTCGTACAGGCCCCATGCGTCGCGGGCCTCGTCGTCGCCCACGAAGACGAGGTCCGCGCCCCGCGCCAGTTCGAGCAGCGCCCCTGCCCGGGCCCTGTCGCGCCACAGCCCCGGCCGGTAGTTGACGTCGAACGAGAGCAGCGGACGCCCCGGGCGGCGGGCGGTCAGCTCACGCATCAGGCCGAGGCAGTCCTCGGACAGCGCCGCCGTGATGCCGGACAGGTGCAGGACCCGGCCGGAGCGGATCGCGGGCAGGTCCATGTCCGCGGCCGTCATGGCGGAGGCGGCGGAACCGGCGCGGTAGTAGGCGACCTCGTGGGTGTCGGTGGCGCGGTCGCCGGCGGTGCGGAAGTAGATGCCGGTGGGGCGCAGCGGGTCGCGCCGGACGTGGCTGACATCGACGCCGCAGTCGGCGATGGCGGCCAGCAGGTGGTCGCCGAAGCCGTCGGCGCCGACCCGGGAGATCCAGCGTGCGCTGTGGCCGGTGCGCGCGAGGGTGCAGGCGACATTGGATTCGGCGCCGCCGATGGCGCGGTCGAAGGACGGTACGTCGGCGAGCCGGCCGGGCAGGTTCGGCAGGAAGGTGACCATGGACTCGCCGAGACAGACGACATCGACGTCCGGGACGGGTGTGCCGCCCGGGACGGGGGTGTCGCCGGTGTTCGAGGACCTGGTCACGATCGGTTCCGCTCCTTCGCTGTGGTGCGCGCCGGGGCCGGGTGCCGCACCGGGTTCCGGCCGGGTGCCGCATGGTGTTGCGGCCGTTTCCTGCCGCGTTTCCCACCATTGACCGGGCGATGGCTCGGATGTTAGACAGCGGTAAGCGATATGCGCAATGAGTGTTGCAGATGGTGCAACAAGATCTTTTGAGGAGGCCCCATGGCCGGCGAACGGCTCGCGCAGGGACTCGAGGAGCTCGCGGACGAGCGGGTCGACCACCGCTTCAAGGCGCTCCCCCCGGACGCCGAGGGCCGGACCGTCGGCCAGCTGGCCGCCGAGCGCCGCAACCTCTTCGGCGGTGGATTCACCACCCCCGTCCTCGCCCTCTCCGCCGAGTCGGTCGCCCACAACCTGGCGCTGATGGAGACCTACGCCGCCCGGCACGGCCTGGCCTTCGCCCCGCACGGCAAGACCTGCATGGCACCGCAGCTCTTCTCCCGCCAGCTGGAGCACGGCGCCTGGGGCATCACCGCCGCCGTCCCCCACCAGGCCCGCGTCTACCGCAGTTACGGCATCGAGCGGATCTTCCTGGCCAACGAGCTCGTGGACGCGGCCGCGCTGCACTGGCTCGCCGGTGAGCTCGCCGCCGACCCCGACTTCCGCTTCCTTTGCTACGTCGACTCGCTGCGCGGCATCGAGCTGATGGACACCGCGCTGCGCGAGGCCGGCGCCACCCGCCCCGTGGATGTCGTCGTCGAGCTCGGCGCCGGCGAGGGCGCCCGTACCGGCGTGCGTACCGAGGCCGAATGCCTCGAACTCGCCGATGCCCTCGCGGGTGTGGACACCCTCCGTCTGGTCGGCGTCGCCGGCTACGAGGGCGAGGTGCCCGACGCCACCCCCGAGCGGGTGACCGCCTGGCTGCGCCGACTGGTCGCACTGGCCGTGGAGTTCGACAAGGCGGGCCGGTTCACCGACCTCGAACAGATCGTCATCAGCGCCGGCGGCAGCGCCTGGTTCGATGCGGTGGCCGACGTCTTCGCCGAGATCCCCGAGCTGTCCGCCCCGGTCCTCAAGCTGCTGCGCTCGGGCGCCTATGTCTCGCACGACGACGGTCACTACCGCCACCTCACCCCGTTCAACCGTGTCCCGGAGGAGGGCGCGCTGCAGCCCGCCTTCCGTCTCTGGGCGCAGGTCGTCTCCCGCCCCACGCCCGAGCAGGCGTTCCTCAACGCGGGCAAGCGCGATGCGGCGTACGACCTGCATCTGCCGCAGGCCCAGGTCGTACGGTCCGGCCGGGACGGCACCCTGCGGCCGGCGGACGGCGTGACCGTCACCGGCCTGTCCGACCAGCACGCCTGGGTCAGCACCGAGCGGGCCGGCGACCTGGAGGTCGGTGACTGGGTCGGGCTGGGCCTGTCGCACCCCTGCACGTCCTTCGACAAGTGGCAGCTGATCCCGCTGGTCGAGCAGGACGGCACGGTCACCGATTTCATCCGCACCTTCTTCTAGGACCGGTCCGGCCCCGATCCGGAAGACACCGCCCGGGCCGTGATCCGAAAGAAACGGCCCCGGCCTGGAGGGCGTGGCTTGCCCGCTCTCCTCCCCGACCCCGGCGGTGCGCGCCGATCCCCCGCGGCGCGCGCCGCCGGTCCCCCGGCCCGAGCCCCTCGGGGCCCCGGGACACCGAGGCCCTGAGGGACCGGCTTCCCGAGGCCCCGGGCACGAAGCCCCGAAGAAGCCGAGGCCCCGAGTCCCCACGGCACCAAGCCACCGACGCACCGAGCCAACGAGGAAGGCAGTCCCAGCCATGGACACCGTGCTCCGCGACGTCCGCGTCATCGACGGGTCCGGCGGTCCGTCCTACCGCGCCGATGTCGCCCTGGCCGGCGGCCGGATCGCCGCGATCCACCGCGAGACGGACGGCGGCCCGCGCCCCGGCGCCGCCCGCGTGGTGGACGGCCAGGGCCTCGCCCTCTCCCCCGGCTTCATCGATATGCACGCCCACAGCGACCTCGCGCTGCTGCGTGACCCCGCACACGAGGCGAAGGCCGCCCAGGGCGTCACCCTCGAAGTCATCGGCCAGGACGGTCTGTCGTACGCGCCGGTCGACGAGCGGACCCTCGCCGAGATCCGGACCCAGATCACCGGCTGGAACGGCGGCGGCCCCAAGGACACGTCCGTCGACTTCACCTGGCGCACGGTCGGCGAATACCTCGACCGCCTCGACCACGGCTTCAACGGCCACGGCATCGCCGTCAACGCCGCCTACCTCATCCCGCAGGGCACCGTCCGGATGCTCGCCCTCGGCTGGGACGACCGCGCCGCCACCGCCGACGAGCTGACGCGGATGAAGCAGTTGGTCGCCGAGGGCCTGGAACAGGGCGCGGTGGGGCTCTCCTCCGGTCTGACCTACACCCCCGGCATGTACGCCTCCGACGCGGAACTGACCGAACTGTGCCGGGTGGTGGCCCACTACGACGGCTACTACTGCCCGCACCACCGCTCCTACGGGGCGGGCGCCCTCCAGGCGTACGAGGAGATGGTGGCCCTCACCCGCGAGGCCGGCTGTGCGCTGCATCTGGCGCACGCCACCATGAACTTCGGCGTCAACGAGGGCCGCGCGCCGGAACTGCTCTCGCTCCTGGACGGCGCGCTGGACGACGGCGCGGACATCACCCTCGACACCTACCCGTACACCCCCGGCTGTACGACCCTGGTCGCGATGCTGCCGAGCTGGGCGAGCGAGGGCGGTCCCGGGGCGATCCTGGCCCGCCTTCGCGACGATGCGACGGCCGAGCGGATCCGCCGGGTCATGGAGGTCGACGGGGCGGACGGCTGTCACGGGGTGCCCATCGAATGGGACACCATCGAGATCTCCGGTGTCTCGGACCCCGCTCTGGCCGGCTATGTCGGCAAGACCCTCGCCCGCAGCGCGGCGGAGCGCGGCGAGGAGCCGTGGGTGACCGCCCGGCGTCTGCTGACCGACGACCGCCTGGGCTCGACGATCCTGCAGCACGTCGGCCACGAGGACAACGTCCGCCGGATCATGCGCCACCGGGTGCACACCGGCGGCAGCGACGGCATCCTCCAGGGCCACAAGCCGCATCCGCGCGCGTACGGCACCTTCCCCCACTACCTCGGCAGGTACGTCCGCGAGCTGGGTGTGCTGTCGCTGGAGGAGTGCGTCGCCCATCTGACCGGCCGCCCGGCCGCCCGCCTGCGGCTCCCCGACCGCGGCCTCGTCCGCGAGGGCCACCGCGCCGACCTCGTCCTCTTCGACCCCGAAACGGTCGCCGCCGGATCCACCTTCGACGCCCCGCGCACCCCGCCCACCGGCCTCCCGCATGTGCTGATCGACGGCCGGTTCGTGATCGAGGACGGCCGGCGGACGGATGTCCTGGCGGGGCGGGCGGTACGGCGGACGGCGCCAGGCCGGGACTGAGGGTCAGGGGGGCCGGGGCCCTTCCTCCTCGGCCGCGCGCAGGACCAGCCGCTCGACCTCGGAGCTGCTGCTCGTCAGATGTGCCCGCAACTCCTGGACCGCCGCCATGCGTTCCGGAGTGACCCGGCCGGTGTAGAAGACCACCGGACCGTCGTGGCGGCCGTCGCGCCGCAGCCGTGCGACGTGCTCCAGGCCCTCGCGCGGATTGTCGCCCCGGTCGATGTCGGAGACGATCAGCGTCGGCGGCTCGACGGCAATGGCGGCGTCCGCGGCACCGGAATCCTCGGCGAGCCGCACCACCGCACCCGCCGCCCTGAAGGCGCTGACCAGGAACGCGTTGTTCCGCGGGTGATCGTCCACCCAGAGGATGTGCACGCCCCGCAACAGCGCGTCGCCCGGGGCGCCGCGGCCCGTCCCGCCGGCATCGTGCCGTACGCCCGACCCGACGGCTGCGCCCGAGGCGGGAGTGTCCGGAGGTAAGGGGCGGGATCCGGCTCCACGGCGGCCGGGAGCGCGGCCCCCGCACGCAGACGGAGCAGCAGCGCCTCGGACCGGGGCAGCGCCACCATGCCGTCGATCAGCGACGTGAACTCCTGGTCGGTCACCATGTCCGGGAATCCGCTGGGCAGTTGGCGCTCCAGCTGCCGCAGCGTCTCGTCCCGGCGGTCCATCTCCTGTTCCGGCAGATCGTGTTCCCGCAGGAACCGGGTCACCGCCGGCAGCTCCGCCGGGGGAATCGGCGCGGGTGCCCGCAGCAGCCGGCGCACCTGCCGGTAGGTACGGAACTCGGCGATCACATCGCCGGTGCCGGACCCGGCGGCCCCGGCCACCATCCGGTAGAAGTCGGGGTAGAAGTACTGCAGCAACAGCGTCCTGACCACCGCCTCGGTCGCGAAGTCGTCCCACATCGGATTGAGCGTCGCCTCCAGCACGAAGCCGTTCACCAGGCGCTTGATGCGGCGGGGGTTACGGGCCGAGCGCTCCGCGAGCATGCTGGTCAGCCGCTCGTCCAGAAGCTGGTCGATTCCGGCGGTCCGGGCACACCAGTCGATGTGTCGTCGTTGAGCAGTGCGAACGGGCCGGGCGACGCGGGCAGGGGCGTAGCGGCCGGTGTGGGGGCGAGCGGGGGTAAGTGCGCCGAGGTGGACATGCGCCCGGAGCGTAGCGAGCCACGCCCCCGCCCGCCGGGTCCCCGCGAAACCAGCAGCGCACACGAGAACCGCACACGCCCCCGCCACCACACGTCACTACGCGTGACACACCCCACACCCTCCGCTGACCAACGTGGGGAAAAACACCGGGCGGTCGCCGAAACGCGCCCGTAAGGTGGCGGACATGCAGGTGATCCAGTCAACGAAGCTCGCCAACGTCTGCTACGAAATCCGTGGCCCGGTGCTTGAGGAGGCCATGCGGCTGGAGGCGGCGGGTCACCGCATCCTCAAGCTCAACACCGGCAACCCGGCGGCGTTCGGCTTCGAGTGCCCGCCCGAGATCCTGGAGGACATCCTCCGCTCGGTCGGCACGGCACACGGCTACGGCGACGCGAAGGGCCTGCTCTCCGCCCGCCGCGCGGTGATGCAGCACTACCAGACCAAGGGCATCGAGCTCTCCGTCGACGACATCTACCTGGGCAACGGCGTCTCCGAGCTGATCCAGATGTCGATGCAGGCGCTGCTGGACGACGGCGACGAGGTGCTGGTCCCGGCCCCGGACTACCCGCTGTGGACGGCGTCGGTCTCGCTCTCCGGTGGCACGGCCGTGCACTACCGCTGTGACGAGCAGGCGGACTGGATGCCGGACCTCGCCGATATCGAGCGCAAGGTCACCGACCGCACCAAGGCCATCGTCGTCATCAACCCCAACAACCCCACGGGTGCCGTATACGACGACGAGCTGCTGCGGGGCATCGCGGAGATCGCCCGCCGGCACAACCTGATCGTCTGCGCCGACGAGATCTACGACAAGATCCTCTACGACGGCGTCACCCACACCCCGTTCGCCTCGCTCGCTCCTGACCTGCTGACCCTGACCTTCAACGGGTTGTCGAAGTCGTACCGGGTGGCGGGCTACCGCAGCGGCTGGATGGCGGTCTGCGGCCCCAAGGCGCATGCCGCCTCGTACATCGAGGGGCTGACGATCCTCGCCAATATGCGGCTGTGCGCCAACATGCCGGCCCAGCATGCGGTCGCCACGGCCCTCGGCGGCCGTCAGTCGATCAACGAACTGGTGCTGCCCGGCGGCCGGCTGCTGGAGCAGCGCGACACGGCGTACGAGCTGCTGACGCAGATCCCCGGCGTCAGCTGCGTCAAGCCGAAGGGTGCGCTGTACGCCTTCCCGCGGCTGGACCCGAACGTGTACAAGGTCAAGGACGACCGGCAGATGGTGCTGGATCTGCTGCGCGCCGAGAAGATCATGATTGTGCACGGCACCGGCTTCAACTGGCCGGAGCCGGATCACTTCCGCCTGGTCACGCTGCCCAGCAAGGACGATCTGACGGATGCCGTCACCCGCATCGGCTCCTTCCTGGACGGTTACGGACAGTACTGAGCCGAAGCAATTTCTATACGGACCACAACTTTAGACAATGTCTAAGCTAGGATGGTCTTCCAGACGCTTTCAGGAGGCCGTCCCATGTACGAACCGATCCGCACCAAGTCGGTCCACACCATGGCCGTCGCCCCGGAGATCCCGCACCGCTCCCGCGAGGAGGAGCTGGAGATCCGGCTCGCCGGCCAACTGACCGCGCTGCTCACCGTCACCGACGAGCTGCACGCCCTGGCGACGCGGGACGACAGCGCCGCACTGGACGACAGCGCGCTGGCCGTCGCGGCGGAGCGCATCGCCGAGCAGGTCGCGCGACTGAGCGGCGGCCACTATCCGCTGCGTGCCGAGCCCTCCGACGGCGGCAGCCCGTCCCGGACCGAGGCCCTGCACCAGCGCGCCCACACCCTGGCCGGAAACGCCCTGTCGGTCGCCACGTCCCGCGGTGACGCCGCGGCGATGGCCCTGGCCGCGGAGCGGATGGAGGCACACGCCGCACCGCTCCGGGATCTCGCCACTGCGTGAGCCGCGGGGGCCGCGCCCCGTCGGCCGCCCCGGCTCCCTGCCGCCGGCCCCGGCATCACTCCACCGGCCCATCCGGGCGGCCCCTCTTCAGTCGGCCGATGCCTCGCACCGGTCCACGGTCCAGGCCATCGCCCGGTCACTCAGCGAGAGGCCCAGACCCGGCCGGTCCGGTACGCACATCCGCCCGTCGCGCAGCTCCAGCCGCTCGTTGAACACCGGCTCCAGCCATTCGAAGTGCTCGACCCAGGCGGTCCCGGGGTAGGCCGCGGCCAGATGGAGATGGATCTCCATCGCGAAGTGCGGCGCCAGGCTCAGCCCCTTGTGGCCGGCGAGCGCCATCACCCGCAGAAACGGGGTGATCCCGCCGACCCGCGGCGCATCCGGCTGGATGAAGTCCGCCGCGCCCGCCTCGATCAGTCGGGTGTGCTCCTCGGCGCCGGTGAGCATCTCGCCGGTGGCCACCGGGGTGTCGAGCGACGCCGCGAGCGCGGCATGCCCCTCGACGTCGTACGCATCCAACGGCTCCTCGATCCAGGCCAGTTGGAACTGCTCCAGGGTCCGTCCCAACCGCTGGGCGGTGACCCGGTCCCACTGCTGATTGGCGTCCACCATCATCGGGACACCGTCGCCGAGATGACCGCGGACCGTCTCGACGCGCCGGAGGTCGGCCGCCGTGTCCGGCTGCCCCACCTTGATCTTGATGCCGCCGATGCCCCGCGCCAGCGCCGTATCGGCGTTCTCCAGGACCTGTTCGACCGGCGTGGACAGAAAGCCGCCGGAGGTGTTGTAGCAGGGCACGGCGGAGCGGTGGGCGCCGAGGAGCTTGGCGAGCGGCAGGCCCGCGCGCCGCGCCTTGAGGTCCCACAGGGCGATATCGAAGGCGGCGACCGCCTGAACGGCCAGTCCGCTGCGGCCCATCGAGGCACCGGCCCAGACCAGCTTCTGCCAGAGCCGGCCGGTGTCGCTGGGGTCCTCGCCGATCAGCTCCGGCGCTATCTCACGGGCATGCGCATACAGCCCGGGGCCGCCCGCCCGTTTCGCATAGCCGAAGCCCAGCCCCTCCAACCCCGCCTCGGTGACGATCCGCGCACAGACCAACGCGACCTCGGTGAGCGGTTTCTGCCGGCCCGTGAGCACCTTGGCGTCGCTGATCGGCTCCGGCAACGGGAGCCGGACGAAGGAAACGCCGACGGTCGCAATGCGATCAGTGCTGAGGCTCATGCCCCTCAGCCTCGACCGCAACCCCACACAGGGTCAAGAGTCCGAACATTGTTCATGGATGAGAACACTACGTGGCGGGGGCAGTGGCTTGGGATGGTGGCCTGAGGTGGAGGCGGGGACGGTGAGGGGGCCGGGGCGTGGGCGCAACGGATACGGGGACAGCGGCCAGGCACGGCGACGGGCACGGCGACGGGCCCCCGCCAACGAGCCGGGGCCCCGCACACCATGTGCGGGGCCCCGGCCGGGTGGTGAACGGTGCGATGGTCAGCCGAGCCGCTGGACCAGTGCGCGGTACTCGTCCCACAGCTCCTTCGGCGTGTGGTCACCGAAGGTGTTGAGGTGCTCGGGGATCAGCGCCGCCTCCTCGCGCCACACGTCCTTGTCGACGGTGAGCAGGAAGTCGAGGTCGGCGTCGTCGAGGTCCAGGCCCGCGGTGTCCAGCGCGGCCTTCGTGGGCAGCACGCCGATGGGGGTCTCGACGCCCTCGGCCGTGCCCTCCAGCCGCTCGACGATCCACTTGAGCACCCGGCCGTTCTCGCCGAAGCCGGGCCACACGAAGCGGCCCTTGTCGTCCTTGCGGAACCAGTTGACGTAGTAGATCTTCGGCAGCTTGGACTGGTCCTTGTCGGCACCGACCTTGACCCAATGGCCCATGTAGTCGCCCATGTTGTAGCCGCAGAACGGCAGCATGGCGAACGGGTCGCGGCGCAGCTCGCCGACCTTGCCCTCGGCCGCGGCGGTCTTCTCGCTGGCCACGTTGGCGCCGAGGAAGACGCCGTGCTGCCAGGTCAGCGACTCGGTCACCAGCGGTACGGCGCTGGCGCGGCGGCCGCCGAAGAGGATCGCCGAGATCGGCACGCCCTTGGGGTCCTCCCACTCGGGCGCGATGATCGGGCACTGGCCGGCCGGGACGGTGAAGCGGGCGTTGGGGTGGGCCGCCGGGGTCTCGGACTCCGGCGTCCAGTCGTTGCCCTTCCAGTCGGTCAGGTGAGCGGGCTTCTCCTCCGTCATGCCCTCCCACCAGACGTCGCCGTCGTCGGTGAGCGCGACGTTGGTGAAGACGGAGTTGCCCCACATCGTCTTCATCGCGTTGGCGTTGGTGTGCTCGCCGGTACCGGGCGCGACACCGAAGAAACCGGCCTCGGGGTTGATGGCGTAGAGGCGGCCGTCCTCGCCGAAGCGCATCCAGGCGATGTCGTCGCCGATGGTCTCGACGGTCCAGCCGGAGATCGTGGGCTCCAGCATCGCGAGGTTGGTCTTGCCGCAGGCGCTCGGGAAGGCGGCGGCGACGTACTTGGACTCGCCCTGCGGCGGGGTGAGTTTGAGGATCAGCATGTGCTCGGCGAGCCAGCCCTCGTCACGCGCCATGACGGAGGCGATACGCAGCGCGTAGCACTTCTTGCCGAGCAGGGCGTTGCCGCCGTAGCCCGAGCCGTACGACCAGATCTCGCGGTCCTCGGGGAAGTGCGAGATGTACTTGGTGGAGTTGCACGGCCACGGCACGTCGGCCTCACCCTCGGCCAGCGGCGCGCCGAGGGTGTGCACCGCCTTGACGTAGAAGCCGTCCTCACCGAGCTCGTCGAGCACCGGCTGCCCCATGCGCGTCATCGTGCGCATCGAGACCGCGACATAGGCGGAGTCGGTGATCTCCACGCCGATCGCGGAGAGCGGGGAGCCCAGCGGGCCCATGCAGAACGGGACGACGTACATCGTCCGGCCGCGCATCGAACCGCGGAAGACGCCCTGCTCGCCGACGAAGATCTCCCGCATCTCGGCGGGGGCCTTCCAGTGGTTGGTCGGGCCGGCGTCCTCCTCCTTCTCGGAGCAGATGAAGGTGCGGTCCTCGACGCGCGCCACGTCCGAGGGGTCGGAAGCCGCGTAGTAAGAGTTGGGGCGCTTGATCGGGTCGAGCTTCTTGAACGTGCCCTTGTCGACGAGCTCCTCGCACAGCCGCTCGTACTCCGCCTCCGAGCCGTCACACCAGACGACCCGGTCGGGCTGGGTGAGCGCTGCGATCTCGTCGACCCAGGTGGTGAGTCCCTGGTGACGGGTCGGAATGGGAGAGGGAGCCGCGTTGTCGCGCGCCACGATCGCTCCTAGATGAGGGTGTGGACGGATTTATGCCCGTTTTGCCGGGAAATCCGCATCTTTTGTTTGCCTGCCCCTTGGGGGCCGCGACCCGGATGCTTCGTGACCGCTCATCCGGTGCCGACCGCACTCATTTGATCATCCGACCCGAATAGGGTTCTGTCCAGAGGGCGCCTTCGTGACCGTCACCACTTCGGCACGAATCCGTAACTTACGGTCGCGTAGGTAGCATTGCTCCATGACTTCCGCGCCCGACGCCGCCGAGAGCCAGCCCTCCTCCGCGCCGCCCGCGATCGCGGCGGTCGCCGCCGCGGCCGCGCCACTCAAGCCCAAACTGCGCGGCTGGCTGCATGCCGGAATGTTCCCCGCCGTCCTCCTCTCCGGGGTCATACTGACGGCCCTCGCCGACAGTCCCAGAGGCCGTCTGGCCTGCGCCATCTTCACCATGACCGCCTGCCTGCTCTTCGGGGTCAGCGCCCTTTACCACCGGGGCAACTGGGGTCCGCGGGCCGACGGCGTGCTGCGCCGGCTCGATCACGCCAACATCTTCCTGATCATCGCGGGCACCTATACGCCGCTGACGATGCTGCTCATGCCCGGTTCCCGCGGTCAGGCGCTGCTCTGGGCGGTCTGGGTGGCCGCACTGGCCGGCATCGCCTTCCGGGTCTTCTGGGTCGGCGCCCCACGCTGGCTCTACACCCCCTGCTACATCGCGATGGGCTGGGCCGCGGTCTTCTTCCTGCCCGACTTTCTGCACACCGGCGGCGTCGCCGTCCTGGTGCTGGTCATCGTCGGCGGGCTGCTCTACAGCGCGGGCGGCGTGATCTACGGGATCAAGCGCCCCAACCCCTCACCTCGGTGGTTCGGCTTCCACGAGGTCTTTCACTCCTTGACCCTGGCGGCCTTCGTCGTGCACTACGTCGGCATCTCCTTGGTGGCCTATTCGCACACCTGAGGCGCCCCGGCCCGAGCGGCCGGCACCCCGCGACCCCCCGCGCCACCGTGGCCGCGGCCCCTGAGGCCGCGGCCATTTGCCGTGCCTGACGCACACGAGACGCATCCACACACCCCCGAGATTCACTGACAGTAATCGCTGTACTCCACATCGTGACACACCCGGCAGGCAGCTGACCTTCGGCAAATAATTGACAGTCTCAATCTTTTGAGAGTTACTGTCATTTGAAGCCGACCGTTGGCTTTTCGGTGTTCTCTCGGACCTGACTCTCAGAGGTGTGCCATGACATCGCAGACCGACCGGCCACTCACCCCGGCCGCGGCCGGCCCGGCACCATCGGCGTCCGCGCCGCCCGGCCCCCGTCGCTGGTGGGCCCTCGGCGCTCTCGTCGCCGCCATGCTCGTCCTCGGTTTCGACACGACGATCCTCAATGTCGCGCTGCCGACGATGGCCGGGCAGCTCGGCGCCGACACCGGGCAGCAGCAGTGGATCGCCGACGCCTACACCGTGGTGCTGGCCGCCCTGATGCTCCCCGCCGGGCTCCTCGGCGACAGGTTCGGCCGCCGCCGGATGCTGATCACCGGACTCGGGATCTTCCTGGTCGGCTCGCTGCTCGGCACCCTCGTCGACAGCCCCGAACTCGTCATCGCCGCCCGCGCGGTGATGGGGATCGGCGCGGCGCTGATCATGCCGCTGGCGATGTCCGTACTGCCCTCGCTCTTCGGGCCCGGCGAGCGGTCCGCCGCCGTGGGTGCGATCTCCGCCGCGGCCGCGCTCGGCATGCCGCTCGGGCCGCTCGTCGGCGGCTGGCTGCTGGACCACTTCTGGTGGGGCGCGGTCTTCTTCGTGAACGTCCCGCTGGTCGTGATCGGCATCGCCGCCTGCCTCTTTCTGCTCCCCGAAACGAGCGACCCGACATCCCCGGAGGTCGACGCGCTCTCGGCCGTGCTCACCGTCGCGGGGCTCGGCGCCCTGGTGTTCGGCATCATCGAGGCGCCCGCACGCGGCTGGGGCGACCCGCGCGTGGTGACCGCGCTGACCGCATCCGTCGCCCTGCTCACCGGCCTGGTGCTGCGCGGCCGCCGCCTGGCACGGCCGATGCTCGATCTGCGGCTGCTGCGCGGCCGCAGCTTCCTCTGGAACACCGTCGCGGCGTCGCTGGGCACCCTGGTGCTCTCCGGCCTGATGTTCCTGCTCCCCCAGTACCTGCAGGCCGTACGGGGACACGACGCATTCGGCACCGGGCTGCGGATGCTGCCGATGATGGCCGGGCTGCTGATCGCGGCCAAGGGGAGCGGTGCGCTCGCCGGGCGCACCGGTCCGCGCCCCGTCATCACCGGCGGCCTGCTCGTCCTGGCCGCGGCGGCCTTCCTCGGCGCCACCACGGAGGTGCACGACGGCTACGGCCACACCGCCCTGTGGCTGTCCCTCGCGGGTATCGGCTTCGGCTTCGCCATGGTCCCCGCCATGGACGCCGCGCTGGGCGCGCTGCCACCGGAGCGGGCCGGCAGCGGCTCCGGACTCCTCATGACCGTGCGGCAGTTCGGCGGTGCGCTCGGGGTGGCGCTGCTCGGCAGCCTGCTCGCCGGCGCGTACGGCGACCGGCTCGACACCGCCGGTCTGCCCGCACCGGCCGCCGAAGCGGCCGGTGATTCGGTCGTGGCCGCCCACCTGGTGGCCGGCCGGATCGGCTCGCCCCACCTGGCCGCCGCCGCGAACAGCGCGTTCGTGCACGGCATGAGCCTCGTCCTGCTGATGTGCGGCATCGCGGCCCTGGCGGCGGCGCTGCTGACGGCCGTCTTCCTGCCCAACCCGCGTACAGGGCGCCGTGCCCGCACGGACCCGGCCGTGGCCCCCGGGACACCTGATGCCTGACAATGACGTCCATGGCCGCACGTACATCTGCCACCACACCGCCCGGGACGCCGAAGGTCGGGCTGCGGGAGCGGAAGAAGATCCAGACCCGGCAAGCGATCCGGCGGGCCGCCTACCGGCTCTTCGAGGAGCAGGGGTACGACGCGACCCCCGTCGATCAGATCGCCGAGGCCGCGGATGTCTCGCCGAGCACGGTCTTCCGCTACTTCCCCACCAAGGAAGACATCGTGCTCACGGACGAGTACGACGCCGTGCTGGAGACCGGGCTCCGGGCGCGCCCCGCGGGCGAGCCGATGGTCGAGTCGATGCGGCAGGTCACCATCGAGGCGCTGCGCAAGATCACGGAGGAGGACCGCACCGAACTCGTCCAGCGCGTCCGGCTGATCCGTGAGGTGCCCGCCATCCGGGGCCGGACGGCGGAGAACACCGCACGGGACGCGAAGATGCTCGCCGCGGTACTGGCGGAACGCTCCGGCCGCCCGGCCGACGACCTGGAACTACGGGTGGTCATCGGCGCGATCCTGGCCGGGCTCCAGGAGGCGATGCTGAG
Organism: Streptomyces sp. NPDC048434; assembly: GCF_043200375.1. Taxonomy (NCBI): domain Bacteria; kingdom Bacillati; phylum Actinomycetota; class Actinomycetes; order Kitasatosporales; family Streptomycetaceae; genus Streptomyces; species Streptomyces sp. NPDC048434. Next base: position 47,106 of record NZ_JBICXQ010000013.1, on the reverse strand, counting down.
CTGGGTCGAGGACGGCCAGACCACCGACCTGGAGGATCTGATCCACCGGACGATGGACGTACTGGCGCGGGGCCTCACCCTCTGAGGGCGGGGGCGGCCGGGGGCGGAGCGCCGTCCAGCCTGAAGACCGGGCCGCTGTCCGCTCCGGCGCGTCCCCCGGCGCCCGGCTCCTGCGGCGCGCACGACTCCCCCGGCGCGCACGGCCCGCTCAGTCGCGCGGCGAGCCGCGCCCGTAGCTGCGACAACCGCTCGATGCGGGCGTCCAGGTCGGCGAGCCGGCGCCGGGCCACCGCTTCGGCAGCCGCACTGCACTCCGAGCGGGGGTCCTTCGGGAGGAGATCCGGTCCTTCGCCGGGCGCCATGGTGCGCAGCAGATGCGCGCAGGCCCGGACATCGCCGACCGTCAGCCCCGCCTCCCGCAGTTCGCGTACGGCCTGGAGCCGGCGGATGTCCTCCGCGTCGTACTCCCGGTGCCCCGACGGCGTGCGACGGGCCGTCACCAGCCCCCGCTGCTCGTAGTAGCGCAGCGTGCGCGGTGTCATGCCGGTGGCCGCTGCGGCGTCCCCGATGCGCATCTGTCCTCCCGTTACGGCACCCGGCCCGTGCCCGCCGGGCCCGGTCGGCCGTTCTCGTGCAGTACACCTTCGATGCCTGCCGCCCCGTACAGCAGGTCCTCGTCCGCGCCGAACGCGCCGACGAGCTGGAGCCCTAGCGGCAGCCCGTCGGCGGCGTGGCCGGCGGGCAGGCTGACGGACGGCAGCCCGGCGTTGCTCCATGGCAGGCACATGATCGAGGTGCCGGTGGTGCTCAGGTCCGCGGGCGCCGGACCCGTGGCCGACGGGGCGATCCACACGTCGATGCCGGCCGCTGCCCCGTCCGCCGCGAGCCGTTCCCGGAACGCGGCGCGCCGTACCCGGGCCGTCCAGTAGGCGGTGTCCCCGATCGCCTGCCCCTGACGGATGGCGGCCGTGGTCTCCTCCCGGTAGCGGTCGCCGAAGCGCGCGAACCAGTCGGTGTGGGCCCGCGCGACCTCGTAGCGGTTCATCGTGAACAGCTGCTCCACGATCTGCTCGAAGTCGTCCATCACCGGCACCTCGCGCACCGTGTAACCGGCCGACCGCAGCAGCTCCCGCTGCTCCGTGAAGGCCGCCAGCGCCTCGTCACCGGCCCGCTCCAGATACGGGCCGGCCGGCACGCCCAGCACCGGACGCCGGGTCCGCCCCGCCGGCCCCGGCACCTCGTCCGCCCCGTCCTGCCACCCGTCGCAGAGCACCGAGGCGGCAAGCGCGACACCCGCCACGTCCGTGGCGTAGCACCCGAGGGTGTCGAAACTGAGGGCGTTGGGGATCACCCCGTCGACGGGTATCCGCCCGTGGCTCGGCTTGAAGCCGACCACTCCGCAGTACGCGGCGGGGCGGATCATCGAGCCGACGGTCTGCGTCCCGATGGCCAGCGACACCATCCCGGCGGCGACCGCGGCGGCCGATCCGCTGCTCGAACCACCGGGCGTGTGGGCCGGGTTGTGCGGGTTACGGGTCGGGCCCGGCGCGGTGACCGCGAACTCCGCGGTCACGGTCTTGCCCGCGATCAGCGCGCCGGCGGCGCACAGCCGGTCGATGACGGTGGCCTGCGGACCGCCGAGCACCTCCGGGGGCAGCGCCGAGCCCGCGCGGGTGGGCAGACCGTCGACGTGCACGATGTCCTTGATGCCGACCGGGACGCCGTACAGGGCGGGCCGGTCGGCGGGCTCCGGCGGGCCGGCCGCCGTCCGCTGCCGGGCCGCCTCCAGGAGCCGCGTACGCCGCCCCGGCTCGGGCACGAACGCCCGCACCTGCGGGTCGATGGCGTCGATACGGTCGCACGACCGGTGCACCGCGTCGACCGGGTCGTCCGCGTCGGCCCGTAGCGCCGCGGCTTCCTGGACAAGGGATCGCTGCCGGAGCAAGGTCGTCACTCCTGCAGGCTACAACCGGGGTCGGACAACGGCGGAGGAATCACCTGTGGCCGCGACGCCCGGCGCCGTCCTCACAACTCCACGACCACGGCGCCCAGATGACGCCCCTCGGTCAGCTCGCGCAGGGCACGCGGCGCCTGCTCGATGCCCTGCAGCCGGGCGTGCGGGAAGGTGAGGGTGCCCGCGCGCAGCCCCTCGCCGAACCGCCGGTTCCACTCCGGGATCACGTCCAGGTGGTCGTACAGGGCGACACCGCGCACGGTGATGCTGCGGGAGAGCAGCGAGAGGCTGTCGACCTCGATCGTGGTGGCCTTGCCGTCCTCGGCGAGCTGGCTGGACAGCGACCCGACGATGGCGAGCCGGGCGCCCCTCCTGGCGACGGCGAGGGCGGCCTGCAGCTGCTCGCCGCCCACGTTGTCGAAGAGCGCGTCAATGCCCTCCGGGGCGGCCGTGCGCAACTGCTCCTCGATGGGGCCCGCGCCACGGATCACCACGGCGTCATAGCCGAGTTCCTTGATCAGCCGGTCCGCCTTCGCCTGCGATCCCGTACTGCCGATGACCCGGGCGGCGCCGCGCAGCCGGGCGATCTGGCCCGCCAGCGAACCCACACCGCCCGCCGCCCCCGTGACGAAGACCGTGTCGCCGGGGTGTACCTCGGCGCCGCGCACCACGCCCATCCAGGCGGTGGGGCCCTGCGAGAGGTAGGCGGCCGGGTCGGGCAGCAGGCCGGGGTCGAGCCGGTGCGCCTGGTCGGCGTCCACCACGGCGTATTCGCGCCAGCCGAGGCGGTGCTCCACCAGGTCGCCGGGGTTGAGGTCGGTCCCCGGGGCGGCGACCACCTCGCCGATGGCCGAGCCGTTCAGCGGCTCACCGACCACGTAGGAGGGCATCGGCACCTCGCTGGTCTCGTTCATCAGCGTGCGCATCACGGCGGCGACGCCCATCAGGGTGTTGCGTACCAGCACCTGGCCGGGCACAGGTTCCGGGACCGGCACCTCCACGATCTCGAAGAGGTCATCGGTGACCGGCCCCTGAGGGCGGGCGGCCAAGCGGACTTCGCGGTGTGTGCGATTCGACATACCCCCGAGGCTAAAACTTGACGCGCGCGTCAATGTCAATCCGGTCACCGGTCCACAGGACTGGTGGCGGGGCCCCTGGGAGGGCCGCTGTGCCGGACGCCCCGGGAGCCCCGCCGTCGTCACCTCATCCCCGGAGCCGCTCCATCAGCTCCTCCGGGTCGGTCGTCGGCCGCTCGCAGGTGAAGTGGCGGCAGACATAGGCGGCCGGTTTGCCGTCGACCAGGGGGCGGTCCTGGAGGAGCGGCACCTCGTCGGCCCCGGGCTCGCCCAGCGCGGTGACCGCCCCCGGGGCGGTGCCGAGCAGTGCGGCGCGGTGCAGCGCGACGGTGGCCGGATCGCCCTGCGGGCCGACGACGGCGACCTCGCGCGGGCCGTCGAGCGCGGCCTCGGCGACGGCCAGCCCCCATCCGATGAAGCGCGGTGCCCGGCCGCCGAGCGCGGTGACGATGCCCAGGGCCCGCTCCGCGGCGCTCCGGTGCAGGTCGCTGCCGGTCAGCGCCGCGTACGACAGCAGGGCACCGGCCGCCGCGGTCCACCCGGAGGGCGTCGCGTTGTCGGTCGGGTCCTGGGGGCGGCGGATCAGGGCCTCGGCGTCGGCCGCTGTGTCGTAGAGCGCGCCGTCCTCGGTGGTGAACTGCAGCAGCACGGTGTCCAGGAAGAAGCCCGCGAACTCCACCCAGACGCCCTCACCGGTGACCGAGGCCAGGGTGAGGAAGCCCTCCGCCACATTGGCGTAGTCCTCCAGGACGCCGGAGTTGGCGCCGGGCGTCCCGTCGCGGGAGGTGCGGTGCAGCCGGGCATGCCAGTCCATGTGGGCGCGTACCAGCAGATCGGCGGCGTCGGTGGCGGCCTGGATCAGGTCCGGCCGGTCGAAGTAGGCACCGGTCTCGGCGAGCGCGGCGATGGCCAGCCCGTTCCAGGAGGCGACGACCTTGTCGTCCCGGCCGGGGCGCGGCCGCTCCTCCCGCGCCGCGAGCAGCCGCTGCTTGACGGAGGCCATCCGTTCGGCGTCCACCGGGTCTTCGGTTTCCGGGAGTTGGAGGACCGAGGCGCCCTCCTCGAAGGTCCCCTCCTCGGTGACGCCGAAGCAGCCGGCGGCGAATTCCGCGTCCTTCTCGCCCAGTACGGCGCGCAGCTGCTCGGGCGTCCAGACGTAGTAGGCGCCCTCGACATGCCTGCCGGTACCCGAGCCGTCGTCGCTGTCCGCGTCCAGTGCGGAGGCAAAACCGCCCTGCTCGGTGCGCAGTTCGCGGACCATGAAGTCGGCGGTCTCGACGGCGATCCGGCGGGCCAGGTCCGAGTCCGTGGACCGCCACAGGTGGGCGTAGGTCCGGCACAGCAGGGCGTTGTCGTAGAGCATCTTCTCGAAGTGCGGCACGGTCCAGGTGGCATCCACCGCATAGCGCGCGAAACCGCCGCCGAGCTGGTCGTAGATGCCGCCGCGGGCCATCGCCGCACAGGTCCCCTGCACCATTTCCAGCGCCCCGGCGGAGCCGGTGCGGGCGTGGTGGCGGAGCAGGAACTCCAGCACCATGGACGGCGGGAACTTGGGCGCGCCGCCGAACCCGCCGTGCACCGCGTCGAATTCGCGGGTCAGGCCCATCAGGGCGCTGTGCAGCTCCTCGGGGCGCGGTGGCCGCCGGTCCGCGGGCAGCGACTCGGTCAGGGACCGTCCGGCCAGGTCGGCGACGATCCGGCCGGCGACCTCGCCGACCTCCTCGCGCCGGTCGGCCCAGGCGCTGCGCACCCCCTCCAGGATCTGCTCGAAGGACGGCATGCCGTGGCGGGGCTCGGGCGGGAAGTACGTACCGAAGTAGAAGGGCTCGGCGTCGGGGGTGAGGAAGACGGTCATCGGCCAGCCGCCCTGGCCGGTGGCGGCCTGCACGGCCTCCATGTAGACGGCGTCGACGTCGGGGCGTTCCTCACGGTCGACCTTGACCGCCACGAAATGCTCGTTGAGCAGCGCGGCAGTGGCCGGGTCCTCGAAGCTTTCGTGAGCCATCACATGACACCAGTGGCACGAGCTGTAGCCGACGCTGAGCAGTACCGGCACACCGCGCCGCCGCGCCTCCTCGAATGCGTCGGTGGACCACGGCCACCAGTCGACCGGGTTGTCGGCGTGCTGGAGCAGATAGGGGGAAGTCTCATGAGCCAGGCGGTTCGGCATGGGGCCATCCTCTCCCAATGAGGCGCGGGGAGCCGGGAGCGGAGGGAGTTATCCACAGGCCTGCCGGAATTCACGTGGACGCGGAACACTGTGCGTATGGCGACGATCACCGCCGGGGACTGCTGGAACTGCTGGAGGGGGATGGGCATGCCGGGCTCCATGGCTGTACTGCGCGACGGCCACCGGGCGGAAGCGGAAGCGCTGTTGACCAGGGCCGTCGAGGAGGAGGTGCGGCGCTCGGACGGCCGGCTCGACGGGGACACGCTGCTCAACCGGGCGCGGGCGGCGCTGGACGAGCTGGCGGGCAGCGCCGCCGAGGAGTACACCGCGTATGTCCGGGTGCTGGACGAGGCAGCCGCCGATCAGCCGTCGCTGTCCCGGCGGCTGTCGCGCAAGGAGCTGGGCACCCCGGCGGTGGCGACGGCCGTGGCGGCGGTGGCGGCGTTCGGTACGGACCTCGCGTACGGCACGGAAACGGGCGCGGCGCTGGGAGTGGGTGCCGCCGTGCTGGTGGCGGGCGCGGCGGCCACGGTCCTGAAGCTGACCGCGGGCCACTGGCCGGCGGCGCACCGGGAGGCCGGGATGCGCGGCCGGCCCGGCGGCGCGCAGCAGCTGCGGCTGCAGTGGCTCACGGCGCTGGAGGTGCGCGGCATCCGGCCGTTCCTGGACCAGCAGCGGATGCTGACGGCGGCGGCCCGCGGCGGCGGCACGACATCCAAGCCCGTCGCCCCGAAGAGCGGCCTCGGACCGCAGTTGCGCGGCGCGGACCGCAGCGCGGCGGCCCGCCAGCGCTCCCTGCTGGAGCACTCGTTCTCCCAACTTCCGCGCCCGGACGGCCCCTTCGCCGGACGACGGGCGGAGCTGACGCAGATCGCGCAGTGGGTGCACGCGGCCCGTGCGAGCACGGAGACCAAACCGACGGTGGTGATACTCCACGGCGAGCCGGGCTCGGGGCGTACGGCGCTGGCGGTGCGGGCCACGCATCAGCTGCGCGATCAGTTCCGTGGCGCGTGTGTGGTGGATCTGCGCAGCGACACCCCCGGGGAGGTGCCGTTGCCGACCCGGGACGCGCTGCTGCATCTGCTCAACCGGCTGGGCGCACCGCGCGAGCAGCTGCTGTTTCGCGAGCGGCCGTCCCAGGAGCAGCACGTCAAGCGGCTCACCGATCTCTACCACCAGCATCTGACGGGCCTTCCGGTGACGGTGCTGCTGGACGACGCCGCGGATCCGGAGCAGGTGCGCACCCTGGTGCCGGAGCGGTCCGACAGCCTGGTGCTGGTGACCTCCCGTGCGCCGCTGGAGCTGCCCGAGGACCTGGCGGCGTGGGTGCACCAGCTCCCGGTGGGGCCGCTGGACGCCGCCGGCACCGAAGAGCTGCTGCGCGCTTCCGCCGCGGCCGTCGACGAGACCCCGGACGAGACGGGCCCCTACGACGCACAGGCCATCGACGAGATCTCCGGGCTGTGCGCGGGCTTGCCCCTGGCGCTGCGGGTGGCGGGCTCCTCGCTCGGCTCGCGCACCGCCACCGCACTGGCCACGGACCTGGCGGCCTACGGCTCGGTGTCACCGGTGGAGCGTGCGCTGTGGCTGCGCTACGCCGACCAGTCGGAGACCGCCCGGCGGCTGCTGCGCCGACTGGCGCTGGTGGGCCGGGCGAGCCTGGGGGCGGCGGCCTCGGCGGCGCTGCTGGGCGTCGAGCAGGCGGAGGCGGAGCGGGAGCTGACGACGCTGACCCGGGCGGGGCTGATCGAGCATGTGCGGGGCCGGCGCTACCGTCTGCACGCCCTGGTGCACCGCTTCGCGCACGACCGGCTGCTGGACGAGGAGGAGCCGGCCGAGCGCGGTGCGGCCCAGGAGCGGCTGATCCGCGGCTATGCGGAGCTGGCCGACTCGGTCATCCGGCTGGTCGACGGCCGTACGTCCACCCGCGCCGACCGCTTCGGGTCGCACGGCTTCACCTCCCTGGACGCGGCCCTGCAGTGGCTGGACGACGAGACCAGCTTCATCACGGCCGCGCTGCGCCACGCCGACCAGGGCGTGGACCAGGCGGCGGTCTCGCATCTGCTGGGCGCGCTGGCCGACTACTGCCTGCTGCGTGGTGACCTCTACCGTCTGGGCGAGCTGAGCGAGCTGACCCGGGCCGTCGGGCAGGGGCTGCTGGTCCGCTCGGTGCAGTGGCGTACGGGTGTGGCGGCGCGGCAGCTCGGCGAGCTGGACAAGGCACGGACCACGCTGTCCTCGGTGGTCGATCTGTACTTCGAGGCGCAGCATCCGGCGGGCGCCGCCCGTGCGCTGCGCGATCTGGGCATCACGCTCCAGCAGCAGGGCAATCTCGTGGAGGCCGCGGCCAAGCTCCGTGAGGCGCTGGAGCTGCAGTCCGGCGCGGACATGCACGGCGACCGGGCCTGGACGCTGCACGCCCTGGCGGCGGTGGAGCGGGACCGCGCGCAGATCGCCGACGCCCTCGCCATGCTGCGGGAGGCACTGGAGCTGCACGAGGAGAGCGAGAGCATCCACGGCCAGGCATGGGCACACTTCCAGCTCGGCCAGGTGCATCTGCGCAGGGGCGATGTACCGGCGGCGGAGAGCGCGCTGCATGCGGCGATGGGGCTCTACGGCCGTACGCACGACGAGCGCGGCGAGGCCTGGGCGATGACGCAGCTGGCGCGCGCCCGGCTGGTGGACGGCGAGCCGGGTCCCGCGGTGGACCGGCTCCGGCAGGCGCTGCCGCTGCACCATCAGCACGAGGACGCGCGCGGTGAGGCCTGGACGATGTACTACCTGGGCCAGGCGCTGGAGGAGCGCGGCGAACACGATGCGGCGCTGCGGCAGCTGGAGCGGTCGCGGACGATGTTCAGCCGGATGCAGGACGGCTACGGTCTGGCCTGCGCCCGGCACCACTCGGGGCGGGTCACCCGCGATCTGCGGGCGGAGCAGACCGGTTCGCTGCGCAACAGCGGCTTCGCCCGGCAGCTGTTGCAGGACGCCCGTAAGGACTTCCAGCGGATAGGGGTGCCGCACGGGGAGGCGTGGTCCTGCCTGGAGCTGCTGATCATCGACGCCGGCAACAGCCGGTCGGCGCAGGCACTGGAGCTGGCCGACGAGGCGGCGCGCCTCTTTGCCGGCTACGGCGACCGGCGCGGCGAGGACTGGGCGCGGTTCCTGCGCTGCACGCTGCTGCCGCTCGCCTCGCCGGGCGGTTCCGTGGTGGGCACGGCCGTCGCCCAGGAGGAGCTGGCGCAGCTGATCCGCAACAAGCATGCGGCCCGCGATTCCAAGCTGGAGGACTGCGCGGAGGCGTTCGCGCTGCTGCTGGACCGCGGGGTGGAGCCGGAGACGGGGTGGCAGGCATGGCGGCTCGGCATGGTGCCCAACCGCCATGCGCGCGAGGTCATGGGGGTGCTGGTCCCCCCGACCGTCACGGAGTGACGCCCCGGTACGGCGGGGCACCCCGGGCACGGCGCCGCACTGCAGGCGGCGCGTGCCGGGCTCACCGCCCCGTCCGTGCTCCGGTGGCGGCGCTCCGGCGGCGGATCGGGCCCGGCTCGCCGGCCGCTCGGGCCGACGAGCCGCCGGGCCGGTCAGCCGGCCGTGTCCATCGGCCGGCCGTCGACCGCCACCCGGTCTTCAGGGACCGGCCGGCCCCCGCCCCCGGCTGGTCCTCAGCTGGTCTTCGGCTTCGGTGCCTGCGCGGCGGCTGCGGTGCCCGCCTCGGCGTCCTCCGGCTGTTCCTCGAAGTCCACCTTCTTCATCTGCTTGTTCATGGACTTCATCAGCAGCCACACGGCGCCGCCGATGACCGCGAAGACGATGAAGCCGAGGACGCCGGGGGTCACTTTGTCCTTGTCGAAGCTGTCGGCAAGGGTGACCAAGTGCGTCAGGGCGAGGGTGCTGGTCGCGCTCATCATGGGCTCAATTGTTGCGGATGCCCGCGAAGAGGTCGCCCTCGGGGAGGGAAGTGTCCACGAGCGACTTCGCGAGCTCGTACTCCTCCGTCGGCCAGACCTCGCGCTGGATGTCCATCGGCACCCGGAACCAACCGCCGTCGGGGTCGATCTGGGTGGCGTGGGCGATCAGTGCCTTGTCACGGATCTCGAAGAAGTCGGCGCACGGGACATACGTGGTCAGCGTGCGCTCGCGCTGCTCGAACTGCTTCCAGCGCTCCAGCCACTCGCCGTAGGGCGAATCCATGCCGCGGGCCAGCAGCGCCTCGTGCAGCGCGATCGTGCGCGGCCTGTTGAAGCCCTGGTTGTAGTAGAGCTTCTGGGGCTGCCAGGGCTCACCGGCCTCCGGGTACTTCTCCGGGTCGCCGGCCGCATCGAAGGCCACCATCGTGATCTTGTGGGTCATGATGTGGTCCGGGTGCGGATAGCCGCCGTTCTCGTCGTAGGTCGTGATGACCTGCGGCTTGAACTTCCGGATCAGCTTGACCAGGGGCTCCGCCGCCTCTTCGACGGACTGCAGCGCGAAGCAGCCGTCGGGCAGCGGCGGCAGCGGGTCGCCCTCGGGCAGCCCGGAGTCGACAAAGCCGAGCCACTCCTGCTTGACGCCCAGGATCTCCCGGGCCTCGTCCATTTCCTGCTTCCGTACCTCGTGGATGTGCTCCTCGATGTACGGGTCTCCCTGGAGTTTGGGGTTGAGGATGGATCCTCGCTCACCGCCTGTGCAGGTGGCGACCAGCACGTCCACCCCCTCGGACACGTACTTGGCCATCGTGGCCGCACCCTTGCTCGACTCGTCGTCGGGGTGGGCGTGGACGGCCATCAATCGCAGCTGCTCAGTCAAGACTCGATCCTCAGTGATGGGCCGGAGAAGATGCCTCCTATAGTGACCGAAGCGAGGGGGCGCTGTATTCCCAGGGGCGGGGACACCCCGGGGGTTCGTGGCCCAGGTCCCCCTACCAGAAGGATGGATCATGACCGCGGTGCGTGAAGGGCTCCCCGACGGACGCTACGGCCGCTCCGCGGATGAGCGTGCGGACCGCAAGCTCAAGATCATTGGCGCGGTGCTCGGTGCCGCCCTGCTGGGTGTGGTCGGCTGGTCCGGCATCTCGTACATCGCGGGGCAGGACCTCAGCGGCCGCGTGATCACCTGGGACGCGGTCTCCGATCACGCCGTCAAGGTCCATCTCGAGGTCGTCAAGGGCACGGACGACAAGGGCGTGTGCACCCTCCGCTCACAGGCCGAGGACGGCTCCGAGGTCGGCCGTAAGGACGTCACCGTCGACCAGCGCTCGGACCAGGTGGACACCGAGGTCACGCTGCGTACGACGAAGCGGGCCACCAATGCCGTACTCGTCGGCTGCACGGCCTCGGGCAACGGCTGACCTGCACCGCAGGCACCGGCAGCGCCCCGGGCCGCCCCGTACGGCCCGCACCCCGCCCCACCGCGCCCGCACCGCCCGCCACCACCGGCCCGCCCACCCGCGGGGCGTGTCGTGACCGCCTCTGATCAGGGATGATGCGTTCCTGGGCGGCCGCTGTGAATTTCCTCTTCCCCGTTTTGTGCCGGAATTGTTAGGCTCGTGGTTTCGCCCACCTGTGAAGGCGCAAACCTTCCTGGTAGGGCGTTTGATTTATCCCCAGTACCGACGAGGAGCACCTGTGACCCAGACCAGCGAAAACGTCACCTGGCTTACCCAGGAGGCGTATGACCAGCTCAAGGCAGAGCTGGAGCACCTGTCTGGTCCCGCACGCGCCGAGATCACCGAGAAGATCGCGGCGGCCCGCGAGGAAGGTGACCTGAAGGAGAACGCCGGGTACCACGCGGCCAAGGAAGAGCAGGGCAAGCAGGAACTGCGGGTCCGCCAGCTCACCCAGCTGCTGCAGACCGCGAAGGTCGGCGAGGCCCCTGCCGCCACCGGCGTCGTCGCTCCCGGCATGGTCGTCACCATCGCGTTCGACGGGGACCCGGACGACACGCTGTCGTTCCTTCTGGCCTCCCGGGAGTACGCGAGCTCGGACATCGAGACCTACTCCCCCCAGTCGCCGCTGGGCACCGGCGTGAACGGCAAGAAGGTCGGCGCCGAGGCGGAGTACGAGCTCCCCAACGGCAAGAAGGCGGCCGTGAAGGTCCTCGACGCGAAGCCGTACACCGGCTGACTCCCCCGAGGCACCCCTCAGACGGTGAAGCGGCCCGGAGCATGACGCTCCGGGCCGCTTCGCGCTGTCTGCGGCGCCCGGCCGACGAGACCTTGGCCGCTCAGACCGTAAGCCGCGCAGGCCGCAATCCACGCAGTCCGCAAACCGCTCAGGCCGTGGCCGACCGGTACTTGCGGACGGCCAGTGTCCGGAACACCGCGATGATCAGGACGGACCAGATCACCGAGGCCAGCACCGGGTGGTCCATCGGCCAGGCCCCGGTCACCGACGTGGGCACCCCTTCGATGGTGTTGCCGAACAGCTGCCGTGCGGCGGCCACCGTCGCGCTGAACGGGTTCCACTCCGCGACATGCTGCAGAAACGCCGGCATCCCGTCGACCGGAACGAACGCATTCGAGATGAAGGTCAGCGGGAAGAGCCAGATCAGCCCGCCCGAGGTGGCCGCCTCGGGCGTCCGCACCGTCAGGCCGATGAGCGCGCCGATCCAGGAGAAGGCGTAGCCGAGCAGGAGCAGCAGCGCGAAGCCGGCCAGCACCTCGGCGAGGTTCTCGTGGGCGCGCCAGCCGATCAGCAGCGCGACGACCGCCAGCACCACCAGCGTCAGCGCGGTCTGCACGAGGTCGGCGAGGGTACGGCCGGTGAGCACCGCACCACGGGACATCGGCAGCGACCGGAACCGGTCGATGAGGCCCTTGTGCATGTCATCGGCGATCCCCGCTCCGGCTCCCGCCGTGGCGAAGGTGACGGTCTGCGCGAAGATCCCGGCCATCAGGAACTCGCGATAGGCCTGGGCGTCACCGACCGGGGCGCCGGGGATGTTGATGGAGCCGCCGAAGACGTACGTGAACAGCACCACGAACATGATCGGCTGGATGAGCCCGAAGATCACCACTTCGGGGATCCGCATCATCCGGATCAGATTGCGTCGGGCGACGACCAGGGAGTCGCGCACGGACCTGCTGAAGCCGCCGCGTGGCTGCGGGGTACGGACCCGGGCGTCGCCGGCCGTTTCGGTCAACGTGGTCACTTCACGCCCTCCTTGTCGCTCGTCGCGCCCGCATCCGCGTCGGCCGCTCCGGCCGCCGGCCCGTCCTCGCCCGGACCGGACGCGCCGGCCCCCTTGGCGCCCTTCTTCTGCCGCCCGACGGCGCTCTTGCCGCCCGCGCCGTTCTCCTCCGCGGCCTCCGCGGTGTGCCCGGTCAGCGAGATGAACACATCGTCGAGGGTCGGGCGCCGCAGCCCGATGTCATCGATCTCCACCCCGCGCGCATCCAGTTCGCGGATGACCTCGGCGAGCAGCTTGGCGCCGCCGGTCACGGGGACCGTGAGTTTGCGGATATGCGGTTCGACCGTGCCCTCGCCCTTGCCGAAGCCGCGCAGGATCTCGTCGGCGATGGTGAGGTGCTCGGGGGCGTGCACCACGACCTCGACGCGCTCACCGCCGGTACGCGCCTTGAGCTGGTCGGAGGTGCCGCGGGCGATGACCTTGCCGTGGTCGACGACGCAGATGTCGTGGGCGAGGCGGTCGGCCTCCTCCAGGTACTGCGTGGTGAGCAGCAAGGTCGTGCCGCCCGCGACCAGTTCCTGGATGACGTCCCACAGCCCTTGGCGGTTACGGGGGTCCAGACCGGTGGTCGGCTCGTCCATGAACATCACGGGCGGGCTGACGACCAGCGCGGCGGCCAGGTCGAGCCGGCGGCGCATACCACCGGAGTAGGTCTTGGCGGTGCGGTCGGCGGCGTCGCCGAGATGGAAGCGTTCCAGCAGCTCGGCGGCTCGCCGCTTGGCGTCACGCCCGCTCATTTGGTAGAGCTGGCCGACCATTATCAGGTTCTCGCGGCCGGTCAAGTACTCGTCCACGGCGGCGAATTGGCCGGACAGGCCTATCGAGCGCCGCACCTGGTCGGGGTGCGCGAGGACATCGATCCCGGCGACCACCGCCTTGCCGCGGTCGGGCTGGAGCAGGGTCGTCAGGACGCGTACTGCGGTGGTCTTGCCGGCACCGTTGGGGCCGAGCATTCCGAGGACGGTTCCTTCGGGAACGTCGAGGTCGACGCCGTCCAGTGCCCTCACGTCGCCGAACGTCTTCACCAGACCTTCGGCGTAAATGGCGCCTGGCATATGGGTACTCCCATGGCTTGGGTCAGTTCCAGATCGAATATTACGGTTGGCGGCCTATGCCTGCTCTGCGGGCATTTGTCCGCAACGGAACGCCATGACTCCCCGGCACCCCGTAACGGCGATGCTACGCCGAAACGCGATACATCGCGATACAAATTTCGATTTTCCGCGCACGAACGACAGGGGAACGGATGTTCGCCAGCGCGTGTGGGGGGCGCCACGCTATACCCGTGGCGCCCCTGTGCCCCATCCCTTTACGGCGATCCCTTTTGCGGTACCCCGTGCTGCATCGTGCGGCCTGCACGTGCGACAGCTGCCGGCCGCCCCTGCCGCACCGTGCTCACTCCGCGACGACGTACCCCGCCGCATGCAGCGCCGCGCGCACCTCGTCGCAGTGCGCCGGCCCCTGCGTCTCCAGATGCAGCTCCACCTCGACCTCGGTCAGCCCGAGCCGGGGGTCGGTCCGCACATGGCCGACGTCGAGCACATTCGCATCGACCTCCGACAGCACCCCGAGCAGCGTCGCCAGCGCCCCCGGCCGGTCCGTCAGCCGCAGCCGCAGCGAGAGATAGCGCCCGCCGGCCGCCATGCCGTGCCGCAGGATGCGCTGCAGCAGCAGCGGGTCGACATTGCCGCCGGACAGCACCGCGACCACCGGCCCCTCGAAGGACTCCGGGTCGGCGAGCAGCGCCGCCACCGGGCTCGCCCCGGCCGGTTCCACCACCAGCTTCGCCCGCTCCAGGCACAGCAGCAGCGCACTGGAGAGCTGGTCCTCGGTGACCGTACGGACCTCGTCCACCAGCCTCTCGACCATCTCGAAGGTCACCTCGCCGGGCCGCCCCACCTTGATGCCGTCCGCCATCGTCGACATCCCCTCGATCGCCACCGGCCGCCCGGCCGCCAGCGACGGCGGATAGCAGGCCGCCCCCGCCGCCTGCACCCCGACGACCTTCACATCCGGACGCAGCGCCTTGACCGCCAGCGCCACCCCCGCGGCGAGCCCGCCGCCGCCGACCCCGACGACGATGGTGCGTACCTCGGGGCACTGTTCGAGGATCTCCAGACCGACGGTGCCCTGGCCCGCGATGATGTCGGGGTGGTCGAAGGGGTGGATGAAGACCGCGCCGGTCTCCCGCGCGTAGTCCTGGGCGGCGGCCAGCGTCTCGTCCACCACCTGGCCGTACAGCCGTACCTCGGCGCCGTATTCGCGGGTGGCGGCGACCTTCGGCAACGGGGCGCCGACCGGCATGAACACCGTCGACCGCACCCCCAGCAACGACGCCGCGAGCGCCACGCCCTGCGCATGGTTGCCGGCACTGGCGGCCACCACACCCGCCGCCCGTTCCTGCGCCGAGAGCCCCGCGATCCGTACGTAGGCGCCACGGATCTTGAAGGAGCCGGTGCGCTGGAGGTTCTCGCACTTGAGGTGCACGGGCGCGCCGACCAGCCCCGACAGATAGCGGCTGCCCTCCATCGCGGTGGCTCGCGAGACGCCGGAAAGCATCTTGTGCGCCTGGTGTATGTCCTCGACCGTCACCGCAGCGATCGGGTCCTCGGCAGGGCGCGTGGATGCGGAGGTCTCGTGCGTCGTACGCGGCGTGTGCTCGGCCATATCGCCAGTCTTGCAGTTCGCCCCTCGCGAGGCCTTTTCTGCCCAAATGGCGATCAGGCGCGCGGCCGGGGCGGCACGGCACGGCCCCGTACGGCCCCCGGGGGTTACGGGGCGTTATCGGAATGGACAGCCCAGGTACGCCCCGCGCCTGGTCCGCGTACGCTGTCCTCCCATCCATACGCACTTCCATCGAAGCGAGCTCCCGGCCATGCCCACCTCTTCGGACATGACGACCCACACCGACTCCGCTCTCCTCGACGCGCTGCAGCACCAAGTGGCCGTCTTCGCCCGCCGCGCAGAACAGAGCCGGCTCGGCGGCGTCGGGCAGGCGCGCAATTCCATGGACCGCGCCGCCTACCTGCTGCTCAACCGCCTCGACCAGGAAGGCCCGATGGGCGTCAAGGCCCTGGCCGCCGGTATGGGCATCGACTCCTCGACGGTCACCCGGCAGGTCGCCCCGCTGGTCGACTCCGGGCTGGTCAGCCGCGCCACCCATCCGGAGGACGGCCGGGCCGTGGTGCTCCAGCTGTCCGAGCGCGGCCGCGCCCGCCTGGAAGAGGTACGCACGTCCCGCCGGGCACTGATGGCCCTGGTGACGGAGCAGTGGAGCGAGGAGGAGCGCACCGCGTTCACCACACTCCTGACGCGCTTCAACGCCTCCCTCTCCGACATCACCGCATCGTTGGCACCGGTGGGTCCGACGTCCTGACGCCCGCGCGCCGCGACACCGGCCGCCGACGGGCACCGGGCCACCGCGAGTCGGCCGGCCGCCGTACCGCCGGGCCTTGAACCGCGGGCCCGCGGACTGCCGCACCTGTCACGCCTCTTGACCGGGTGGCCGCACTGCCGTGCTATAGGAGCCCAGGGGGTCGGGTGTCCGTCATCCGGGAGGCGCGGTGCGAGAGCGGCGACCGGCGCAGGAGCGCCGCCACGCCCGGGAGTTCGAGCTGTTCGTGGCGGGCGCGGCGGGCCGGCTGCTGCATACCGCCACACTGCTGACCGGCGAGCCCGCTTCCCGACCCGCCCCGGCCGCCGAAGAGTTGCTGACCTGCGCACTCTCGCGGACGTACGCCGTCTGGGACCGGCTGCGCGGCGACGATCCGTACGAGCGCACCCGCCGCGAGATGGCCGACCACTTCGCGCACACCGCCTGGCGGCACCGCCGACCGCGCGGCGGGCTCCTGGACCGGCTGTCCCCACAGGAGCGCCTGGTCCTCGTCCTGCGGCTGTACGAGGGCGTACCCGAGGAGCAGACCGCGGCCCAACTCGGCCTGCCCGCCGAGCGGGTGCACGCCCTGTGCCTGCGCGCACTCACTCAGATGCGCAGCCACCGCCCCGGGCCGCAGCCCTCCCCGGCACCGGACACCGCACCGGAAACCGCACCGGAATCCGGGCGGGCACCAAGGCCCTCCACACCACCGGAGACCAGTCCGGCCCAGGCGCCCCCGGGAACACGGGAAACCGGCCCGCCCCAGGACTCAGCTCCGGAACCGGCGGCCCCATGAGCCTCCCCGACCGCAAGGAGACCGAGGTACGGCGGATGCTGGCCGGGCCGCATCCGCTCGTACCGCCCGACCTCGCCGACCGGGCCACCGCCCGCGGCCGCCGCATCCTGGCGCACCGCAGACTGCTGCGACGCCTCGGCTGGCTGTGCGCGCTGCTCGCGCTGGCGGCGCTGACCTGGGCGGCCGTGGACCACGCCTGGCTGCCGCCGCCGGCCCACACCACCCCTCCCGCGGAGGGGTGGTGAACGGCAGGGCCGACGACCCGTCCGTCAGCCCAACGCCTGCGTGAGGTCGGCCAGCAGGTCGTCGACCGACTCGATACCGACCGAGAGGCGCACGAGGTCGTTCGGGACCTCCAGCAGCGACCCGGCCGTCGAGGCGTGCGTCATCAGCCCCGGGTGCTCGATCAGCGACTCGACGCCGCCCAGCGACTCACCGAGGGTGAACAGCTTGGCCCGGTTGCAGACCTCCACCGCCGCCTGCTCACCGCCCGCGACCTGGAACGACACCATGCCGCCGAAGGACCGCATCTGCTTGGCGGCGATCTCGTGGCCCTGGTGGTCGGACAGCCCCGGGTAGTAGACGCGGGTCACCTTCTTGTGCGAGGCCAGCAGGTCAGCGAGGCGTGCCGCGTTGGCGCTGTGCCGGTCCATGCGGACGGCGAGCGTCTTGATGCCGCGCATCACGAGCCAGGCGTCGAAGGGTCCGGCGACCGCGCCCATCGCGTTCTGGTGGTAGGCGAGTTCCTCGCCGAGGGCGTCGTCGTTGACGACGAGCGCGCCGCCGACCACGTCGGAATGTCCGCCCATGTACTTGGTCGTGGAGTAGACCACCACGTCCGCGCCGAGGGCGAGCGGCTGCTGCAGGTAGGGGCTGGCAAAGGTGTTGTCGACGACCAGCTTGACCCCGGCGTCCTGGGCGACCCCGGCCAGCGCCGCGATGTCACTGATGCCGAGCAGCGGGTTGCTGGGCGTCTCCACCCAGATCGCCTTCGTACGGGGCCGCAGCGCGTCGCGTACGGCCTTCGGGTCGGAGGTGTCGGCCACCGACCACTCCACACCCCACCGCTCGACGACCTTCGAGATGAGACGGAAGGTCCCGCCGTAGGCGTCATTGGGGATGACGACATGGTCGCCGGGGCTCAGCAGGGTCCGCAGCAGGCAGTCCTCGGCGGCGAGGCCGGAGGCGAAGGCGAGGCCGCGGCGGCCGCCGTCGAGAGCCGCGAGATTCTCCTCCAGGGCGGTACGGGTCGGATTGGCGCTGCGGCTGTATTCGTAGCCGCCGCGCAGCCCGCCCACCCCGTCCTGCTTGTACGTGGACACCTGGTAGATGGGCGGTACCACCGCGCCGGTGGCCTCGTCGGGCTCCTGACCTGCGTGGATGGCAAGGGTTTCAAAATGCTGGTGGCGTGGTTCGCGCTGATCGCTCATGTCTGCCGAGGGTAGTCGGCCACGCAACCTAACTTTTCGGAACTTTCTGGTTGGCTGGATAGTGGATACATACGAGGGACCGCACACCGGTTCCCACCGCGCCACAAAAACCGCCGACCGCCGCCCCTCCCCCACCGCCCGCCACGCCTTCGATCCGCGCCGCTCCACAGGCAGCCGTTACAGGTACAGGACATCCCACATGGACGCTCTGCTGGTTCTCCTCGCCGCGCTCGCGCTCGGCGGCTTCGTCTTCCTGCCCTGGATGCGGCGCCGGCGGGCCGTGCAGCACACCCGGCAGGGCCTCGTGGTGGCCTCCGACCCGATGGCCGGCTACGGCTTCGTACCGCTGGAGGAGCTCGACGTACGGCTCCCCGGCCCCGACCAGGAACTGGCCGATGCGCTGGCCGAGATGCGCCGCACGCACGACTGGCGCCCGGCCGCCGCGCTGCTGAAGTCCACCGGCGACGACTGGGAGCGCCGCTGGCAGCGGGTGCAGACGCTGGCCGGCGCCGCCGCGTTCGAGCTGGCCGCTGAGGAGGCGACGGAGCAGCAGCGGCGCGGCACGGCGCCGAGGTACGGCGACGGCGGACGGACCGGCGGGATCTGGCTGCGCACCTGGCGCTCCGAGGCCCCCAAGGACCCCGGCGGCGCCCAGACGCACGCCCAGTTCCTGGTCGTCCAGGCGCTGCGCGACCCGGGCTCGCAGGACTTCCGCATGATCCTCGAAGAGGCCCGTACGGTCTGCCGCGAGGCGGCCCTGCTGGCGCCCGGCAGCCCGGTCCCGTACATCACGGAGCTGGCCGTCGCCCGCGGCCTGGGCGACCGCCCCGCCGACTACGAGGAGCTGTGGTCCAAGGTCGCCCAGCGCGCGCAGCAGCACATGGGCGCGCATCTCGCCGCGCTCCCGTACTGGTCGCAGAAGTGGCACGGCTCCCGTGAGGAGGCCGAAGCCTTCGCCGAGCGCGCGGCGGCCGCAGCCCCCGCCAAGACCCTGCTCCCGGCCCTGCCCCTCTTCGCGGTCTACGAGCACCTCCCCGAGGCCAACATGGTCCGCAGCCTCTACCAGAGCGCGGTCGTCGAGCGCGCCATAGAGGGCGCCCACTTCGCGCTCCGCGAGGCCCCCGCCGATCACCCCATGGCGCCGCACGTCCGCCATCTCCTGGTCTGGTTCCTGGTCCGCGCCGAGCGCTACGCCGAGGCCATGGAGCAGCTCCGCCTGGTCGACGGCCACGTGGGCGCCGTCCCGTGGTCGTACGGCCGCAGCCCCGCCGCCGAGTACGCCGCCTACCGCGCCCTGGCCATCGCGGGCTGGGAACAGCTCGGCGGCACGTCAGCGGGCTTCCCGCCGCCGGGCCACTGACGGCCGGAATGCCTCCCCGTCCCCAGGCGTTGCCCAGAGTGCACCCTCAGGTCCCCTCTCCCTCCCCAGGAGCCTGATCCACATGCTGTTCTCCCGCTTCAAGACCCACCTCCCCAGCCCGGAGGAAGCCCTCGAAGGCCGCCCCGACCGGGCCTTCGCCGTCCCCGACCGGCACACCGTCCTCGGCAACCCGCTGCTCGGCCCGTATCCGGACGGCCTGGAGATCGCCGACTTCGGCCTGGGCTGCTTCTGGGGCGCCGAGCGGAAGTTCTGGCAGACCGAGGGCGTCTGGACCACCCTGGTCGGCTACCAGGGCGGCCACACCCAAAACCCCACCTACGAAGAGGTCTGCAGCGGCCACACCGGCCACACCGAGGCCGTCCGCGTCGTCTACGACCCCGCCGTCGTCCCGTACACGGCCCTGCTGAAGCTCTTCTGGGAGTCCCACGACCCGACCCAGGGCTTCCGCCAGGGCAACGACGTCGGCACCCAGTACCGCTCCGCGATCTACACCCACTCCCCCACCCAGCAACAGGCCGCCGAAGCCTCCCGCGACGCCTACCGCACCACCCTCCACAACTCCGGCTACACCGACATCACCACCGAAATCCTCCCCGCCGACACCTCCCGGCCGTTCTATCCGGCGGAGGGGTACCACCAGCAGTACCTCGACAAGAACCCGACGGGGTACTGCGGGATCGGGGGGACGGGGGTCAAGCTAAGTACCCCGTCTGAGACGAACTGGGGGCAGTCCTGCCCGACGGGGATTGCACCGGCCCCGGACGCGCCGAATGAGTAGACAGCGGCACAGCTTCGTATGAGCTGTGTCATCCCGACAGTGGCTCATATGAAGGCGGGGGAAGGCACACCGCCTGATCCGAGGCCATCGACTCTCAGTCACCCTGAGACCCCTTTGAGCCAATACGCCCTCCCGAAGCATGCCTCGGCCCACAGCACGCCACGAATCAAGGCATGGCATCTTCGGGGGCAAGGCGCAGCAATCTTGGTGGCTTGGGACAGTGGTGGGGAGTCCTGGCCGGCGCCCTACTGATCGCCGCTTGGATCAACAAGGCAGTCGGACCAGCAGTGGTGATCGCACTCTCAGCCGTCGTCCTACTCTGGTGCGCCTTCCAGGCACCGGTCACATGTGGCGCACCGGTACGGGGGCGCGAAGACGGCTGCCGCAACAACGCATCAGGACTCCTTCTCGGTTGCCACATCCGGCAACACCGCTGGCAGAAACTCAGGATGCTGATCGTCCGCCGGCAAGTCCGGGCCTTCTGCTCAGGACTGTTCTCAGACGGCAAAGCCACCATCGTCACCCTCGCAGGAATCGGCAGCTTCATCTCCGGGCTGGTCGCCCTCGTTCCCGGCGCAATCATCCACTGACCAACGTGGAAGGGCACACTCCGCAGGCATCGTGGTCAGCAAATGGAGCGCCGTGACCACTGGATGACTCGTCTCCCCCTGGCCACGGAGCCGGACCACCTCTAGCTACCCGGTCACTCGGGATCGTCCCCTTCCGCCTCGGCCAATGCCTGTACCAAAGGCTCGGCAGAGACGTGAAGGCGAAAGCCTGACGCCTTCACGTAACTGTAGTTGGGATCGTAAACAGCCTGTAGCAGCGGAGCGACGTGATCAGGCAGCAACCCCGCAGCCTGTAGCTCGGTAGTGAACCGGCTGATGGGACGTGCCAGGCCGTTCAGTTTGGCCTCCGGGGAGTAGTGACACAGTTCCCTGATCGTCTCCTGGCTCACGAAGCCTTCGTTGTCGGCAGCCCACCTGATGACGGCGGCACGGTCCTCGTAGCCACCCGTAACAAGCTTCTCGAGCAGTGCTTCTACAGCCGACGGATTCCACTCGCCCTGCAGAGTCTCGGCGACCTCTTCCGTCACTTCCTCCCGAGAGCGATCCACACGGTCAATATCGTCCAATCCCGTCTCAGCTGCATCGATGCCAAAGACAGAAGCACCGAGAGCCGTGAATTGGCGCGGCGTAAGCATGTACAGTCGGGTGCCAGCCTCGCGGGACAGTTCGTCGATCAACTCTTGCCTTGGTCCGCTAGCTTGTCGGTTGTCCCTACGCCACCAGTCCTCCTTCACGTCGCCGGTGACGAGCAAGACATCGCACTTCCGGAGGCGCGCCTCATCGAGGATTTGGCTCCACACCAAGAAATCCCCGGCGGCGTTGTCCCCCTTGCCAGCATCCATATAGCCCGGCGGAATCTTTTGTGCGACGCGGCGCTGCCCTTCAAGGACGACCTCTTTGTACCGTTCTGGCGACAGAGGGGCCCCAACGCGAGCCGTTAGGGCCTTCTCCAGAGCCGCGACAACCGGATCTGCTGCAGTGTCACGGTCGGCAGGTCCTGCATGCTTCACGACAAGATCGTCTACTGCCTTGGTGGCCGCCTCGAACCCGCTGTTGAGATCCTCAAAGATCCTTTCCAGCTCATCTTCCGGAAGGGCGAATCGGCCAGCCCAGTTACGGAGAACCCCGGTCGCCCTGCCCTTGATGTCCTGCAGCTCTTTGATTGCACTCGCAGCAGAAGCTTTGGGGGCACTGACTGTTTCCAGGCGGTGGCGCCAGAACTCAACAAGCACCTGGTTAGGGATCCAAAGCTGGTTGCCGAGTTTCGCCATGACCGACAACAGAAGTTGACGACCCTGCTCCGTGTATCGGTAGAGGTCGAGCAGGACATTAGCGTCGGCTACAACCAACCCCGCGTTCATCACCCGTGCCAGGTCACCCTCCGATGGCGAGCGATAGCTCTCGAATCCATCAAAGATGCCCAGTTTCGGCTGAATCTGGCGCTGTTGGGGGATGGAGTCGTCTACAGCGGTGGGCTCAGTCACACCCTGATCCTGCATCAGAGCACGGCGGTTCGCCGCTCCCTTACTGATATTGCTTGCGAGAGCAGGCACTCAGGCGGCGCCGACAGCCGAACCGCACAAGGGGTCACATGGCAGCACGGGCTCGCCGGGACGGGGGTCAAGCTAAGTGCCCCTTCGGAGACGAACTGGGGACGGTCATGCCCGACGGGGATCGCGCCGACGCCGACGGACGACTGACCCCGTAGGGAGCCTCGTCACCCCAGGTAGGGGCGCTCCCGGTGCTCCAGGAAGTGCCCGATACGGAGCTGTTGCGTGTGGTGCATCGGGAGATCGCTGATCTCGTCGGGGTGAATGAACCGCAGCTCCGTGGACTCGTCCGAGATGGCAAGCTGCCCCCCGACGACACGGGCGGTGAAGCACACGTTGAACTGCCGCCGCACCTCCCCGTCCGTATAGGCGATCACGTGTAGGGGGTCGGTGTACGTCCCCACCAACCCCGTGATCTCCACATCAAGCCCGGTCTCCTCCTTGACCTCCCGGACCGCGGTGCCGGGAAGGGAGTCGATCATCTCCATGCCGCCACCGGGCAGGGCCCAAAGGTCGTTGTCCCGGCGCCGCTGGAGCAGGATGCGGCCCTCGTCGTCAGTCACCACAGCTGAAGCGGCAACGACGAGACTGTTGGGCTCAGGGGCGTCGGGATCGTCGTAATACTCGGTACGCGACAGGGTTCACTCCTCGGGTACAGGCTTCGCCGTCGTCCACACCGCGTCGAAGCTCTGGGCGTATGTGTCGAAGATTCCACCATCCCCGTTGCGACGAAGGTGCCATACCGGTGCCCCATAGGCGTTCACGCCCCAGACATGGGCATTGGCCAAGAGCTGATCGTCCGCCCGGTAGATGGAGTTGTACAGCGTGGTTCCGTGGGTCCGGATCTCGATTCCGGGTACCCCGAGCAGCGGCCGGTAGTGCATGAGGGCTAGCCGGCATCGCGATTCGATGCCGTGGCCGAACCGTTCCTCCTCGCCGCGCTGCCGCACGTTTTCGCTCTCCGCGTCGCCCAACGCGATGCGTACGGGGCACCCTTCGGCGGCGCGCTCACGAAGCAGATCGTTGAGGCGGGGAAACCCCTCGTGCAGGAAGACCGCCGCGTAGACGAGTACGTCGATGTTCTCGCGGGCCTCCGCCAGCATGTCCGTGAACGTGGACACCGGAACGTCCGCCCGCTGGTCGTACAACGCGACCAGCTCGGAGCTGACAGCGCGGGCAGAGCGTGCTTGCCTGAGCGCCGGCCAAAGTGCATGCACGTCTTCTCCTAACATCTCAGCCGCCAGCAGGGCCGTCGCACGTCGCGGGGTCCGGCCCAAGTTGACCCATCGCTCGACGGACTTGGGGTCCACCTGAGCCCTGGCTGCGAGGGTGGCATGGGTCCACCCTCGGGCTGCCATGGCGGCTCGAAGCCTCTCGTTCGGCATCCGCAGTCTCTCCCTGAAAGTCGGGACGTTGCTAGGGACGTTCTACCTCCTCTGGGACGTCCCAAAATGGGTTTTGGGCGAGGTTTCTACGTCCTGGGCGTCGCCGTGATCCTCCTTGTATGAGCGACAAGAAAGCCCCTGCGGTGGGCACTTTGACGCTGGACACCAGGAGCGGCCGGGTCGGCCGGGTCATGGACTTCAAGTGGTCGCACGTACAACTGCGTCCGCCCCACGGCGGGATCGAATGGGACACGCGACCGGAGGACCTGCGACCGCTCGGTTCCTGTGACGATCTGAGTTCACGGGTGGCAGAACTCAACGCTCACAGCAGGAGTGGGCTGTGACCAGGTCGATCTTTCGCTATCTCAGATGGACGATGGGACCGGAGATCGCTCCGGAGGCCCCCGAGATGGTGCACGAGTTGGAGTGCATGTCCTGCGACGCCGCAGCAGACCCCTCGGAAGAATTCGAGACCGCACGCGACTGGGCCTTCTCTCACACCGGCCAACACCCCTCGCACCGCGGGTACCGCGAGACCGTCACGCGGTTCTGGCGCATGACGCCAACGGACGGTGAGTGCCTGTGAGACAGCGATTATTCAGCGTTCTGATCGTGGCCTTCTGGGCGGCGATAGTCGTGCCGCTTGTCGTCATCAGCACCCCTGACAACGACTGACCCAAGACATGTGAGACCGGACCACCCCTCGCCTGGACAGCATCCGGGATGGTCCGGTCCGGAGCCCTCGCGGACCCCAGTGCCGATGGTACTGGGGCCGCTGTCATGCCCGTTGACCGGCGGGTGGACATCCCCAGGCAATCAACTACTGCTCCTGGGAGTGACGTTCTGTGCAGCACGATCCGATGGACCCGAACTTCGACGACGAGGCTCCGGAACCGGACGGCTGGATGTGGGTACGCGACGTGGACTACGTGGCCGGCTGGCGGAGCGCGGTGGACGCTGCGATGGAGCTGAAGGGCGCGATGGATGAGGCAGGCATCGACACGACCGAGGTCAGGTCGACGGCATCGACAACAACAGATGGCTCGGGAGTACTCCGGCTGTCGCTTCCCGTAGAGGCTGCACTAGCTCTGGCCAACGCAGCGCGAGAAGAAGCGCTCAGGTGGCGAAGGGCCGGCGCTTAGGGTGCTCGATGCTGCCGATGCGGCTGTGCGCCGCCTCCACGATCGCTGCTTTGTAAGCCTAGTGGCGGGGAGTTAGGACAGCCGCTGCTGGCCCGGCAGCAACCCGTTCTGGCCCGCAGGCCGATAAGCGGCCCCTTGAGCACCCTAGTTGACCTTGGTTGACCGAGTGATCTGGCACGGTTCTGGCACGTGAGCGATCCCCTGAGGATCAAGGTGCTCGACACGCGCACGGCTCCGGAGGGCGCTTCGTCGGCCGCCATGAGACCAGGTCGAGGGCTTAGTGGCCGCTCCTAGGCCCCACCCAGTCCAGAGGTGGTCCACGGCGCAAGTCCGCCTCGTACGAGACATCAGAATGCGCAACCAGAGATGATCTGCCAGCTGTATCGGACTGGAACACGAAGATCGGCCCTAGCCTGACGCAAGGCGTTGTGCTGCACATGCGCTCGGCCTAGAAGCAGTTCCGCTGGGGTAGCCGATAGCTACTTGGGATGACTGAGTGGCGCATCTGGTCTCGCTGCTGTGCGCGGATCAGGTTGTGCGTGGAGTGTGGAGGTACGAAGCGTGTCATCAAACGTGAGCCCGACAAGGCCTACGCTTCGGACTATGTCTGACAGGGTGCCGATCGTTCCCGTAATAGCACTCCTTGGAGTCTTAGCTACCGCTGGCTGCTCA
This sequence comes from Streptomyces sp. NPDC048434, assembly GCF_043200375.1. Lineage (NCBI taxonomy): Bacteria > Bacillati > Actinomycetota > Actinomycetes > Kitasatosporales > Streptomycetaceae > Streptomyces > Streptomyces sp. NPDC048434. Next base: position 21,660 of record NZ_JBICXQ010000013.1, on the reverse strand, counting down.
ACATCACGACCTGACGATGGCCCAGCGCACCCTCCGGCAAAGTACACCCCTGGTCCGGCGACGAAGGCCTATGAGCAAGGCTGGGACTTCGGGCAAGATGCCATGGACAAGGGATATGCCCATCCCGTCTTGGCCGGCCAGGAGCGCGCCGCGGGGGGTGAGTGCGGCAAGGTTAGGAACCGCTATTCCTTAACCGAGCACAGGCTCCCGCCGGGGGATAGCACGGGAGACAACGGAGCGTGGAGGAGAGGTTGCCGAGACGCTGTGCTCGGGCTGCCCATGCGACCAGAACGCGCACCAACGCCTTCGCCTTCGCCTTCGCTCGTTCCGTACAACGGTTCTGACGTGCTGAATGGAATGCCAATCCGATGCGAGACCCAATACGCAGAAAACGACTACGGCGTGCAGGTAAATAATCCAATTCGGGCAGTATGTACTATCCCGACAACCAACACAGATAGCGAGCCCCACGGCTACAAGCTGACGCACCAACTGGGCAATCAGGGGGTGTGCACCGTCATCATGAAGCGCATTGACCCTGGAGAAGAAGAGTTCAAGGAGTGTACCGCCCCGGTCACACACGCGGTACAGGACAATCCGTTTGAAGTAGATGTCGAGCTACTTCCGGTGGGATAAGGGTGCGGTCGAGCTGGCAGCACAGCGCTTCGACTCCATCCCGCCTCACCGTGGGGTCATGACCTACCTTGGGCCCGGGTCGTCGACCTGGGCCTTCTTCGTGGGGCGGGCGACGAGACCAACTCGCGCCCTCAGCTTGGGAAGCTGCGGTCATCTGGGACTGATTGGGGGACTCACCTGGGTGGACGGCTTGCTCGGGCTTCTTGGAGGCTCGGCTGCATTCCTCGTGGTTCCCTGCTGTTCCCCGTCCGACCTGGTGCGGTTGTGGTGCGGCGGAGGGGCCTTCGAGGCGCCAACTCCCTCTGGGCGGGGCCGGAAGATCATGCGAGAGTGTGCTCATGACGGCACCAGAAGCCACGGTCCCGGTGGTCGACGAGGTCGAGGAGCTGGCGGTGGAGGGGCTGCGCTGGCTGACCGGGGCGGCGCGAGAAACCTCCGGAGGAGGCCTCGCCTGGACGACCAGGCCCTCGGACGACGAGCTGAACCCGATGCTCTACAGCGGTACGGCCGGTGTCGTCCCTGTGCTCCTGGAGGCGTGGCGGCATTTCGGCGACGACTCTTACGCCGATTCCGCCCTGCGCGCGGCCGGCAGTCTCGCGGACTCCGTCGACGGCATCGACGACGACTCCCTCTACTTCGGCCGCACCGGAATGGCGCTCGTCCTGCGGGCCCTTCACGAAGAACTCGGCGACACGGCTGCCGGCGCCGCCGCTGACCGTGCGCTGGAACTCATACGGTCACGCTTCGACGGGACGCGTTGGGGCGAGCTGTTCGAGCTGATGGGCGGCAACGCGGGGATCGGCCTCGGCGCGCTCCTGGCCGGCGACGCCGAACTGGCCGTCCTCGCCATGGAGCCGTATTTGCGGACGGCGGAGCAGACCTCGGCGGGCGTCCACTGGGCCCACCGCACGGGTACCGACTCCCGTCTGCACCACATCTCGCACGGCACGCTCGGCATCGTCCTGTCGCTCGCCCAAGTCGGCGGGGCAACCGGCCGTACGGACCTGGTCGAACTGGCGCTGGCCGGTGCGGCGGACGTCGTGGCGCGCGATGAAGCGGGGCCGGAAGGCTTCCTGGTGCCGCACTCCACCCCGCAGTACCGCCCCGATGTCATCGAGCCCATCAGCTACGGCTGGTGTCACGGCCCGGCCGGCGACGCCCAAGTCTTCCGGCTGCTGCGGGACATCACGACCGACCCCGTCTGGGCCGGCCTCACCGACCGCTGCTGGGACACGGTCACCCGCTCCGGCCTGCCCCAACGACCCCGCCCCGGCTTCTGGGACAACAACGGCCGCTGCTGCGGCACCGCGGGCGTCCTCGCCCTGGCCTGCGACCGGATCGCCGAACAGCACGACCCGTACGACTTCGCACACGTCCTCGTCAGGGACCTCGTTGCCCGCGCAATCCGGGACAGCGACGGCGCCCGCTGGTCCAACTTCGAGTACCGGGACACTCCGAGCGACCTCGAACCGTGCACCGGCTGGGCGATGGGCAACGCGGGCATCGTCCGCGAACTCTTGCGCTTCGTACGGCTGAGCCGCAGGGGCGACCCCCGGTACGCGTTCGCGTGGCCGGACCAGCCTCCGGTGCCCGCCCGGGTCACGATCCGCTCCTCCGGCACCGACGCCGTGTCGTGATGGACTGGGGTGTGCGCGCCTGTCAGCAAACCGTGCCGATGTCTCACGGGCTACGTGCAGGGCTGTTCGCCTACGCGACCGCCTGATCTTGCGCTCCCGTTCGGAGACCACCGCTTTAGGAGTTCGATCCGGCGCGCCCAGCGATGGTTCGACATCAGGGCCGAGCTGCCGCCAGCGACCACTGAGAGCCGTCGAAATCTGCTGTTGTTGATGTCAGCCGTGGATGTCGCGAAGCGCCGTTCAACTCACCCTCAGCCCAGACGCGTACATCGCGTCTGGGCTTTGTCGGCACTACGCAGATCGCACGCTCTACCGCATCGCTGTGATCACTGCGGCAATCCCGACAAGAAGGGTTCCCACGCCGGTCATGAGCGACGCCAATCTAGCCACGGTGAGCCGAGTCGCTCCTTTAAGCTCACGCTCGGCAGGGGGTGGCGGATGGTTCCATGAACCTCTCCTTGACGCGTCTCTGAAAGATGCGTTCGAAGCCCCGTCCGGCTCTGGCGAGACACTGCGGACGGGGCTCTTTACGGCCGATCAATCGGCAGCGATGGCGGAGGTCTGGTAGTAAAGGCATGGATCAGGTGGGCCGCACTGCAAGATCTCTTCCACTGCGGGCCAGGCATCGAGAGGTACGTCGTAGCTGTAGGTCATCCAAGGATCGTCAGCATCAGGGGTGATCACTTCACGAAGCTTGATGATTTGCTCCCGGCTGATGGTGTGCTGCGTACGCAAGAACTCGTCCTGCTTGCTGAAACCGTCCAAGGACCAAATGACGTGCGGTTCTTCCCTGATCACGGACTCAGCGTATGTGGCTGGCGCGTGGGAGCGGGAGGGGGCATTCACAGGTGTCCTCCCTCGGTTGGGGCCGCGACGGTGGGTCAGTGAGCGGAGCGCCCATGATGGGCTGAGCCACATCGCGGCAGCAGATAGCTGTTTTCGACAGTTGGCCGGACCGTGGGCTCAGACGGCGCGGAGTGCGCGGGGGCTGTCGGCGGCTGCAATGCCGGCGGGGCTCGTGGAAGCCCCCGTATTCAGGCGCGCAACGGGTCAATCAGAGACGATCGACAACACGTCGGAGAGCCCGGAGAATCCGAGTGCGCCGGCGAAGATGGCACCTGTCAAGATCACGGCGCAGGCCAGTGCTATGACCACCGTCAGCCATGTGCGTGCGACCGCCGCATGGTAGTCAGCGTCGTCATCCCCATCCTGCTGCACAAGACCCCCTGGCCGACTGGTCGACTGGTCGACTGCTCGACTGGTTGCCCGAGTCGCCGTCGTTGCCTGCGCTCCGGGTGCGGGCATGGTGCGTGCAGTGTGGCAGCAGATCGTCTTGGTAGGGCCAGGTCTGAGCGGTGCGGGGGACCCCGCTGTGGTCTTCTTTCCTGGGCCTTCCGCCTCGTACAGCCCAGGGAACGCCCGGGGTTGGGCCGTGCGAGGCACAGAGGGCGGCGGCGCGCCATGTCATGTGTTCGGGCTGAGTGGCCGGGGGGCTGATCGGGACCGGGTGCTGCCGTTAGCGGGTTTCCCCGGTTCCGGGTCGGGATCCGTAGGCCGTCAGGAAGCGGTTGCGGAAAGCATCCATCCGCCAGACGGGGGCGTGGTGGCCGGGGTTGAGGCCGGGGGTCCAGTGCCAGTCGGAGATGCGTTTCAGGACGTCGGGGTCATGGGCGACGATCGCGACCGGGACGTCCCTGCTGGCGTGGTCGCCGGAGACCTTGGCGACGGGCTGGTGGTCGCCGAGGAAGACGAGCACGGTGTTCTTGTTGCCGTACTTCTCGACGTACGAGATGAGGCTGTTGAGGGAGTACTGGATGGACTTGCCGTACTCGGTGCGCACCTTGTCGGTCTGCTGCCATACGTCGACGGGGTCCTTGCCGGCCTTCTCGATGCTGTTGTAGACGGAGCCGTCGCCGACCTTGTCCCAGCCGAGGGTCTTGGGGAGGGGCGCCCAGGGGTTGTGGCTGGAGGTCAGGATGATCTCGGACATCAGGGGCTTGTCGTGCGGCTTGCCGTGCTCCAGGCGCTGGAAGGCGGCGAGGCTGTACTGGTCGGGCATGGTCGACCAGCTGAACTTGGGGCCCTTGTAGCCGAGTTCCCGGGAGTCGTAGACGTGGTCGAGGCCGTAGAACTTGGCCTCCGGCCAGCCCTTGGTAATGCCGGGCATGATGCCGACGGTCCGCCAGGCGCCGGTGCGCCGGAAGGCGCTGGTGAGGGTCAGGTGGTCGCCCGCGGTGACGGTGCGGTAGCGCTGCTGGTTGTCGATCCACAGGCCGGACAGGAAGGTGGAGTGGCCCAGCCAGCTGCTGCCGCCGTACGTCGCCGAGGTGAGCCAGCCGCTGCGGGCGGAGTAGCCGGCCGCCCGCAGGCGTTCGGTCCCCTTCGCGAGGGTGGCGTCGACGCCCGGTGCCATCAGCGGGTCCTGGACCGCGCTGCGGCCGTAGCTCTCGATGAAGGTGAAGATGACGTCCTTGCCGCGCAGTCCGGTCAGCAGCCGGCTTCCCGGGGTGTGGTGGTAGGGGTCGCTCGCGGCTTCCTTGGCGAACTTCCGCTCGTCCTTCAGGGTCGCGCTCACGCCGTCCACGCGGGACTGGACGAGGTCGGAGGTACTGCGGGAGGCGACCGGCGCCCCGGCGATCTGCAGGCCGAGGGCCGAGGAGAGGACCCAGGCGGTGCCGAGTACGAGGGTGGTGCCGGCCGCCCTGGCGGCGTGCCGGGCCATGAGGTTGCTGAGCCGGAGGACCGCCAGGGCGGGGAGGACGAGCAGGGCGAGGGCGAGGAGGGCGGCCGCGATCTCGACTCCGATCGTGCCCGCCCGGCCTATGGAGTCCTGGAGGAAGGAGGCGCCGTCGCCGAGCAGGACCCAGTCGAACACCACGTTGAATCCGCGGCCGAGCACCTCGCCGAAGCCGATGTCGAGGAGGTCCAGGGCGGTCAGCAGGCCGAGGGCCACTCCGGCGAGCACCGCGGCCACCCGCCGGGCCGGGTGCGGCAGGAGGAGCAGCAGGGCGGCGCCGGTTATCCCCTCCACCGGGATACGGGCGAATTCGGCGGGTGTGAGGCGGGCGGCGTCGTTCGGCAGCAGGAGGGTGACCAGCACCAGCGCGCCGGCCAGGGCGGTGGTGGTCCACGCCGCCGCCCGCGCGGCGGCCGGATGGCGGTCCCGCCAGCCGGCCGGGGCGGCATCGAGGTCGGTGACCTCGCTCGGGGCGCCTTCCTGTTCCCCCGTCCCTGCCGCGGTATCCGGCGCATCCGCCGGGGGGCCGTCGTCCGGCGGCAGGGGCCCGGTGGTGGTTGCCTGCCTCTGCTGTGGCAGCTGGTGAGAGCGCGTGAAGTGCGACAACCCGAAGGTCCTTCCGTGCGAGGCCCGGTGGTGGAGCGGCGGACCGGACTCGGGTGGTCGGCGCCGTCGCTATCTGTACGGTCGGCCGGTGGCCCGCGTTCAATCGGCCGGCCGCCTGCGCGGGAAGGATGATGCCAGGGCCGGGCCGTCCCCCGATCGGCCCGGCCCTCCCCCGCGACGCCACGCGCTCCGACGGCTGACGAGCAGGCGTCGGCCGGTGGCGCCGGTCCGTGGACGGTGCGCCGTCAGACCGCGGCCGGCTGTTCCGTGCCCGCCGGGGCGGGGGCCGACCGGCGGATGCGGCGGCGCTTGGTCACGAGGACTGCGGTCCGGGTGAGGACCATGGCAAGTGACATGAAGACAAAGGCATTTGCGTAGACATCGGGGCCGCTGAGCTCATTTTCGATGCTGAAGCGGATCAGGCCCTCGGTGAACCAGTGCTCGGCACCGTAGGCGAAAAGGACGCGGGCGGCGGAAAGGACGATCCAGACGAGGGCGTATCCGATTCCGCCGGTGGTGTAGATCCGGCCGTCGCTGCCGCGGTGCGCGGGGAGCAGTACGCCGGCGATCAGGCCGCAGATCACGCCCACGCCGACGCCGACGAGCTGAAACGAGGGCGCGTTCCCGGAGGCCGGGAAGGAGCGCACAAAGATCGCGATGATGAGGGCGACCGCGATCACGGAGCGCAGCATGCGCATGTTGGTGACGCGGCGGCGGCCCAGGTCGGTGGCCAGGATGAGGGTGAGGATGGTGGCACTGGCGAGGAGTGCAGTGACGAACTGACTCAGGTGGTCCATGGAAATCCGGGCCTTTCTGGGGTGCTGCGGCTTCTGTTGCTCGGCGAGTGCGCTGCGGTTCGGGGATTTCCGTGGTTCCGGGAATTCCGCGGTCCGGCGAATTCCTTTGTCCGGGGTCTTCCGCAGGTCCGCGAGGGCTTCGTCAACGACGTTATGGCGAGGAGCCGTTGCTGCGGGACGACCGACCGGTGGAGGGGGATGTCCACCGGTCGGTGGACAGCGCGGCGCCGGAGGGGCAGGTGATAGGACTGGGCGCGGCCGCACCCGCTCCTCGGGCGCGGGGAGGCTCATGTCCAGGGGGACACGGTGGTATCCAGGGGGCCGCGGTGACGGCTGAGGCGCGGCGCGCGCCCGAGGCGCGGGTGCGGTGGTTCGGGCTGTGGGACAGCTACTTCGTGATCTGCTATCTGGTCACCACGGGGCTGGTGTTCACCTCCGGCGTGCCGCAGGGGGGCCGGGTGGTCGCCATCGGCGCGCTGACCCTGGCCGTGCTCTGGTACGCGGGGGTCGGGCGGCCGTTGATGCTGCGGCATGAGAGCGACCGGCGGAACGTCGTCTTCCCCGTCGGCCTCTTCGTGCTGTTCGGGGTCGCCACCGCCGTCGATCTGATGAGCTCGTTCGCGCTGTTCGCCCTCATCCCGATGCTGATGATGAGCCTGGCGACCAGGCCGGCCCTGGTGGTCGGCGTCCTCGGCAACCTCATGCCCGTGACGATGCTGTGGCTGCGCGGCGGCGCCGCGGGCCAGGCCGTGCTGTTCGTGCTGCTTGCGTCGCTGCTCGGGATGGCCCTGTCCGTGCTCCTCGGGCTGTGGATCAAGAGGGTGGTACGGCAGAACAAGGAGCACGCCGCGCTGATCGAAGAGCTGCGGCGGAACCGCGAGCAGGTGGCCCGGCTGTCGCACCAGGCCGGGATCTCCGCCGAACGCGAGCGGCTCGCACGGGAGATCCACGACACCCTCGCGCAGAGCCTGACCAGCATCATCAGCCTTGTGCAGGCGGCGGATTCGGAGGTGGAGGGCGCGCCTGCCGTCGCCCGTGAACATCTGGCGCTGGTCGGACGGGTGGCCAGGGAGAGCCTGGCCGAGGCCCGCGCCTTCGTGGCCGACCGCACGCCCGCGTCCTTGCGGGAGAGCTCCTTGGCGCAGGCGCTGCGGCGGCAGGCAGACGGGCTGACCGCGCAGACCGGGCTGCTGGTGCGGTTCGCCGTCGAGGGGGACGAGCGGCCGCTGCCGATGGCGGTCAATGTCGTCCTGCTGCGTGCCGCGCAGGAGGCCGGCGCGAATGTGCGCAGGCATGCCGACGCCCGCGCGGTGGACCTGGTGCTCCGGTACGGGGAGGGACGGGTCGGGCTCCGTGTCGCCGATGACGGCAGGGGGTTCGACGCGGCAGCGGCGGCGGCTGCCGGGAGAAAGGACGAGCACGGTCGGGGTGACGGCGGGGGCTTCGGGCTGCGGGGCATGGCGGCGCGGGTGGCGGGGATCGGTGGAGTGATGAGCGTGGTGAGCGAGCCCGGGGCGGGCACCGCCGTCGAGGTGAAGGTGCCCTTGGCCCAGGCGGTGGAGCGGGCGGAGGCGCCGATGGCGGGTCGGTCCGAAGAGCATGTGGCGGCGGGGCGGTTGGCGAAGGCGGCGGATGATGGGCGTTGAGGAGACGGTCGCGGTGCGGGTGCTGCTCGCCGATGATCACCCCGTCGTACGCGAGGGTCTGTGCGCGATGCTGCAATCCGACCCGGGCATCGATGTCGTGGGGCAGGCGGGCTCCGGTGAGGAGGCCGTGACGCTGGCGGCCCGGCTGACGCCGGACGTCGTGCTGCTCGATCTGCGGATGGGCGGGATGGACGGGGTCGCCGCCACGGGGCACATCCTGCGGCAGTCGCCACGCAGCAGGGTGGTCATCGTCACCACCTATGAGGACGACTCCGACATCCTGCGCGCCGTGGAGGCGGGCGCGGCCGGCTACCTCCTCAAAGGCAGCTCCCGGGCCGAGTTGGTCGACGCCGTACACGGTACGGCGCGCGGTGCGACCGTGCTGACCCCGTCGCTGGCCACCAAGCTGTTCCGGGCGCGGGCGGTGGAGCAGCCGCTGCTGTCCGTCCGGGAGTGCGAGGTGCTGCGGCTGGTCGGCCAGGGACTGACCAATGCCGAGATCGGCCGGGAGCTGTTCATCGGCGAGGCCACCGTGAAGACCCATCTCCTGCGTGCGTTCAAGAAGCTGGAGGTGTCGGACCGGACGGCGGCGGTGATGACGGCCCTGGAGCGCGGGTTGTTGTCATAGCCGCGCGCGGCTCCCCCGGGGTCACTTGCGCCGCGCCCTCACCCCTCGCCCAGCCGCGCCTGGTCCGCCGCCGCTCTGCCCTGGTGCCAGCCGTCCGCGTCCCGTATGCCGCGGAGGCGGACCGGGGCGGTGTCGGGGAAGAGGGCGCCGGTGGTCTCCTCGACGGCGAGTTCGCGGGCGGCGAGGACCGGGAGGAGGTCGGGGGCCGCTTCGGCGGACTCGGCGGTGGCGGCGGCCGTGGCGGCGGCGGTGGCCGCCCCGAGCCGGTCGCGGATGCGGTCGGCGTAGGCGACGAGGAAGGTCTGGCGGAAGTCCCGGGTACGGCGGGAGCGGCCGCGGGCGTGGTGGTCGTCGCCCGCGCGGTGCATGGCGGCGGTGGCCTGGAGCAGCAGCGAGGTGTAGAGCATCTCGGCCGCCTCCAGGTCGGGGGCGAAGCCGACCAGGGTGGAGAAACCGACGTCGGCGGCCCAGACGGCCTGGCAGCGGTTGGCGGCCGCCACCGCGTCGAGCAGCAGCGCCTTGGCCTGTTCGTACGGGCCCTCGATGCCGATACGGACCGCGGACGGGCCGCCGGCCTGCCCGCCGGGGGCGGCGTCCGCGCTGTCGAGCAGCGCCTCGTCGATGCTGTGCCGGGCCATCAGCTCCTGGGCCTTGGCGGACAGCGCCTCGGCCTCCTCCGCGTAGTCGGTCGCCTCGGCCTTGGCGAGCAGCCCGCGGATCCGTCCGAGGGCACGGGACGCGGCGGGGCCGCTCTTCGGGGCGGCCTTCGGCGGGGCCGGCAGCGGGGTGATGCGGGGCAGCCGGGCGAGTACGCGCAGCGCCGCCAGTACGTCGTACGTGGTCTCGAAGCGGGAGGTGCGGCGGCGCTCGGCCAGGGCGTCGAGGTAGCCGGTGTCGCCGGCCCACCAGACCTCGGCGCCGAGGTTCCTCAGCTGCTCGGCCCAGCGCGTGTCGCGCGCGGGGCGTGCCGCCGGCGGCCGGGCCGCTTCGGCCGCGACGGCGTCGACGACCACTGCGACCAGGGAGGCGCCGGACGCGTCACGCCGCACGATCCGCTCCAGGTCGGCGGGCTGCCAGCCGCCCGCCCAGCACTGCCGCACGGCCGCCACAGCGGCGTCGACCACCGCCGCGCTCACCGCCTCCCGGCCGGCCTCGGCCGCGGCCAGCATCGAGGCGCCCGCCTCGATGGCGTCCTCGGCCTGCGCGCCGTCCGGCGCGTAGCGGACGCTGCCGAGCACCTGCCCGACCAGTTCACCGGCCGCCGACGACGGCCCGCCGCGCCCTTTTTCTCCGCGCTCACTCACCCGCTCACTGTACGGAGGGCTGCCCCGGCCCCGCGTCCCGGTGGTGGTCGGCGGCCGGCGGCCGGCGCACCCTACACAGCGACGACGCCCGGCGGCGCCCTGATCGGGGCGCCACCGGGCGTCGGTCACGTCATGAGGCGAGCGGCCGGCACGGCACGGCACGAGCTGACGGTCCTGACACGACCTGTCATCTCGCCTCGCGAGCGGTCATGTCACACGCGGTCATCGTGCGGTGTGCTGCCGTCACCCGCGGTGTGCTGCCGTCATCTGCGGTGTCACTGCTGCACCACGGTGCCGGGCTGCTGCGCAGCACTGCCGGCGACCCACTCCGACCAGTCCATGTTCCAGCCGTTCAGGCCGTTGTCCGGCTTGACCGTCTGGTCGGGGGAATTGACGACATCCACCACATCGCCGGTCTGCGAGTGGTCGAAGAACCAGGCGCCGGGCGTCTTCGCGTCCTTGGCGCCCTTGGCGTCCTCCAGACCGATGCAGCCGTGGCTGGTGTTGGACTTGCCGAAGATGCCCTTACCCCAGTAGTTGCCGTGGATGAAGGTGCCGGAGGCCGACAGGCGCTGGGCGTGCGGCACGTCGGGGATGTCGTACTCGCCCTTGCCGTCCTTCTTCTTGAAGCCGACGGTCGAGCCGTCCATCCGGGTCTGCTTGAACCGCTCGGAGATGACCATCTTGCCGTTGTAGGTCGCGTTCTCGTCGCCGCCGGCCGAAATCGGGATGGTCTTGACGAGCTTGCCGTCACGCACCACGAACATCAGGTGCGCCTGGGTGTCAACGGTGCTGACCTGCGAGTGACCGACATTGAAGCTGACGGTCTTGTTCTGGATGCCCTTGACGCCCGGCGATGCCTCGACACCGTCGAGGCCGAGCTTCATGGTGACCTTGGAGTTCGCCTTCCAGTAGTCCTGGGGGCGGAAGTCCAGCCGTTTGTCGCCGAACCAGTGGCCGACGACCTGCTGGTTGCTGCTCGACGCAACCTTGATCGCGGACTCGACCTCGGCCTTGTTCTCGACCGGTTTGTCGAAGTTGATCGACACCGGCATCCCGACGCCGACGGTCGAGCCGTTCTCCGGCGTGAAGTTCCCGACGAAGCTGTTCGCCGGGGAGACGGTGGTGAAACTGGAGTTCTCCACCGCCGTGCGTCCCTTGGAGTCCACCGCATGCGCGGTGACCTTGTACTTCGTCGAACGTTCCAGCGCCTGCTTGGGCTTCCAGGAGGTGCCGTCCGCGGAGAGGGTGCCGTCGATCTTCTGCTTGGACTCGGCCGAGGTCATGGTGACCTCGGTGAGCTTTCCGTCGCCGACCGTGACGTTGGCGTCACTGTTGATGCCCGCACCGGTCGCGCCGTCCGCCGGCAGAATCTTGATCTTGGCCTTGGAGGCGTCCTTCGCGGCCGCCTCGTCCACCTGCTGGGCGTTCTCGTGGCGAGGACCGTCAGCACCGCCATCGCTGCCGTGGTCAGCCGCCGTGCTGCCGCCACACGCCGCAAGCGTGAGTACGCCCCCGAGCAGCGTGGCGCTGGCTATAAGCCCGTTCCGGCGCTTGCTGTCCGTTATCACACGCATCTCCATTGCTACCGATTTCGCTGACTTCCCCGAGCGAGCTGCCAACTGAACGCAGGCATATCTGGACGCAGCCATTCCAGCCGACGCCATATGAACGCCTTTTCCTTTTCGCCCGTTCCATGCCTCCACAAAGTGTGGGGAAGGCCACTTATGTCCCCGGAACGGTCACCGGGTGCTCACGGTGCGGATGCGCACCGGCCACGTAGTGGGCCCCCGTACGGCGGGTAAGCCGTACAGGGGCCCTGGCCATCGGGCGGGACGAGCTGCCGGTCAGCCCTCCCCGTCCGCGTCGTCCGCCAGATCCCAGTCCGCCGCGTTCCACTCGGCGTCCGGGTCGTAGTCGGTCAGCTCCTCGCTGCTCCACGAGGCCTGGGCGAGTTCGGTGCCCGGCACCGAGGTGACGAGGTCGAACGGGTCGATCAGATGGGCCAGTGCCTCCGCCGGATCCTCCTTGACCGTCTCCACGGACTGTCTGCGCTCCTCGTCGGGCAGCGACGGGTCGCCGCCGATGTGATCGAGGGCCGCGCCGGTCAGCTGCCGGGCGTCGGTCACCTCCAGGATCAGTTCGACATGAAGGCGCACAAAACGTGATGTCTCACCATTGCTCATAGCACGGAGGTTAGGCATGGACGGGTCCTGACTTCCCCGCGACCCGCGGCGGTCACTAACATCTGCGGTCAACGGCCAATTCGCCGAACCCACAAGGGGGATCGCTTCGTGACCGCACGACGACCACTGCTGACCGCCGCGGCCGCGGGATCGGTACTGTTCGCCCTGTGGTTCGTCCCCTCCGCCAATGCGAGTGCGGGGGATGACGGAGCGACAGATTCCGGCCTGCGGACGGCATCCGCCGCGGCCGGACCGGGCCTGGCCGACCGGGTGAGCAGCGGGGCCCAGGACACCGTCAGCGGTTCCACGACGACCACCCCGCACCACAGCGGCTCGGGCACCGGCTCCCGCACGGTCTCCGGCGCCGACCCCGCCGGCGCCCGGCCGCACTTCCTCGCCGACACCGGCAGCCCGGACACCACGCCGTACGTGATCGGCGGCGGCGCCTGTCTCGCGCTCGGCGCCGGGCTGGTCAGCTACTCCGTCCGCCGCACCCGCGACGACACCGCCTGAGACGGGACGGGCGGCGGGCGCCCCGCCGTCCGCCGTTACGCCAGCTCGCCGGTGACCGACTCCACGGCCGCCACCAGCTTCCCGCCCCGGACGAACGCATACGCGCCCTCCAGGTCCGGCGCCAGGAAACGGTCCTCGCCCGGCCCCTGGATGCCGGCACCGCGCACCGCGTCCAGCACGGCACGGGTGGCGGGGGCGGGCGTCAGCCCCGTACGCATCTCGACGGCGCGGGTCGCGGCATAGAGCTCGACGGCGATGATCCGGGTCAGGTTGTCGACCGCGGTACGCAGCTTGCGCGCCGCCGACCAGCCCATCGAGACATGGTCCTCCTGCATGGCGGAGGACGGGATGGAGTCCACCGAGGCGGGCACCGCCAGCCGCTTCAGCTCGCTGACGAGCGCGGCCTGGGTGTACTGGGCGATCATCAGCCCGGAGTCGACGCCCGGGTCTCCGGCCAGGAAGGCGGGCAGCCCGTGCGAACGGTTCTTGTCCAGCAGCCGGTCGGTACGGCGCTCCGCGATCGAGCCGAGGTCGGCCGCGGCGATGGCCAGGAAGTCCAGGACGTAGGCGACCGGAGCGCCATGGAAGTTGCCGTTGGACTCGACCCGGCCGTCCGGCAGCACCACCGGGTTGTCGACCGCGGCGGCCAGCTCGCGGTCGGCCACGAGCCGGGCGTGGTCGAGGGTGTCCCGGCCGGCGCCGGCGACCTGCGGGGCGCAGCGCAGGGAGTAGGCGTCCTGGACGCGCGGGGCGTCGTCCTGGTGGTGGCCGGTGAAGCCCGACCCGGCCAGCACCTTGGACATATTGCCCGCCGAGGCGGCCTGCCCGGGGTGCGGGCGGATGGCGTGCAGCTCGGGCGCGAGGACCTTGTCCGTGCCGAGCAGTGCCTCCAGCGAGAGGGCCGCGGTGATGTCCGCGGAGGTGAACAGCCGGGCGAGATCGGCGCAGGCCATGACCAGCATGCCGAGCATGCCGTCGGTGCCGTTGAGGAGCGCCAGGCCCTCCTTCTCGCGCAGTTCGACGGGCTCGATGCCGTGCTCGGCCAGCAGCTCGCCGGCCGGCCGTACGACACCGTCGGGGCCCTCCGCGTCGCCCTCGCCCATCAGCGTCAGCGCACAGTGCGAGAGCGGCGCCAGGTCACCGGAGCAGCCGAGCGAGCCGTATTCGTGCACGACGGGCGTGATGCCGGCGTTGAGGATGGCCGCCATCGTCTCGACGACGAGCGGGCGGACACCGGTGTGCCCGGAGGCGAGCGTCTTGAGCCGCAGGAACATCAGCGCGCGGACGACCTCGCGCTCGACCCGCGGGCCCATGCCGGCCGCGTGCGAGCGCACGATGTTGCGCTGGAGCTGCACGCGCAGCTCGGGGCTGATGTGCCGTACGGCGAGGGCCCCGAAGCCGGTGGAGACGCCGTAGACGGGGTCCGGCTTGGCGGCGAGTTCGTCGATGAAGGCGCGGGAGGTGGCGACGGCCGCGAGGGCCTCCGCGGACAGCTCGATCCGGGCCGCGCCGCGGGCCACCGCGATGACGTCCTGTGCGGTCGTGCCGGACGTCCCCAGCACCACAGTGTGCATATCCATATTCAGGCACCCTAGAGACTGAATCGCCGGATGTCACCACCGGATTTCGTGAGCACCCCTTACGGGGCGTACGCGAGGGACCGGGGTCTGTACAAGGATGCGATGCCTCACCTCCGGAAGCGGCGGCGCTCCGGCCCCGACCGCCGGTCCGGTGCGTCGGCGAGCCGGACGACCGGGTCGTCCTTGCCGCCGTGCCGCCCGGCGACCACCGGCTCACCCGACCGCGCCGCCTTGGCTTTGTACTGCGCGGCGTCCGCGAGCCGGAAGAGCCGGCGGGCGCTGCGCACCGGACCGATCGGATCGCCGGTCGAGGCGACCCCGACCGCAACCCCCTCACCGAGGTCCAACTCCCCTGCCCGGTCGCACAGTTCACCGGCCACCTTGACCACCTCGTCGGCCGGCGGGCCCACCGCGAGCAGACAGAACTCATCGCCGCCGAGCCGGGCCGCCAGCATGCCCGGCAGCATCGCACCGCACAGGGACAGCACCGAGCCGAAGCGCTCCAGCAGACGGTCCCCGGCCGCATGGCCGCGCGAGTCGTTCACCCGCTTCAGCCCGTTGAGGTCACACACCACCAGGCTGACCACCACCTCGTCCCTGCGGTGCAGCTCCAGCGCCTCGTCCAGCCGCATATCGACGGCGCGGCGGTTGGCGAGGCCGGTCAGGGAGTCCGTGAAGGCCAGCCGGCGGACCTCCGCCAGCCGCTCGGTCTGGGCGATCCCGGCGGCCGTGACCGCGGCGAGCACGCTCGCGAAGTCGGCGTCCGGCCGCCCGAAGACCGCCTCCCCCGTACGCCGCGCGACATACAGCTCGCCCCACGCCCGGCCGTGCAGCACGATCGGCGCGACCACACAGCAGCCCCGGCCGCGGCGGCGCAGCGCGGCCACCCGCTGCGGGTTGGCACAGCCACTCCCGCCCAGCCCCGCTGCCGCCTCCGCGGGCGCGGGGCCGCCGTGCGGCTCCTCGGCGGTCTCCACCCAGGCACTGGGCTCGCCGCCGCCCGCCCACTGCTCGTGGAGAAAGCCGACGATCTCCGGGAATTCGTGGACGGGGTAGCTCTCGTCGTCCGGGAACTCCTCCTCGTCGTCGGCGAGTTCGCCGACATTGACCAGCACCCGGAGCTTGCCCAGCTCGCGCTCCCACTTCGAGATCGCCGCGAAGGATCCCCCCAGGGCCTGGCGCACACCCTGCGCCGCGGCGTGCGCCGATTCGCGCGGCGTGTGCGCGGCCGCCATCGCCTGCGCCAGCTCCACCACGGCCCGCAGCCTCGCATCGCCCTCGCCCGTCACCGGATCCTCGCATTCCGTCACCGTGAGCACGCTCTGTAGTACAGCGTAGGAATGTTTAACCCCTTTCGCCCCTTTCCGTGTGTGATTGACACCCGGGCGTTATTCGCGTCGTTCCTGGTCGGGGGGTGGGGGTGGAGCGGAGACGGGAGATGAGCCGCGCAGGAGGGGGCCGGAGCATGGCCTCATCACGGTGCGTGACGGTGGGCGGCCGCGCCGACACCGCGGGAGGTGCCGTCCGGCGCCGGCGCCGTCTTGCCCCGGGTCACTCCCCGGGCCACTCCGGATCCCGCTTCTCGTTGAAGGCCGCCACGCCCTCCGCCCGGTCCCCGGAGAAGGCCACGCTGCGCCAGGCGCCGTCCTCCAGGTCCAGGCCGGCCCGCAGGTCCAGCCCGTGCCCGAGGCGCATGGCGCGCTTGGCGGCGCGCAGTCCGACCGGCGAGTTACGGGCGATCGCGGCCGCCAGCTCCAGCGCCCCGGCCCGGTCCTGCCCGTCCGCCACCAGCCGGTCGACCAGCCCCAGCTCCGCGGCCTCGGCCGCCTGCACCCGCCGGGCGGTGAAGACCAGCTCGGCCGCCCGCGCCGCGCCCACCCGGCGCGGCAGCAGCTGGGTGCCCCCGCCGCCGGGGATGACGCCCACCGACACCTCCGGCAGGCCGACCTCCGCCGTACCGTCCGCGACGATCAGATCGCAGGCCAGCGCCAGCTCGAAGCCGCCGCCGAGCGCAAAGCCGTGCACCGCGGCGATGGTGGGCATCGGCAGTTCCAGTACGCCGGTGTACGCGGCGCGGGTGTGCGGGCGCTGTCGCATCAGGTCCGCGTCCGTGAAGGAGTTGCGCTCCTTGAGGTCCGCGCCGACGCAGAACGCCCGCTCGTGGGTGGAGCTGAGCACCACCGCCCGTACGGAGCGGTCCGCGGCCAGCTCGGCGCAGGCCTGCGCCAGGCTGTCGGCCATGGCCGTCGAAACGGCGTTCATGGCCTTCGGGCGGTCCATGATCAGCTCCGCCACGAAACCGTGGCGCTCGACGGCCACCCAGCCGTCGGCGCCGAATTGTTGCCGTTGCCCCTGCCGTTCCATGCAGCCCTCCCTGTTAACGGGCGTTGACCTGACGTGGGGATCATGCCAGGTGGGCGGCCGGGGCGACAGGGATGGGGGCGGCAGCCCGGAGGGGTGGGCCGGGCTCGGGAGGGGCCGGGCTCGGGAGGGGGCGGGGTGTGGGCCGGGCGGTCGGTTCGGGCGGCCGTGATCCGCGGGGGCGCATCAGGACGGGCGGGCAGCGGTCCACCGGCTCGGTTCCGGGCGGTGGTGATCCGCGGGCTCCGGTTCCGGGCCTGCCGTGGTCCGAGTGCCCGTTCACGGCGGGGTCCGGGCGTCCGTTCGCGGCGGGGTCCGGTCCGCTTGTGGGCCTCAGTCGCTCGTGGCCTGTCCGTCCCGACGGCTCAGCTGCCACGGCTCGATCACGCCCAGGCCTCGCACCGGGCGCTGCCACATCGGCTGGAGTGCGAAGCGGTACGACGGCGGCGGGGCGCCGGTGCCCTCCTCGGCCACCTTTTCCGCGGCCGCGGCGTCGGCCTCGGAGACCGGTGCGTCACCGATACGGCCCAGCTCCTCGGCGAACGCCTCGTCCACCAGCACGGTGTCCTTCGGCGCTATCGAGGTGAGGCGGCTGGCGAGGTTGACCGTCGTGCCGAAGACATCGCCCATCCGGGTCGTGACCGTGCCGAAGGCGATACCGACCCGCAGCTCCGGCATCGTCTCGTCATTGGTCATCGTCTCGATCAGCCGCAGCCCGATCTCGGCGGCGATACCGGCGTCATCGGCGGAGAAGAGGACCTCGTCGCCGAGGGTCTTGATGAGCCGGCCGCCGTGCGCGGCCACCAGGTCGGAGCAGGTGGTCTCGAACGCCTCCACCAGCTCGCCCAGTTCCTCCTCCTCCAGGCGGCGGGTCAGACGGGTGAAACCGACCAGGTCGGCGAAGCCGACGGCGAGCCGGCGGTCGACCATCTCCGCGTCGTCCTGGGCCCGGACGACGCGGCCGGTGGCGGCGGCGAGCTGGCGCCGCCAGACGTAGACGAGGAACTCCTCCAGCTCGGGGAGCAGCAGCTCGACCAGCGGGTAGGTGATCTCCGTACGGGTCAGGCCGGAGTCCTGGGGCTCGGTGAGGCCCTCCAGGAAGGAGTCGATCTGCCAGTCGGCGAGACGGGCGGTGGTCTGGCCCGTGGAGCGGGCGACCTGGATGGCCATGGCCTCGCTCAGCAGCCCGGCCTCGACGAGACCGGACAGCCGGCGCAGGGCCAGCACATCGGCCTCGGTGAGGGCCTTGACCTGGCCGATGTCGGCGAAGCCCATGGCCCGCCAGAAGCGGGCCGCGAGATCCATGGAGACACCGGCGCCGCGGGCCGCCTGGAACGGTGTGTAGCGGCGGTCGGCGCCGAGGATGAGTTGTTCGAGGCGGACGGCGATGTTGTTCTCGTCGCCGTTATCGGCCGCGCCGTTGCCGGTGACCATGCCGCCGGCCTCGCCGTTGGTGGTGGCGCCCTCGTCCCGGCCCCCGGAGGGGTCGTCGACGGGGACGTCGCGCACGGCGTCGTCCTCGGTGTCCATGTCGCGCGGGGCGGCGCCCGAGTCGTCGGCGGTCACCGGCCGCTCCCTGTCCGATCCCTGCGCACTGCCCTTCCGATCACTGCTCGCCGGTGGTCCGCTCCCTGGCGAACCGCCTCAACGATACGGCAGGTGTGCTCTGGCTCACTCTCACATGTCGGCTGTGACCGCGGAAGTGGTGGGGGTGTACCGGCGCGGCGGTAGGCGGCGGGGCGGGGTGCCCTCGCGCTGCCGTCCTTGGCCGCGGCTGGGCCGAGTGTGTCTGCGGTCGGCCGGTGGGGTGGGCGCCGCGCGCCCGCCGTGGGTGCGCGTACTCCCCGTGGGCGGGGGCCCGGAGGGGACGCCCCTCGGGACGGACAGCGGCAGACCTCACGGCCGCCGACCCGTGCGGCGGCCATCCATCGTGGCGCCGCACCGGGCCGGGGTCTCGTCCAACGCCTCGGACAGGCCCTACGAGTCCTCCGCCGGGCGCAAGTGGACGATGTCCCCGGCCCCGACCGGCCGCTGTACGCCGTTCGCGGTGGCCAGTACCAGGCGGCCGTCGCCGTCGATGGCCACTGCCTCGCCGATGATTTCGGTGTCGCCGGGGAGTTCGGCGCGTACGGAGCGGCCGAGGGTGGCACAGCCCGCGGCGTAGGCCTCGTGGAGGCGGCTGGCGGCGGGGTCGCCGTCGGCGGCCCGCCACTCCGTGTACCAGTCCTCCAGTGAGCGGAGCACGGCGCGCAGCAGCGGGTCGCGGTCGGTGCTGCGGGCGCCCGCCAGGACCAGCGAGCCCGCGGCGGGCACGGGGAGTTCGGCGGCGGTGAGGGAGACGTTGAGGCCGATGCCGATGACGACGCCGGGGCCGGCCCGTTCGGCGAGGATGCCGCCCACCTTGCGTTCCGTGAGGGTGCCCCCAGGACGCAGTTCCTCGGAGTCCTGGGAAGTTACCAACAGGTCGTTGGGCCACTTGAGGGCCGTGTCGACGCCGGCCGTCCGGGAGAGGGCGGCGGCCGTGGCCACCCCGGCGAGCAGGGGGAGCCAGCCCCAGCGTTCCACCGGGACGCGGGGGGTGAGGTAGACGGAGAAGAAGAGGCCGGAGCGCGGGGGCGCCGACCAGGTGCGGTCGAGGCGGCCGCGGCCGGCGGACTGTTCCTCGGCCACCAGGATGGCGCCCTCGGCCTCCCCCTCGGCCGCGCGGGCCGCCAGGTCGGTGTTGGTGGAGCCGGTGGCGGAGACGACGTCCAGGGCGGTCCAGAGCGAGCCGGGCCGCACCAGGGCGCGGCGCAGCGCCGTGGCGTTCAGCGGGGGGCGGCCCAGATCGCTCCAGCGACCGGCATCTTTGTCCCGGTTTTCCGGTGGTTGAGGCGTCATGGGACCAGCCTAGGTGTGGTCAACGACGCAGTGCCGCTGAGCAGTCCCGCGGATACGCTACGAATCGGTAGCCAAACCCGTACCACCCTCAGTACGAGCACCAGTCCAGGACGAGCAGGAGCCGCATCCCGATGTCCGAGCCGGAAGCAAACATCCACACCACCGCGGGCAAACTGGCGGATCTGCAGCGACGGGTCGAAGAAGCCACGCATGCCGGTTCCGCACGTGCGGTGGAAAAGCAGCATGCAAAGGGGAAGTTGACGGCGCGTGAGCGCATCGATCTGCTGCTGGACGAGGGCTCGTTCGTCGAGCTGGACGAGTTCGCGCGGCACCGGTCGACCAATTTCGGGCTGGAGCAGACCCGCCCCTACGGCGACGGTGTGGTGTCCGGCTACGGCACGGTCGACGGGCGCCCGGTGGCCGTCTTCTCCCAGGACTTCACGGTCTTCGGCGGGGCCCTGGGCGAGGTCTTCGGCGAGAAGATCGTCAAGGTGATGGACTTCGCGCTCAAGACCGGCTGCCCGGTCATCGGCATCAACGACTCCGGCGGCGCGCGCATCCAGGAGGGCGTGGCCTCGCTGGGCATGTACGGCGAGATCTTCCGCCGCAACACCCATGCGTCCGGCGTGATCCCGCAGATCAGCCTGGTCGTCGGCCCGTGTGCGGGCGGTGCGGTCTACTCCCCCGCCATCACCGACTTCACGGTCATGGTCGACCAGACCTCGCACATGTTCATCACCGGGCCTGACGTCATCAAGACGGTGACCGGTGAGGACGTCGGCTTCGAGGAGCTGGGCGGCGCCCGTACGCACAACACCACCTCCGGTGTGGCGCACCACATGGCGGGCGACGAGAAGGACGCCATCGAGTACGTCAAGGGACTGCTGTCCTACCTGCCGTCGAACAACCTCTCCGAGCCGCCGGCCTTCCCGGAGGAGGCGGATCTGGAGACCTCGGACACCGACCGCGAGCTGGATGCCCTGATCCCGGATTCGGCCAATCAGCCGTACGACATGCATGTCGCGATCGAGCATGTCCTGGACGACAATGAATTCCTGGAGACCCAGGCGCTGTTCGCGCCGAACATCCTGACCGGCTTCGGACGGGTCGAGGGCCATGCGGTCGGTGTGGTCGCCAACCAGCCGATGCAGTTCGCGGGCATCCTGGACATCAAGGCCTCGGAGAAGGCCGCGCGGTTCGTGCGGACCTGCGACGCGTTCAACGTCCCGGTGATCACCTTCGTGGACGTGCCCGGCTTCCTGCCCGGCACCGACCAGGAGTACGACGGGATCATCCGGCGCGGCGCCAAGCTGATCTATGCGTACGCGGAGGCGACCGTCCCGCTGATCACGGTCATCACGCGCAAGGCGTTCGGTGGCGCGTATGACGTCATGGGCTCCAAGCACCTGGGCGCGGACCTCAACCTCGCCTGGCCGACCGCGCAGATCGCCGTCATGGGCGCACAGGGCGCGGTCAACATCCTCTACCGGCGCACCCTTGCCGCGATCGAGGACCCGGCCGCGCAGGACGAGCGGCGCCAGGAGCTGATCCAGGAGTACGAGGGCGCCCTGCTCAATCCGTACGTCGCGGCCGAGCGCGGCTATGTCGATGCGGTGATCGTGCCGTCCGAGACGCGCCGGCACATCGTCCGCGGGCTGCGCACGCTGCGCAACAAGCGCGAGGCGCTGCCGCCGAAGAAGCACGGCAACATCCCGCTCTGACCGGCAGAACCAGCGAAGGAGGGCCGTTCTCGATGATCAAGGTCGTACGGGGCAACCCCACACCCGAGGAGCTGGCCGCCGCAGTGGCGGTGGTGCAGGTCCGCGCGGCGGCCGCCGCTGCCGTCGAGCCCGGAGGAGCCGATCGCGGCACCGAGTGGTCGGACCCCGCGTCCACGGTTCCGGCGCGGGCGCGGATGCCGCACCCGGGCCCGCGGGCCTGGCGTACGAGTTACTGGTCGCATTGACCGGCTGATGTCGAGCGGTGACCGTGAGGTCAGGTCGGTGCATAGTGCACTGACTAGTGCGTTACGCCGTGGCGCCTGAGTACGCGTACTCAGGCGCCACGCCCCCCACGGGCCCACGATCCATTAACTAGGGGGTCACAACAACCCCACGAGCCACCACTAGAGCGGCGCGCTGTTCACGCC
>NZ_JBICXQ010000012.1:0-232095 GCF_043200375.1 Streptomyces sp. NPDC048434 | reverse complement strand
CGCCTGCCGGGGGTATCCGCGCGGGGGGGTGTTGTGGTGTGGGGTGTTCCTTGGCATTACTTATGGGGTGGGCGCGGGGGCCCCCCCCCCCCCCCCCCCCCCCCCCCACGCGCGCATCGGGCCCAGGATCGATACATGCTGTGGTCAGATCCACCCGATGAGCCTCCTGAGGAGCTGCGCGATGTACAGGCCAAGCTCCGTCGGATGGGCATCGTGCTGGCCGTGGTCGCGGTGGTGCTGATGATCATGCTCACGGGGAGGTAGCGGTGCCCGTCGCGGGGAAGTAGCGGTTCCCGTCCGCGGGGAGGCAACCCTCACAGTTCCCGGTCGCAACCATCACCCCCGAAATTGCTTCTTTCCCTCCTGACAGCGCAATTCGGGCGCTCGGCCGCCGGGGCGGCGGCCGGCCGGGATGGGAGAGCGATGAACAGGCCGCTGAGGCATATAGCCGTCTTCTGCGGGGTGCTGGTGCTGGCCCTGCTGGCCCGCGCGACATGGGTCCAGTTCATCCAGGGCAACGACCTCGCCAACGACCCCCACAACCGGCGCGTCAAGATCGAGGCGTTCTCCTACCCGCGCGGCAACATCATCGTCGGCGGCAAGCCGGTCACCGGCTCGGTGGCGACCTCCGGTGACTTCAAGTACAAGCGGACGTACAAGGACGGCCCGATGTACGCGCCGGTCACCGGCTTCGCCTCGCAGGCCCAGGGCACGTCCTTCCTGGAGGGCATCTACAACAAGGTGCTCAGCGGCAAGGACGACCGGCTCGCCTTCAAGCGCGCCCAGGACATCCTGACCGGCGAGAAGCCGCGCGGCGGCGATGTCGTCACCACCATCGACCCCAAGGCGCAGAAGGCCGCGTACAAGGGGCTGACCGACCTCCACGCCAAGGGTGCGGTGGTCGCTCTCGACCCGCGCAGCGGCCGGGTCCTCGCGCTCGCCTCCACCCCGTCCTACGACCCGTCGGTCTTCACCGGCATCTCCAACGCCGAGAGCCGGAAGTTCAAGGCGCTGGACGCCGAGAAGACCAAGCCGCTGAGCAACCGGGCGCTGCGGGAAACCTATGCCCCCGGCTCCACCTTCAAGATCCTCACCGCGGCGGCCGCGCTGGAGAGCGGCGTGGTGTCGGACATCAATGCCCCGTCGGGTGCGCCCGCCCCCTACCGGCTGCCGCAGAGCACGACGGAGATCGGCAATGACGTCGCGGGCGCGCCCTGCGACAAGGCCTCGCTGAAGACCGGCATGCAGTGGTCGTGCAACAACGTCTTCCTCGACACCGCGCTGAAGGTCGGCAAGGAAAAGATGCGCAAGACCGCGGAGAAGTTCGGCTTCAACTCCGACGTCTACGACAAGGACCTCGGGGACCTGCTGGCCAGCAAGAGCCTCTACCCGGACAAGCTCGACAAGCCGCAGACCGCGCTGACCGGTATGGGCCAGGGCAGCCTCACCAGCACACCGATGCAGATGGCGATGGTCGCCGCCGGCCTCGCCAATGACGGCAAGGTGATGATGCCGCACATCGTCGACGAGGTGCGCGGCTCCGACCTGTCGACGATCGAGAAGATCGAACCGAAGATGATGTCCCAGGCCGTCTCCGCCGGCACCGCGAAGAAGGTGCAGGAGATGATGGAGTACACGGCCAGCGACGGCACCGCCTCGAAGGCCAAGATCGACGGCGTGACCGTCGGCGGCAAGACCGGCACCGCCCAGCACGGCGCGAACGTCCACGACGAGCGCCCCTACGCCTGGTTCGTCTCCTACGCCAAGCAGAGCGACGGCAGCTCCCCGGTCGCGGTCGCCGTCTTCGTCGACCCCAAGGAAATGGACATTCCCCGGTCGGAGATCGCCGGCGGCAAGCTGGGCGGCCCGATCGCGAAGTCCGTCATGGAGGCCGTGCTCCACAAGTAGTCCGGGCGCCCCCCGCGGCTCCGTACGATGGCGGGCATGACCGAAGAGCCCCGCCCCCGCCGTCTCGTCCTCGCCTCCCAGTCCCCCGCCCGGCTGGCCCTGCTGCACCAGGCCGGGCTGGCGCCCGAGGTCATCGTCAGCGGCGTCGACGAGGACGCGCTCACCGCCGCCACGCCCGGTGAACTGGCCCGCATACTGGCCGAGGCGAAGGCCGCCGCCGTCGCCGCCCGCCCGGAGGCCGCCGGCGCCCTGGTGGTCGGCTGCGACTCGGTCCTGGAGCTGGACGGGCGGGCGCTCGGCAAGCCCGCGGACGCCGAGGACGCCACCGCCCGCTGGAAGTCCATGCGCGGCCGCTCCGGCATCCTGCAGACCGGGCACTGCGTCATCGACACGGGTGCGGACGGCCGTCAGGTCTCCGCCACCGCCTCGACCACGGTCCGCTTCGGCGAGCCCACCGACAAGGAGATCGCCGCCTATGTCGAAAGCGGCGAGCCGCTGTTCGTCGCGGGCGCCTTCACCCTCGACGGCCGCTCCGCCCCCTTCATCGACGGCATCGACGGCGACCCCGGCAACGTCATCGGCCTCTCCCTGCCGCTGCTCCGCCGGCTACTGGCCGACCTGGACGTGGCGATCACGGATTTGTGGACCTGAGATTCAGCGGGCGGTGCGTACCGGGCACGCGGCGGTGCAGGGCCGTTCCGTAAGGCGCCGGGCGGCCCGCGCCGGGGCGTGACCCCGGGCGGTGAACGGCGGCCGCCGGCGGCCGGCCGGGCTCTACGCTGCCCCCATGGCTACCGTCACCGCGTTAACCAGCTATCCCGTCAAGGGCTGCGCCGGCACCCCGGCGACCGAGGCGGAGCTCACGCCGGCCGGCCTCCCGCACGACCGCAGCTTCCTGGTCGTCGGCCCCGGAGGCGTCTTCCGAAGTCAGCGCAAGGACCCCCGGCTGGCGGTGATACGTCCCGAGGTCGGCGCGGACGGGGCTCAACTCACCCTGAACGCGCCGGGGATGGAGACCCTGCGCCTGGACGTCGACCTCGGCGACGGGTCTTCCCCCAGAGCCGAGGTCGAGATGTTCGGTTCGCCGTACCGCGCGGTCGACCAGGGGGACCGGGCGGCCGACTGGCTGTCCCGGGCGCTCGGCGCGGCCAGCCGGCTGGTGCGCGTACCGCCGGAGCACGACCGGGTGACCGACGGCCTCACCCCCGGCACCTCCGGCTTCGCCGACAGCAGCCCCGTGCACGTCATCTCCCTGGCCACCTTCGACGACCTCAACCGCCGTCTCGCCGCCGCCGGCCGCCCGCCGGTCCCGATGGACCGCTTCCGGCCCAACATCGTCGTGGACGGGTGGGACGCGCCGCAGACCGAGGACCGGGCCCGGCGGGTCACGGTCGGCGGTGGTGAGCTGGGGTTCGCCAAGCTCGCCATCCGCTGCGCCGTCACGCTCGTCGACCAGCGCACGGGCGCCAAGGCGGGGCCCGAACCGCTGCGCACGCTCGCCTCGTACCGGCGGGTGCCCGAGGGCGGGGTGGCGTTCGGCTCGAAGTTCTCCGTACTGCACACCGGAAAGCTGGCGGTGGGCGACGCATTCGAGGTCACCGAGTGGGGAACCGATTGATCCGATACGGCCCGGTCGAACCGATCGGCCCGGTTGAAGCCACCACGAGGAGCGCGCAGCATGCCCAAGATCTTGATCATCGCCGGCGACGCCACCGAGGACCTGGAGTTCTTCTACCCCTATCAGCGGATGCTGGAGGAGGGGTACGAGACGCAGGTCGCGGCCCCGTCACGGAAGAAGCTGCGGTTCGTGGTGCATGACTTCGTCGACGACTTCGACACCTACGTCGAGCGCGAGGGCCACTCCTGGCCGTCCGACCTCGCACTGTCCGAGGTCGCCCCGGAGGAGTACGCCGCGCTGGTGCTCCCCGGCGGCCGGGCATCGGAGTATCTGCGGAACGACTCCGACTACCGCCGCGTCGTCACCCACTTCTTCGACGCCGACAAGCCCGTCGCGCACCTCTGTCACGCGGCCATCACGCTGGCCCCGCTCGGCGTCCTCAAGGGCCGCCGTACCGCGGCCTACCCCGCCTGCGCCCCGGACGTGGCGATGGGCGGCGGAATCTTCGTCGACGGCGCGGCGGTGGTGGACGGCAAGGTCGTCTCCGCCCGCGCCTGGAACGACCAGCCGGAGTGGATGCGGGCGTTCATGGAAGTACTGCGGGAGCATGCGCCGGTGACGGGCTGAGGATCCCCGGGCCCGGGGCCGGCGCCCCGGGCCCGCTGATTTCCCTGACCCGGCCACCACCAGCCGGGGTCAGAACACCGGCAGGGCGTACAGCGCGGCGTCGTTCATCACGAAGACGCGATTGCCGTCGGCCACGATCCACTGACGCTCGGACTTGGGCAGTTTGTAGGTGCAGACGGGGAGGCCGTCCTTCGCGCTCAGCGCGTTGACCTGGTACCAGGCGTCGCCCTCGACCGTCCAGAGCCCACTGCCCTGGGGGACCACAGGTGTGCCGATGTTGGACGACCCACGGATCTGGAAGGCGTGGCCGCCGTCGCCGGGTTTCCACTTGTCGGGGTAGGTGGAATCCGAGTCGAGGTACGCCTGGTGCGTGGCGTACAAGCCGTCAGCGGTGGCGGTCACCGGACCCCACTCGATGCCGGTCTCGTTCAGCAGGCTGCGCTTCCTGACCGTCCACAGCTCCTTGCCGTCGGTGATCCTGCGGGCCGTCATCGTCTTCCCGTTGAGGTAGACGGTGCTGCCGTAACAGGCCGGGCGGACGAAGGAGTCGGACTGGCCGCGCAGGTCCCATACGCGGTGGCCGTCGGCGGTGTCGACGGCGAGGACGTTGCCGTTCAGCGTGCCCAGGACGAGGCGGCCGTGGGCGAGGACGCCGGGCGGGTTGACCTTGGTGCGGAAGGGGGCGCCGAGGGGCGCGGTCCAGCGGATCTTCGCGTCGGAGCGGCCGACGGCGCGCAGCCGGTGGTCCTTGGTCAGGACGTAGACGGCGGTGTCGTCGGCGGCCAGCAGGGAGTCCGCCTCGGCATCGGCGGTCCACCGGGGTTCCCCGGTGGAGGGGACGAAGGTGCGCAGCGTCCCCTTCGCGTCGACGGCAGCGATCAGGCGGTCCGAGAGGGAGAGGTAGCGGCCGGTCGCCTTGATGTCGTGGACGGCCCAACGGCGTTTGCCGTCCACGACGTTGAGGGCGGCGATCCCGCCGCCGCGCGCGCCGACGACGATGACGTCCCGTACGGGCAGCGGCGCGGGTGTGTCGTCGGCGAGGACCTCGACCGGGCCCCAGAGCTCCTTCGGCGACCCGCCCACGATCAAGCCACCGTCGTCCGTGTTCAGCACATGCGCCACCGGGGTCTTGACGGCGGCCGGGAAGGCGAAGAGATCGGCCTTGGTCTGCTCCGGCGGACGCGGCCACCAGGCGGCCGCCGCACCACCGCCCGCGGCCAGGACCACACCGCCCGCCGCCAGGCCCGTGAGCAGCCGGCGCCGGGTCACCGGACGGCCCGAGCCGCCGCCGGGCAGGGTCGGCGCGGTCAGCTCGTGGATGCCGCTCTCCCGCTGTTTGATCTCCTCGGCCACGCTGCCGCGCCGCCAGACCCGTTCGGCGCCCTTGGGCGGTGCGAAGGCCGCGGCTATCCGGTCGGGGGCGGGGCGGGCGGCCGGGTCCTTGGCGAGGAGGGGGGCGATGAGGTGGCGGAGCGCCTCGGGGACGCCCCCCAGGTCGGGCTCGTCGTGGACGACCTTGTACTGAAGGGCGGCGATGTGGGAGGCGTCGTAGGCGCGATGACCGCTGGCCACGTATACCAGGACCGCGCCCAGGGAGAAGACATCGGCGGGGGATGCCACGCGCCGGCCGAGGACCTGTTCGGGGGCGCCGTAGCCCGGGGTGACCGGGACCTGTCCGGTGGTGGTGAGGGTCAGTCCGTGCTCGGGGCGGGCGATGCCGAAGTCGATGACGCGCGGACCGCGCGACGTCAGGACGATGTTCGGGGGTTTGAGGTCGCGGTGGATCAGGCCCGCGGTGTGGATGTCGGCGAGGGTGTGCGCGAGGGAGGCGGCGAGGGCGCGCACTCCTGGTTCGTCGAAGGGACCGTAGGCCTCG
This sequence comes from Streptomyces sp. NPDC048434, assembly GCF_043200375.1. Taxonomy (NCBI): domain Bacteria; kingdom Bacillati; phylum Actinomycetota; class Actinomycetes; order Kitasatosporales; family Streptomycetaceae; genus Streptomyces; species Streptomyces sp. NPDC048434. The sequence continues at coordinate 226,066 of NZ_JBICXQ010000012.1, read as the reverse complement.
ACGGCTTGGTCGAGGGTCGGTCCGGCCAGGAACTCGGTGGCGATCCACGGGCGGCCGCCCTCGGTCTGCGCCCCCAGGACACCGGCCACGCCCTTGCTCGTCACGGCCTGCGCCGCCTGTGCCTCGCGGACGAAGCGCTGGGCGAGGTTCGGTTCGTCGGCGAGCTCGGGCCGGAGCACCTTGACCGCGGCGACGGTGCCCGCGGCGTCCTGGCCGACGTAGACCTTGCCCATACCGCCCTCGCCGAGCACACCGAGGAGACGGTACGGGCCGAGGCGGAGCGGATCGCCGGTGCCGAGGGGGTTCATGGGTGGTGGCCTTCTGTGGAGGTCGGTGGGGGCGTCGGTGGGCCTGTCCGTGGGGTCATTGGAGGGGGAAGCCGGCGAGGAAGTGCGCACCCGACGCGATGATCATCTTGCTGTGCTCCTGTGCGGCGAAGCGGTTTCCGTTGGCCTTGTAGAAGCGGGCGGTGGTGCGCGAGGCGAGACCGATCGCCCGGAGCGCCCCCTCGCTCTCGCTGTAGCTGTACGCGTACCGGGAGCCGATGACGGGGCGGGAGGTGAGCGACGCCTTCGCGCCGTCGCCGCCCTTCTCCGCCCATCGCGGCTTCCCGCTGCCGGCGTCGGCCCCGACGAGGCCGAGGCCCTTCTCCACCGCGTACACCACGCCGTTCTTCACGATCGGCGGCCCGTAGCTCTTCCCCGCGGCCGACTCCCACGCCTGCCCGCCGTCACTCAGCCGCAGCGCCCGCAGCCGTCCGGAGCCCAGATAGAGGTGCTTGTCGTCGGCCGTCAGCACCTGGTGCGCGACGGCCGGCCTGACGTCCCACGGCTTGTCCCAGGCGACCTTCCCGGTACGGGTGTCACGGGCGACGACCCGGACCTTGCCGTCGTTCGTCTCCCGGAGGAGCACCAGACGGTTGCCGACGGCCTTGGCGGCGAGGAAGTGATTTTGGTCCGACTTCTGCGACCGGAACGGCAGCTGCTCGGTCCAGAGCCGGCGCCCCGTGGTGAGGTCCACGGCCGTCACGGCCCAAGGAATCTGCCGCTGATACATCTTCACCTTCCCCTGCGAGATCGCCAGGTAGGCGGTGTCACCGACAACAGCCAGCAATTGGCTGTCGATGCCGCCGTAGTGGGAGTCCGTCACCTCGGCGAGGTGCTTGCCGGGTTTTCCCGTGGCGAGGTCGACGCGGGTGAGGAACCGCGAGACGGTCCTGGGCAGCGAGCTCCGGCCGTCGTATTTCGCGACCCTCACGATCCGGTAGAAGCGCTCGCCGTCCGAGGCGAGCTGCCAGGCACTGTCGACCGAGAAGTTCCACCTGACCGCACCGGACTTCGCGTCGAGGGCGTTCACGGTCGCACCGGCCACCTGAACGACCAGGCCGCCGACCGTCAGGGGAACTTCGGGCGTCTCCTCCTCATCGGGACCGCCGGTCTGGAGCTGCCACGCCGAGTCGAGCTTTTTCTTCTTCAGCGCGCTGACGCTCGGGCCGGGCGTCGGATTCTTGTACGGGGACGCATGCCCCGGCGCCGACTCGCCCCGTCCGAGCCAGGCCCACACGCCCGCCCCGGCCCCGGCCACGCCGAGCGCCGAGCCGGCCCCGGCGAGCAGCAGGCCGCGGCGGGAGAGACCGGTCGCCGCCGGCGGCGCGGACGGCACGGTCGGCGGCTGGTCGGCGGGGGCCGGCAGCCGCTGGGGCGTGAACTGCCAGACCTCGCTCGCCCGCCGCCCGATCTCCGCCAGCACCCCGTCCGGCAGATGGTCGGCGAACTCACCGCTGCCGTCGTGGAGTCGGTCCGCCAGCTCGGCGGTGGCCGGACGCTCGGCGGGGTCCTTGGCCAGCGCGCGGGACAGGACCGGGACGAGGGCCGCGGGGGTGCCGGTGAGGTCCGGCTCGCTGTAGCGCACCCGGTAGAGGAGGTCGGCGGGCTGCCCGTTGCCGAACGGCCCGCGGCCGGTGGCGGCGAAGACCAGGACCCCGGCGAGCGCGAAGACGTCCCCGGCCGGGGAGTGCTCCTGCCCGGTCGCCTGCTCCGGCGACATGAACGCCGGGGTACCGACAGCGGAGCCCGTGTGGGTCAGCCGGTCATCGCCGAGGGCGCGGGCGATACCGAAGTCGATGACCTTGGGCCCGTGCGCCGTGACCATGATGTTCGACGGCTTGAGGTCACGGTGCACGACGTCCGAGCGATGCAGCTGGCCGAGCGCCGCGCACAGCGCCGCCCCCAGGGCGCGCACCGAGGCCTCGGGCAGCGGACCGGCCAGCTCCACCGCCTCGTCGAGGGGCGGGCCGAGGACGTACTCGGTGGCCATCCAGGGTGTTTCGGCGAGCGGATCGGCCTCGACGACCTGTGCGCCGTACTGGCCGCCGATGACCCGGGCGGCATCCGACTCCAGCCGGAACCGGGTACGGAACTGGGTCTCGGTGGCGATCCGGGTGTGCATCGTCTTGAGCGCCAGGGTCCGGCCGCCCGGGGAGCGGGCCAGGTAGACGGTGCCCATACCGCCGCTGCCCAGCCGGGCGAGGAGGCGGTAGGGGCCGAAGCCGGACGGGTCGTCATGGGTGAGCGGGAAGGGCATGGCAGCGGTCAGTCCTGGCGTGCGGCGGTCGGAACCGGGAGGGTGGCGGCGAGCAGCTCGGCCGACTGGCGGGCGAGGGCCGCGATGATCCGGCCCGGCAGCCAGCCGGGGCCGAGCAGGGCGGCGGCGCGGCCGGCGGGGTTTCCGGTGGCGGGAGGCGGCGGCCCGGCGACGGTCGCGGGGGCTCCCGGAGGTGCGGCGCCCGGTGCGGGGGATCCGGCGAGCGGGCTGAGCGCGTCGAGCAGTTCGGCGGGGCGCGGGCGGTTCGCCGGGTCCCGGGACAGACAGCCCGTGATGACGGTCCGCAGGCCGGCCGGAAGCTCTTCGCGCTCCGGCACGGTGTGGCCGGTCGCGGCATAGGCGAGCGTCGCGCCCAGTGCGTAGACGTCGCCCGTCGGATGCGGCCGCCCGCCGGCCGCCTGTTCCGGTGGCAGGCTCCCCGACTCCAGGCCCGGCAGCCCGGAGCGCGGCGTCCCGTCCCCGGCCGCGGCCCGTACCGCCCCGAAGCACATCAGCCGGGGCCCGTCGGCCGCCAGCAGCACGGCGGCGGGCGACACACCGGCATGCGTCAGGTTCTGCCCGTGCCCGATGATCAAGGTCTCCACGAGGGCCGCGCCGAGGGCCCGTACGGTGCGCTCGGGCAGCGGCCCGCCGTACACGGCGAGCGCCGTGGGCAGCGGGACGGCGGGCACATACGGGCGGGCGTGCCAGGGGATGTCACCGGGCCCGGCGACGACCTCGGCGGCCGGCGACGACCAGGGCCCGAGCAGATAGCGCGAGGTCTCCGCCTCGGCCAGGAACCGCCCGGGATCGCTCCCCGGCAGCGGCACGCCGATGAGCACCGTACGGTCCCCGTCCGCGCTCCGCCCGATGAACCGCCGCTCCGGCACGGGTATGCCGGAGACCTCGCCGTCCAGCCCGCAGAGCAGCGCGTACGGCCCGATCGCGCCCTTTCGCGCCCCGCCCGGCGCACCCGTAACCGGCGCAGACATGCGCACCATCCCCCGTCCGACGACACCGCGCGAGAGCCTACCCGGGTGTGTCGCGCGGCCCCGGGCGGCCTCGATCCGGCCCGCGGCGGCGGGAGTTCGGGCTGGGCCGCCCGGTGGGATCCGAGGTGGTCAGGCGGATGTGGGAGCCGCCGGCGGTGCTCCGTTCGGGCCGCTCGGGGTGTTCCCCAGGGGCGCGGACTCCTCGCCCGGACGGCCCTCCCCGTACGCCACCAGCGTCAGCACCAGCAGCGCCAGCACGACCGTCATCGCGAGGAAGGCCACCCAGCCGACCAGACCGACGGCGAAGGCGCCCAGCATGCCGTGCACCACCGCGCAGCTGATGAGGGCGATACGAGTGAAGCCGCCGGGGGCGCGGTCCCGCAGCGCGGTACGGAGCAGGACGCCGGCGCAGAACAGCAGATAGAGCCCGAAGAGGATGCCGCCGATCCACGAGCCGGTGGACATCGCGCGCGGCTGCAGCCCGGCCAGGGACATCTGCTGCCTGTCCACGACGATGCTCAGAATCCAGTTGAGCAGCACGATCCCGAATGCTTCCAGGATCAGTACCACCGCCGCGGCCAAGGCCACCGGCCGTCGTGCCACCACCACCCCGTCCACCCACTTCCGCCGTTTGCCGAGCCCGATGCGCCCTGCGGACGCCTGATGCCGCTGTTACCCGTGTTACCGCGGGGTACAGGACATCGCGCACGCTACATGGGGGTCCCCCCTCCTCGGGAAGAGCTGTGCGGAAGGTAAAAGCTGGGCAAGGGTTGTGCGCGGGTGGGTGCGGACGACGGGGAACGGGAGGGCGGCGGCACGCCGACGGACGGAGCCGCCCGCAAAGATTCCTTCGCCCATTCGTAGGGACTCCACAAAGAATTGACGATCCGCTGGACGTCCAAAGTGCGAGACCTAAGCCACACCGGGGCTCGAGTCGGAGCCCAGGAATCCGGGCCTACCCTGGGATACCAGGGGACTTAGGTTCCTCACTGGCGCCCCGAGCACACTCCGTGTGGGCAAGCTCACCCCAGGGAACGGGTCGGCACGCGGTGTCGCCAGTCCCTAAAATCGCCGCATCCATTTGTTACGGCGAAGCGCCAAGGAAGGACCCACTCGTGCGCAAGGTGCTCATCGCCAACCGTGGCGAAATCGCTGTTCGCGTCGCCCGTGCATGCCGGGACGCGGGGATCGGAAGCGTAGCCGTCTACGCCGACCCCGACCGGGACGCACTGCACGTACGCGCGGCAGACGAGGCATACGCCTTGGGCGGTGACACTCCTGCCACCAGTTACCTGGACATCGCCAAGGTCCTGGCTGCCGCCGCCGATTCGGGTGCGGACGCCATCCACCCGGGATACGGCTTCCTGTCGGAGAACGCAGAGTTCGCGCAGGCCGTCCTGGATGCGGGGCTGACGTGGATCGGGCCGCCCCCGCAGGCCATCCGTGACCTCGGCGACAAGGTCGCAGCGAGGCACATCGCCCAGCGGGCCGGTGCGCCGCTGGTCGCCGGCACGCCCGACCCGGTCTCCGGTTCGGACGAGGTCGTGGCGTTCGCCAAGGAGCACGGTCTGCCGATCGCGATCAAGGCGGCCTTCGGTGGCGGCGGCCGCGGTCTGAAGGTCGCCCGTACGCTCGAAGAGGTCCCGGAGCTGTATGACTCCGCGGTGCGCGAGGCGGTGGCCGCGTTCGGCCGCGGCGAGTGCTTCGTCGAGCGTTACCTGGACCGCCCCCGGCACGTCGAGACCCAGTGCCTGGCCGACAAGCACGGCAACGTGGTCGTGGTCTCGACCCGTGACTGCTCGCTGCAGCGCCGCCACCAGAAGCTGGTGGAGGAGGCCCCGGCCCCGTTCCTGACGAAGAAGCAGAACACCGAGCTGTACCGCGCGTCCAAGGCCATCCTCAAGGAGGCCGGCTACGAAGGCGCCGGCACCTGTGAATTCCTCGTCGGCCAGGACGGCACCATCTCCTTCCTGGAGGTCAACACCCGCCTCCAGGTCGAGCACCCGGTCACCGAAGAGGTCACCGGCCTCGACCTGGTCCGCGAGATGTTCCGGATCGCCGACGGCGAGGAGCTCGGCTACGGCGACCCGGCCGTGCGCGGCCACTCCTTCGAGTTCCGCATCAACGGCGAGGACCCGGGCCGCAACTTCCTCCCGGCCCCCGGCACCGTCACCACCTTCGCCGCCCCGTCCGGTCCGGGCGTGCGCCTGGACGCGGGCGTGGAGTCCGGTTCGGTCATCGGTCCGGCCTGGGACTCCCTGCTGGCCAAGCTGATCGTCACCGGCGCCACCCGTGAGCAGGCCCTGCAGCGCGCCGCCCGTGCGCTGGCGGAGTTCACGGTCGAGGGCATGGCCACCGCCATTCCCTTCCACCGCGCGGTCGTCACGGACCCGGCGTTCGCCCCCGAACTCACCGGTTCCGAGGGCCCGTTCACGGTCCACACCCGCTGGATCGAGACCGAGTTCGTCAACGAGATCACCCCGTTCGCCGCACCGGGCGCGGACGAGGCCGAGGCCGACTCCCGCGAGACGGTCGTCGTCGAGGTCGGCGGCAAGCGCCTGGAGGTCTCGCTGCCGTCCTCGCTGGGCATGCCGCTGGCCCGCGCCGCGGTCGCCGGTGGTGCCAAGCCGAAGCGCAAGGCCACCAAGAAGTCCGGCAGCGCCGCCTCCGGCGACGCACTCGCCTCCCCGATGCAGGGCACCATCGTCAAGGTGGCCGTCGAGGAGGGCCAGCAGGTCACCGAGGGCGAGCTGGTCGTCGTCCTGGAGGCCATGAAGATGGAGCAGCCGCTCAACGCGCACCGCTCCGGCACCATCAAGGGCCTGACCGCCGAGGTCGGCGCCGCCCTCACGTCCGGCGCCGTGATCTGCGAGATCAAGGACTGACGCGACGGCATCCCGTATGCACACGAAGGGCCCCCGGCAGCGGCTGCCGGGGGCCCTTCGCGTCCGTTCCCCCGCGGCTACGAGTTGCCCACCACGTCCTCCGGGAAGCTCAGCGACCGGCTCATCCACTGGAGCGCGGCGGGCAGTTCCCGCCGCCAGGTGGCGAAGTTGTGGCTGCCGTGGTCGAGGACGATCGAGTCGGCCTTCATCGGCGGCTTGACGGCGGCGAGGAAGGCCTGTGCCGCCGGGTAGTTCTTCTCGCCGGTACGGCTCGTGCCCACCAGGACGTTCACCTGCGGAGCGGGCAGCTGCCGCAGCCGCCACATCAGGTCGTGCTCCTGGCGGCGGCGGACCCGGTCCCGGCCGTCGCCGAAGAGGTTGCCGGTCGTGGGGTCGTTGCCGACCTTGTAGTCGGGCGAGAGGGCGGCCGCCGAGGTGTACGTGCGGTCGTGCCGCATGGCGAGCTGGAGGGCGCAGCTGCCGCCCGAGGAGTAGCCCAGGATGCCCCAGCCGCCGGGGTCGTGGCCGACGCGGTAGCGGGACCTGAGCGCGTCCGGCACATCGCGGGCGAAGAAGGTCTCGGCCTGCGGGCCGCCCGGCACATCGACGCACTGGGTGTCGCGCGGCGGCGCGATGGTGGGCCGCAGCATCACGAGGACGGTCGGCTGCATCCGGCCCGCCCGGATCAGCCGGGCGGCGGTCTGCGGCAGCCGCAGATGCTGGCCGAGCAGGAAGGTGCCGCCCGGGTAGCCGCTGAGCGCGACGACGACGGGGAACCGCTGGCGGGCGTACTGCGGCTGGAAGTACTGCGGCGGCAGATAGACGTACGCCGGGTCCACGGCCCGGGTCCGCTTGCCGACGATCCGTACGGACTCGACCTTGCCCGCCAGTGACGGCTCGCCCTTCGGCAGTCCGTGCACCTTGTCCAGGCCGTCCGCCCCCGAGGGCTGCACCAGGCCCTTCGACGGGTCGCCTGCGGGCCCGGCCGTTCCCGCGTCGCCCCATTTGCCGACGGCGGCCGGGGCGTCGTCGTACAGGCCGAGCAGCTCGTGCCAGGAGGCGTAGAACTGGAAGTTGGCGTTCACCGCGAGACCGAGGGCCGCCACGATGGTCAGCTGGGTCGCGGCGACCGAACCGAGCCGCCCCAGCAGCGCCCGCGGCCCGCGCCCGGCGAACCGCGGCCACAGCCAGAGCGTGAGCCCTACGCAGACCACGGCGACCGCGGCCACGGCGTAGAACAGCGATCGGCTGGTCAGTCCCATGACTCTTCCCCAGGTGTTCCGCGCCGTGATCCGCTTCCCCGGCGGTCCGTCACGGCGTATTCCAGAGCCTCCGGAAAACCCCGGAAGACCTCATTGCGCCTGGTTTGATGTCTCTTCACGGCCCGGCGTCACCGCGCTGCCGAGGTGTTCGGCCGCGCGACCACCGCCGTACGCCGGGACTTCACGCCCGGTCCGCCGGACGGCCACCGAGCGGGCGGGAGGACGGCCCCGGGGGCGGTCGGGGCGCCGCTCCACCGGATCTCGTGCACACGGCACCGAGGCACCTCCCGACGGCGCAATGGCATCCTGGAGCCACCGGGCCGCAACCGGCCCGGTCGAGGGAGGACGGCGATGGCGACCGAGACGGCAGGGCAGCGGCAGACGGCGCAGGGTCCGGTGGCGACCGCACCGCCGCGGACACCTGACGTGCGCCCCATGCGGGCCGATGCGCGGCGCAACTACGAGCGGCTGCTGACCGAGGCCCGTACGGCCTTCACCGAGCACGGCACGGACACCTCGCTGGAGGACATCGCGCGCCGCGCCGGCGTCGGCATCGGCACCCTCTACCGGCACTTCCCCAACCGGACCGCCCTGATGGGCGCGGTCTTCCAGGGAGAGGTGGACGCCCTGCTGGCGCACGCCAGAGAGCTCGCCGACGCGCCGCAGCCGTGCGCCGCCCTGGTCGAATGGCTGCGCGCGATCATCACCCACGCCAGCACCTACCGCGGGCTGTCGCGCGCGCTGATGACGGCATCGGCGGACGACAGCTCGGGGATGGCGCGGTGCAGCGTGCCGATGCGGGAGGCCGGCGCCGCGCTGCTGACCCGCGCCCAGCAGACCGGGGCGGTACGACCCGATGTGAGCATCAGCGATCTGATGCAGCTGACCAACGGCATCGCACTGGCCGCCGAGGAGTCCCCGGACGACCCCCGGCTCGCCGACCGGCTGCTGACGCTCACCCTGAGCGGACTGAAGGGCGAGCGGAACCGCTAGAGGTGTGACGACCCCGGAGCGGAACCGCTAGGGCATGGCACGCCCCCAGGGGCGTGCCCGGCGGCCTCCCTGACGCCGCGGAGCGCCGCCGGACCACCCCGGCCGGGTTGCCGGGGCGGCGCGCCCGCTCGGCGCGCCTCCGGCTCCTGCGCTCAGCGCCGTCGCGGGGCCAGGTCGGCGACCCGGCCGCCCGAGGCATCGGACAGTGGCGCGGCCGAGCGGAGCTGTGGTCCGCCGCCCCCGCCGCCCGGCGCATGGCTGCGCCGCTGGCCCGGCAGCGGGACGTCCCGCCGGGGGCCTCTGCGGTCCCCCGGGCCGCCGTCCATCCCCGGCTGCGCCGGTCCGCGGCCCGCTCCCGAGCCGCTGGCGACGGCGATCTGCACGCCCTGATCGGCCAGCGCCTGCAGTTCCGTGGCGGCGCGGTCGTCGTGGCCCGGCGGCTCGTCGGTGACGAGCCGCGTGATCACATCCGTCGGCACGGTCTGGAACATCGTGTCGGAACCGAGCTTGGTGTGGTCGGCGAGCACCACCACCTCCCCCGCCGCCTGCACCAGCGCCCGGTCGACGCTGGCGGAGAGCATGTTGGAGGTGGACAGCCCGCGCTCGGCGGTCAGACCGCTGCCCGACAGGAAGGCGCGGGAGACCCGCAGGCCCTGGAGGGACTGTTCGGCACCGCTGCCGACCAGCGCATAGTTGGAGCCGCGCAGGGTGCCGCCGGTCATGACGACCTCGACGCGGTTGGCATGGGCCAACGCCTGGGCGACCAGCAGGGAGTTGGTGACGACGGTCAGTCCGGGGACCCGGGCGAGCCGGCGGGCCAGCTCCTGGGTGGTCGTTCCCGCACCGACGACAATGGCTTCGCCCTCTTCGACGAAGCCGGCCGCGAGATCGGCAATGGCCGTTTTCTCCGCGGTCGCTAGATGGGATTTCTGTGGGAATCCGGATTCGCGAGTAAAGCCTCCCGGCAGGACCGCACCGCCGTGCCGGCGGTCGAGCAGTCCCTCTGCCTCCAGCGCCCGCACGTCCCGTCGTACGGTTACTTCGGAGGTCTGGACGACGCGGGCGAGCTCCCGGAGCGATACGGCTCCATTGGCGCGCACCATTTCAAGGATCAATTGGCGACGTTCTGCAGCGAACACGAAACTGACAGTAACGCCAACGACCGTCTGTTTTCAGCAGGTTGCACCAATTAACGGAAGTTGTTCACAGCGCGGAGCGTGACGTGGTATGCGGTGTGCATATGTCGCGCGGATGTCGAACTGCCGGGCGGCGCGACCGGCTTGCCGCCTGGTCAGCCGCCCTGCACGGCCCGTACGACGGCGGTCCGGCGGACCGGGCCGGGCCCCGGCCGATGCGGGCGCGTTTCATCCCAAGTGCTCACCGGTGGCACAAAGATTTCAATCGCCCCGACCGCTGTCGTCCGTTTATCGCCTCATTGCCGGCTACTCGCCGGCCGTCTTGCGGATGTGCAGCTGGCGGGCGACCTCGGCGATCGAGCCGGACAGCGACGGGTAGACCGTGAAGGTGTTGGCGATCTGCTCGACGGTCAGATTGTTGTCGACCGCGATCGAGATGGGGTGGATCAGCTCGCTGGCGCGCGGGGAGACGACCACGCCGCCGACGACGATGCCGGTGCCGGGGCGGCAGAACAGCTTCACGAAGCCGTCGCGGATGCCCTGCATCTTGGCGCGCGGGTTGCGCAGCAGCGGGAGCTTCACGACCCGGGCATCGATCCTGCCGCTGTCGACGTCGGCCTGGGAGTAGCCGATGGTGGCGATCTCCGGGTCGGTGAAGACGTTCGCGGAGACGGTCTTGAGGTTCAGCGGCGTGACCGCGTCGCCGAGGAAGTGGTACATCGCGATCCGGCCCTGCATCGCGGCGACGGACGCCAGCGCGAAGACGCCGGTGCAGTCACCGGCCGCGTACACGCCCGGGGCGGTGGTACGGGAGACCTTGTCGGTCCAGACGTGACCGGATTCCTTGAGCTTGACGCCGGCCGCCTCCAGACCGATGTCCTCGGTGTTGGGGATGGAGCCGACCGCCATCAGGCAGTGCGTACCGGAGATCGTGCGGCCGTCGGCCAGGGTGACCTCAACGCGGTCGCCGACCCGTTTGGCGGACTGGGCTCGGGAGCGCGCCATGACGTTCATGCCGCGGCGGCGGAAGACGTCCTCCAGGACGGCGGCGGCGTCCGGGTCCTCGCCCGGCAGCACGCGGTCACGGGAGGAGACGAGGGTGACGCGGGAGCCGAGCGCCTGGTAGGCGCCGGCGAACTCGGCGCCGGTGACACCGGAACCGACCACGATCAGCTCTTCGGGCAGCTCGTCGAGGTCGTAGACCTGCGTCCAGTTCAGGATCCGCTCGCCGTCGGGGAGCGCGTCCGGGATCTCGCGGGGGTGCGCGCCGGTGGCGATCAGCACCGCGTCCGCGATCAGGCCCTCGGTCGTGCCGTCGGCGGCGGTGACGGTCACCTTGCGGGAGCCGTCCGGCGCCTGGCCCGGCTCCAGCCGGCCGCGGCCGCGCATGACCCGGCCGCCGGCCCGGGTCACCGACGCGGTGATGTCGTGCGACTGGGCGAGCGCGAGGCGCTTGACCCGTCGGTTGACCTTGCCCAGGTCGACGCCCACCACCCGGGCGGGCCGGTCCTTGTAAGGGGTGTCGTCCTCGACGATGATGCCGAGCTCTTCGTACGACGAATCGAAGGTGGTCATCACCTCGGCCGTGGCGATAAGAGTCTTCGACGGCACGCAGTCGGTCAGCACCGACGCCCCGCCCAGACCGTCGCAGTCGACGACGGTCACCTCCGCGCCGAGAGAGGCGGCCACCAGGGCCGCTTCGTATCCGCCGGGTCCGCCACCGATGATCACGATCCGAGTCACGTACTCCATTGTCCCGCACGCCCGTACGTCGCTCTCCCCCGGGGGCGGGCTGTGTCCCATACGGGCAACCGGCGTGCGCTCTGCCAGGCCTCTTGTGTGAACCTCCGGTACCACGAGCCCGACGGGCAACCTCCCGTACCCTCGGAACCATGTCGCTCTACGCCGCGTACGCCGGCAACCTCGACGCGCGGCTGATGTCCCGCCGCGCACCGCACTCGCCGCTGCGCGGCACCGGCTGGCTGGACGGCTGGCGGCTCACCTTCGGCGGCGAGCAGATGGGCTGGGAAGGCGCTCTGGCGACGGTCGTCGAGGACCCGGTCTCCCAGCTCTTCGTCGCGCTCTACGACATCGCGCCCATGGACGAGGAGTCCATGGACCGCTGGGAGGGCGTGGGTCTGGAGATCTACCGCCGGATGCGGGTGCGGGCACACACCCTCGACGGCGACGAGACCGCGTGGATCTATGTCCTCAACGGCTACGAGGGCGGGCTGCCGTCGGCCCGCTACCTGGGTGAGATCGCCGACGCCGCTGAGTCGGCGGGCGCACCGCACGACTATGTGATGGAGCTGCGCAAGCGGCCCTGCTGACGGGCGGCCCCGGCGGACGCACCGCCGTACGGGTGCCGCGACGCGCCCGGGGCGACACGTTTGGCGAAAGCCACAAGACAACGATCTCAGTACCGTGAGCAGAGACATCTACGCGCGTAGGGGATTACCGGCTACCCTCGTCCGCGTGAACGCATCTGTTACCCCGGACATCGCGCGCGACCCGCAGGGTGCCGCCGCCGACGCCGCCGCCCGTCTGCGCGAGCTGACCGGCGCCGAAACCCATGACGTGGCCCTTGTAATGGGCTCCGGCTGGGCGCCGGCCGCCGAGGCCCTGGGCGCGCCCGAGCACGAATTCCCCGTCACCGAACTGCCCGGCTTCCCGCCGCCGGCCGTCGCAGGACACGGCGGCGCGATCCGCTCGTACCGGGTCGGCGAAAAGCGGGCGCTGGTCTTCCTGGGCCGTACGCACTACTACGAGGGCCGTGGTGTCGCCGCGGTCGCGCACGGCGTCCGTACCGCCGTGGCGGCCGGCTGCAAGACCATCGTGCTCACCAACGGGTGCGGCGGTCTGCGCGAGGGCATGCGCCCCGGCCAGCCGGTCCTCATCAGCGACCACCTCAACCTGACCGCCACCTCCCCGATCGTCGGCGCGAACTTCGTCGATCTGACGGACCTGTACTCGCCGCGGCTGCGCGCGCTGTGCAAGGAGGTCGACCCGAGCCTGGAGGAGGGCGTCTACGCCCAGTTCCCCGGCCCGCACTACGAGACCCCGGCCGAGATCAAGATGATCCGGACGCTGGGCGCCGACCTGGTCGGTATGTCCACGGTCCTGGAGGCCATCGCGGCCCGTGAGGCCGGCGCCGAGGTGCTCGGGCTGTCCCTGGTGACGAACCTCGCGGCCGGCATGACGGGCGAGCCGCTCAACCACGAAGAGGTGCTGCAGGCCGGCCGCGACTCCGCGACCCGGATGGGCAGCCTGCTCGCCCAGGTGCTCGGCAAGCTCTGAGGCGTCCCGGCGCCCCAGGGCGATGACGGACGACGGCCACGGCGGGTGCGCGACACCCGCCGGGCCGCCCGCCGCCGTCACCACCGCACCGGCCCCGCCGCCGGCCGGTCCGCCGCGCGGCGCCGCCCCCCGTGCGCTGCCATCCAGTGGCATTGGCCGGTTCTGCGGCTCCCCCCACGCGCGTAATGGGTAGGCGTGACGAGCCGAGAGGGTCCTCCCCCGGCAGCTGCCCCCAGCGTGCCCCCATCCGCATTCACCGTCAGGAGCATCACGTGGCTACCGATCCCGCGGAGCTGATCAACCGGGCCCAGGCATGGCTGGCCGAGGACCCCGACCCGGAGACCCGGGAGGAGCTGTCCAAGCTCATCGAAGCCGCCGACGACGGCGAGATCGCCGCGGAGCTGGCCGCCCGGTTCGCCGGCACCCTCCAGTTCGGCACCGCCGGGCTGCGCGGGGAGCTGGGCGCGGGCCCGATGCGGATGAACCGCTCCGTGGTCATCCGGGCGGCGGCCGGTCTCGCCGCGTACCTCAAGGCGCAGGGCGACGGCGCGGGACTGGTCGTCATCGGCTACGACGCCCGCCACAAGAGCACCGACTTCGCCCGCGACACGGCGGCCGTGATGGTCGGCGCGGGCCTGCGCGCCGCGGTGCTGCCGCACCCGCTGCCGACCCCGGTCCTGGCCTTTGCGATAAGGCATCTGGGCGCGGTGGCCGGCGTCGAGGTCACCGCCAGCCACAACCCGCCGCGCGACAACGGCTACAAGGTCTACCTGGGCGACGGTTCACAGATCGTGCCGCCCGCCGACGGCGAGATCGCCGCCCGGATCGCCGCGGTCGGCCCGCTGGCCGGCGTACCGCGCCCCGAGGCCGGCTGGGACATCCTCGACGAGGCGGTCCTGAACGCCTATCTGGCGCGTACGGACGCGGTACTGACCCCCGGCTCCCCCCGGGACACGAAGGTCGTCTACACGCCGCTGCACGGCGTCGGCCGGGACACCCTCGTCGCCGCCTTCGCACGGGCCGGGTTCCCGGCCCCGACGGTCGTCGCCGAACAGGCCGAGCCGGACCCGGACTTCCCGACGGTCGCCTTCCCCAACCCGGAGGAGCCGGGCGCGATGGATCTCGCGTTCGCCACCGCCCGTGCCCAGGCCGCGGACGCCGACATCGTGATCGCCAACGACCCCGACGCGGACCGCTGCGCCGTCGCCGTCCCCGACCCCGGTACGCCGGACGGCTGGCGGATGCTGCGCGGCGACGAGGTCGGTGCGCTGCTCGCCGCCCATCTGGTGAGCAAGCACGCATCCGGCACCTTCGCGACGACCATCGTCTCCTCGCAGCTGATGTCCCGTATCGCGGCCGCCTCCGCGCTGCCGTACGAGGAGACGCTGACCGGCTTCAAGTGGCTGGCGCGGGTGGACGGCCTGCGGTACGCCTTCGAGGAGGCGCTCGGCTACTGCGTCGACCCGGAGGGCGTGCGCGACAAGGACGGCATCACCGCGGCGCTGCTGATCACCGAGCTGGCCGCGGAGCTCAAGCAGGCCGGGCGCACCCTCACCGACCTGCTCGACGACCTCGCACGGGAATTCGGGCTGCACGCCACCGACCAGCTCTCGGTCCGCGTCGAGGATCTGTCGCTGATCGCCGACGCCATGCGCACGCTGCGCGAGCAGCCGCCGACCGTACTGGCGGGCCTGTCCGTGACCCGGGCCGACGACCTGAACCGCGGCACGGAGACGCTGCCGCCGACCGACGGTCTGCGCTACTACCTCTCCGGTTCGCCGGCGGCCGGCATCGAGTCCGCCCGTGTGGTGGTCCGGCCCAGCGGCACCGAGCCCAAGCTCAAGTGCTACCTGGAGGTGGTGGTCCCGGTGGCCGCTGCCGGGGCACTGCCCGAGGCCCGGACGAAGGCCGCCGCGACGCTGGCGTCCCTCAAGCGGGACGTGTCGGCGGCGGCCGGGATCTGAGCGGCGGGGTGACGGGGCGCTGACGGGGCGCCGGCCGGCGCTTCAGCCGACGGGCCGCTCGGCACGGGCCGGCTGGGGCGCACCGCGCGCCCCGGGCCGTGCCCCTGCCCCGCCCCACCGGGTTCCCACGGCCACGAGCGCCTAGAGCGCCACCGTCACGGCCAGCCCGACCGCACCCACCAAGGCCGGCGCGATGATCGCGTACGCCCAGCGCACCACCGGCTCGCCCTGGGCACTTTCGCGGGCCGCGGCGCGCTCCTTGAGCTCGCGGAGTTCTTCGAGGGTCTGGTCGGCCACGGCGCGCGGCACCGGGCCGGCGTCCGCGTGCGGTCCGAAGCGGGCCGCGGACGTGGCGCCGCGCCCCGCCTGCCGACCGGCCTTCTTGCGCTGCCGCAGCGAGACCGGGATGGCCCACAGCTGGTACGTGCCGGCGCTGGTGACCACCTCGGTGGAGAACGCCGCCCGCAGCGTCTCCACCGCACCCCACGGCAGCGTGACCGTACGGAACGGATTGCGCACCGTCAGCCGGTCCTCGCCCGCCCTGACCAGCGGCCGCAGGGTGTAGGCGACCACCAGCGGCACACCGAGGAGCAGCGCGAAGACAGCCATGAGCTTGGTGTGCGAGGCGCCCCGCAGCAGCGCGTCGCCGCCGAGCCAGCCTCCGAGCAGGAGGAGGAGTACGCCGCCCGCGAGGGCCGCGGGCGAGCGGTAGCTGCGCTCCGCGTACTGCTGCTGGGGCGGGGTGGACCGGTCCTGGCTCGTCATGCCGCCGATTCTGCCTGACCGTCCGGATGCCGGACATTGCGTTACGGCATCATTCGGGCGCGCGGAGCGGAGCACCTCCGGACCCGGGTACGGTCGCGTCCGGCGCCTTGTACCGGCCGTATTGGCCCGTCGGCCCCCCTCTCACCCGGCCCCGCTCAGCCGGATTCGGACCGCCGGAGGGGATGACATGGCGCTACGCGCGTAGATATGCTCCCCTCGTGACCATGCCCATCACTGTTCCCGCATACGGCAAGGAAGCCGCGGGGCGTCTGGCGTCAATGGCGGACGTGACCGCCGACGACGGTGCGCTGCGCCGCTTCCTCCACGGCCTCCCCGGCGTCGACGCGGTCGGCCTCGAGGCCCGCGCCGCCACCCTCGGCACCCGCTCGATCAAGACGACGGCGAAGGCGTACGCCATCGATCTCGCCATCTCGATGATCGACCTGACGACCCTCGAAGGCGCGGACACCCCGGGCAAGGTCCGGGCGCTGTGCGCCAAGGGCGTCCACCCGGATCCCACGGACCGCACCGCGCCCAAGGTCGCGGCGATCTGCGTCTACCCGGACATGGTCGCCACGGCCAAGGCGGCGCTCGGCGACTCCGGTATTCATGTCGCGTCCGTCGCCACCGCGTTCCCCGCGGGCCGGGTCGCGCTGCCGGTCAAGCTCGCCGACACCCGTGACGCGGTCGCGGCCGGTGCCGACGAGATCGACATGGTGATCGACCGGGGCGCCTTCCTCTCCGGCCGCTACATGGCCGTCTTCGAGGAGATCAAGGCCGTCAAGGAGGCGTGCGCCCGCCCCGACGGAACGGCCGCCCACCTCAAGGTCATCTTCGAGACCGGCGAGCTCCAGACGTACGACAACGTCCGCCGGGTCTCCTGGCTCGCGATGCTCGCGGGCGCCGACTTCATCAAGACCTCGACCGGCAAGGTCGCCGTCAACGCCACCCCGCCGGTCACCCTCCTCATGCTGGAGGCGGTCCGTGACTTCCACGCCACGACCGGCGTCCAGGTCGGGGTGAAGCCGGCCGGCGGTATCCGTACGACCAAGGACGCGGTCAAGTACCTGGTCATGGTCAACGAGACGCTCGGCGAGCCCTGGCTGACCGCCGACTGGTTCCGCTTCGGCGCCTCCAGCCTCCTGAACGACCTGCTGATGCAGCGCCAGAAGCTCAGCACCGGCCGCTACTCCGGCCCCGACTACGTCACGGTGGACTGAGGCTCCCATGACCTTCGATTACGCACCCGCACCCGAGTCCCGCGCGGTCGTCGACATCGCGCCGTCCTACGGCCTGTTCATCGACGGCGAGTTCGCCCCGGCCTCCGACGGCAAGGTCTTCAAGACCGTCTCCCCGTCGACCGAGGAGGTCCTCTCCGAGGTCGCCCAGGCGAGCGCCGAGGACGTCGACCGCGCCGTGAAGGCCGCCCGTAAGGCCTTCGAGAAGTGGTCCGCGCTGCCCGGCGCCGAGCGCGCCAAGTACCTCTTCCGGATCGCCCGGATCATCCAGGAGCGCTCGCGCGAACTGGCCGTGCTGGAGTCGCTCGACAACGGCAAGCCGATCCGTGAGTCCCGGGACGCCGACCTGCCGCTGGTCGCCGCGCACTTCTTCTACTACGCGGGCTGGGCCGACAAGCTCGACCACGCGGGCTACGGCGCCGACCCCCGCCCGCTGGGCGTCGCCGGCCAGATCATCCCCTGGAACTTCCCGCTGCTGATGCTCGCGTGGAAGATCGCCCCGGCGCTGGCGACCGGCAACACGGTGGTCCTCAAGCCCGCCGAGACGACCCCGCTGTCCGCCCTGTTCTTCGCGGACATCTGCCGTCAGGCGGGCCTGCCGAAGGGCGTCGTCAACATCCTCACCGGCGACGGCTCCCCGGGGTCCGCGCTGGTCGCGCACCCCGACATCAACAAGGTGGCCTTCACCGGCTCCACCGAGGTCGGCAAGGCCATCGCCCGTACGGTCGCCGGCACGGACAAGAAGGTCACCCTCGAACTGGGCGGCAAGGCGGCGAACATCGTCTTCGACGACGCGCCGCTCGACCAGGCCGTCGAGGGCATCGTCAACGGGATCTTCTTCAACCAGGGGCACGTCTGCTGCGCGGGCTCGCGCCTCCTGGTCCAGGAGTCGGTCCAGGACGAGCTGCTGGACGCGCTCAAGCGCCGGATGCAGACCCTGCGCGTGGGCGACCCGCTCGACAAGAACACCGACATCGGCGCCATCAACTCCGCCGAACAGCTGGCCCGGATCACCGCGCTGGCCGACGCGGGCGAGGCCGAGGGCGCCGAGCGCTGGTCGCCGTCCTGCGAACTGCCCGCCTCCGGCTACTGGTTCGCCCCGACGCTGTTCACCGGCGTCACCCAGGCGCACCGCATCGCCCGCGAGGAGATCTTCGGCCCGGTGCTGTCCGTGCTGACCTTCCGCACCCCCGCGGAGGCCGTGGAGAAGGCCAACAACACCCCGTACGGGCTCTCCGCCGGCATCTGGACGGAGAAGGGCTCGCGGATGCTGTGGATGGCGAACAAGCTGCGCGCGGGCGTCATCTGGTCCAACACGTTCAACAAGTTCGACCCGGCCTCGCCCTTCGGCGGCTACAAGGAGTCGGGCTACGGCCGCGAGGGCGGCCGGCACGGTCTGGAGGCGTACCTCGCCCCGTCGAGCCCGAAGGGCGAGCGCTGATGAACACTGTTGACCGCTTGAGTGTGCTCAAGACCTACAAGCTGTACGTCGGGGGAAAGTTCCCCCGGTCCGAGAGCGGGCGGGTGTACGAGGTGACCGACTCCAAGGGCACATGGCTCGCCAACGCGCCGCTGGCCTCCCGTAAGGACGCCCGGGACGCGGTGGTCGCCGCCCGTAAGGCGTTCGGCGGCTGGTCGGGCGCCACGGCCTACAACCGCGGGCAGATCCTCTACCGCGTCGCCGAGATGCTGGAGGGCCGTCGGGACCAGTTCACCGCCGAGGTCGCCGCCGCCGAGGGCCTGTCGAAGGCGAAGGCCGCGGCCCAGGTGGACGCGGCGATCGACCGCTGGGTCTGGTACGCGGGCTGGTCCGACAAGGTCGCCCAGATCGCCGGCGGCGCCAACCCGGTGGCCGGGCCGTACTTCAACCTCTCCTCCCCCGAGCCGACCGGTGTGGCCGCGGTGCTGGCCCCGCAGGAGTCGTCGTTCCTCGGTCTGGTCTCGGTGATCGCCCCCGCGATCGTCACCGGCAACACGGTGGTCGTGGTGGCCGCCGAGGGGGCCCCGCTGCCCGCCCTGTCCCTGGCCGAGGTGCTCGCCACGTCCGACCTGCCGGGCGGTGTGGTCAACATCCTCTCGGGCCGTACCGCGGAGCTGGGCGCTCCGCTCGCCGCCCACCAGGACGTCAACGCCCTCGATCTCGCGGGCGCCGACGAGGGGTTGGCGAAGGAGCTGGAGACGGCCGCGGCCGACAACCTCAAGCGGGTGCTCCGCCCGGCGGCGGCGAACTGGACCGCCGACCCCGGCACCGGCCGTCTGCTGAGCTTCCTGGAGACGAAGACGGTGTGGCATCCGACGGGCGTTTAGGACTGCCCTGACGGTCTGATGATGCGCCGTCACCCATGCCCGTGTGGGGCCCCGCCTGACAAGGCGGGGCCCCACACAGTTGTCCGAACCTTTAACTACGATTGATCTTCAACGGCATCACGACAACATTTCGGGGGAGATCTGTGCCGGAGCAATTCAGCGCTGCTCAGGAAGCCTTGCACGCATTCGCCAGGAGTGCCGACCAGCGGGCCGAGAAGGTGCGGGCGATCCGCAGCAGTCTCGCCTCGCACTCCGTGCACCGCGAAGCCTTCGGCAAGCTTCCGGAATCGGAGGAGATCAGCAAGGACTACGAGGAACGCCAAGAGGACACCCTGGAAACCCTCGAGGACATCGCCACCTTGTAGGAGAAGATCAGCGAGGGCGTCACGACTACCGCGCAGTCCTACCAGGACAGCGATGACGAGACCGTCCAGGCATTGAACAGCGTGCACCACGGGGGTGGCGGCCGATGAGCGGGCCCGCATCGACAGCAGTCGGCGCCTACAACAAGGTCAACGACTGGATGAGCGGGATGAGCGGTCTCGTGGACGAGATCATGCGTCCGCTCGTCGAACCGCTCGCAGACCAGCTGGAGTTCGTGACCGGGGACCCCGAGACGCTCAAGGCAGCGGTCAAGCTGTGGCGTGACAAGGCGGACGAGCTCCGGGACGTCGTGGCCGATCAGCGGCGCGACCGGGCGGATCTTGCGCACGAGTGGACCGGCGAGTCCGCCGAGGCCTTCCAGCACAATCTCGCCGAGCTGGAAACCGCCATGGAGGCGGAAGCCCATGACATGGACGAGACGGCCAGGGTCCGCTTCACCGGCAATCCGGTGGGCGCCGCGGCGGGGGTCGCCATCGGCGACGACGTCGACGCCGCGGCCGAGAAGATCGACGAGGTGCTGACCGGCGACAAGTCCTCGTCCGACGGCGGTGGTCCGTCCTCTTCCGGGCACGGCGATGCCCACCTGCCGCCCGCGTCGGACTTCGCCGGGCCGCCCACCGCGCACGATCCGCCGGTGACCGGGTTCCCCACCAACCCGACGCCGGTGGCCCAGGACCCGCTCAGCCGCTACCGCGAACCCGCGGTCGAGCAGGATCCCCGTCTGGTCACCCGCCCGGCCGCCGCCCAGCAGCCGCGCGATCCCGACAATCCGTTCGACTGAGGGCGGATGTACGACGAAGGGGGCGGTGCCGGATGAGGCCGGACTATCGCGACTGTTTCCAGCCCTTTCTCCAGCCAGGGGAAAGGCTGATCGTCGCCTCGGACTACTGCGAAAACACGGCGCTGCCCTCCGTCCCCGCCCCACTGCGCACCCCTCGTACCCCGCCCCCACCGTCAGCGCTCGAACGGCGGGTACGGGGCGCGCTGGGGAGCGTTCTGGGCAAGGTGGGCCGTCCGCTTGAGGCCCTGGGCAACAGCCGGCTGACCAACAACCCGTTGACCCGGGCCGCCGACCGCGTCAGCGACCGGGTCGAGAATGCCGCGATCGACCTGGAGCACGTCGCCGACCGGGCGACCGAGCGGGCGATCTGGGGCACCGTCATGGACGGCGGCTGGCACAGCATGGCCGGGCGCTTCCTGGCCGATCTGACCAACGCGGGCGGCGAGCCCGAGCGTCAGGCGCTGACCGACCGCCGGCTGATCCTGCTCGTGAACCGCAACACGAGCTGGCGGAACCCCGCCCCGCAGTGGGATTTCGGTGTGGCGGTGCCCCGTACGAACATCGCCCGGGTCGCGGCACATCCGAAGGTCATCAGCCGGGGGCGGTTCGATGTCGCCTTCGTCGACGGCTCGTGGATCGCCCTGGGCAGCCTGTCGCGCGAGCGCATGGAGGGGTTCGTCGCCGCCTGGAACCGAGGAGAATGACCATATGCCGAAGACCGACCATGTCGCGCCCTGCCGCCGGTTCCTCCAACCCGGCGAGGAGCTGTGGGAGGCCCGGGACTACTCCGAGTACCCCGACCTCCCGCTCGTGCCCGCCCACCTCAGGGCGCCACGGAAGCGGTCGCCGCGCGCGAAGGGTCTCTTGGGGAAGCTGAGCGATGTCCTGGACAAGGCGTCGCAGCCGTCGGTCGGGAGGGCCGAGAGTCGGCCGTCCGGTGGCCGGCTGCTCGACAACGGGCTGGTCGACAACCGGCTGACGCGCGTGGCCGGAAACGTCGCGGAAACCCTGAACGAGGCCCCGGAGAACATCGAGGACGCCGTTGACGACGCCGCGAACCGCGCGCTGTTCGGCACGACCATGGAGGGCAGCTGGACCAGCATGGCCGGCCGGTTCCTCGTCCAGGTCACCAACGCGGGCGGCTCGCCCCGGCACCAAGCGATCACCGACCGCCGGCTGTTCGTGCTGACCGACCAGGCCACGGGGTGGCGGGAGCGCGAGCCCGAGCTGGAGGTCGCCGTGCAGATACAGCTCTCGAACATCGCGGAGCTGCGGCCCAGGCCGCGCATGACGTTCCCCCGCGGCCGCTTCGACCTGGTCTTCGTCGACGGCTCGTGGCTGGCGCTGTGTTGTTCGTTCCAGGAGGACATGCAGGCGATGGTCACGGCCTTCCAGGGGCGCTGACCCGGACGGCATGGCGGCGGGCGCGACCGGTCCCGGCGGCCGAGGGCCGCCGGGGCAGCGCCCGCCGCGCCGGCCTCACCCCGGCAGCACCCTCGTCACCGTCCCCACCAGCGGCAGGTCCTGGAGCGCGCCGCCGTTCGAGAGGGCGCCGGTCAGCAGCGTCGTGCCCACCGGCTTGAAGTCGGCGATCTGGGTGCTGACCGCGTTGGCCAGCGGGTCGACTGGCGTGTTGGCCAGCGGGTCCACCTGGAGGTTCTTGACCGGGCCGAGGCCGCCGGCCGCGGAGTTCAGCACTGCGCCGGTCAGCGCCGAGGCCGTGGCGCCGGTGTCGGTGCTGCGTTCCGCGGACGCGGGGGCGGCGGACGCCGTTGCCGCACCGCCCGCCGCGATCGCGGCACCGGCCGCGGAGATCACCAGCCCCGCCCGCAGCAAAGTGCGCGGAACGCGGCTGGGCTTGGGACGTGCATGGGAGGGCATGGGCACCTGCCTGGGGATCGAAGGGGTCGAAGCGCTGTGCGAGCGGGAGCAGTCGGGTAATCGATTGACTGCGTAGCGTAGTTGAGGGCGGGAGGGCCGATCCACCTCGCGCGCCAGGGGTACCCCACACGGCCCTATACGCGACAATGGGTGCCCGTGAGCTCCCACTCCCGCACCCAGCCGCCCTCCCCCACGCTCTCGACTCCGCTTCGAGAGCAGCGAGGTGCCCCCACCCGGGTCATTCTGCTGACCGGCCCCTCGGGCTCCGGCAAGACCTCCCTGGCCGCGCGCAGCGGACTGCCCATCCTCCGTCTCGACGACTTCTACAAGGAGGGGACGGACCCGACGCTGCCGCAACTGCCCGACGGCGGCGGCACCGACTGGGACGCACCGCTGTCCTGGGATGCCTCCGCCGCGGTCGCGGCCATTGAGGCGCTGTGCCGTACGGGGCGCACGGATGTTCCGGTCTATGACATCGCGTCCAGCGCCCGGGTCGGGGCGTCGGGGCTCGACCTCGGCGGCGCCCCGCTGTTCATCGCGGAGGGCGTCTTCGCCGCCGATGTCATCGCGGACTGCCGTGCGGCGGGGCTGCTGGCCGACGCGCTGTGCCTGCGCGGCCGCCCCACCACCACCTTCCGCCGCCGGCTGGCGCGGGATCTGCGCGAGGGCCGCAAATCGGCCCCGTATCTCGTCCGCCGGGGACTGCGCCTGCTGCGCAACGAGCGGTCCATCGTCGCCCGGCACACCGCGCTGGGCGCGCACCCCTGCGCCAAGCCTGAGGCGCTGGCCCGGATAGCGGCGGCGCGGGCGGCGGATGTGGCCGGCGCGGCCGTACGTTCCTGACGGGCCGGCTCCCGCACCGCCCCCCGTTTCCGGCGCACAC
Source organism: Streptomyces sp. NPDC048434 (assembly GCF_043200375.1). Taxonomy (NCBI): domain Bacteria; kingdom Bacillati; phylum Actinomycetota; class Actinomycetes; order Kitasatosporales; family Streptomycetaceae; genus Streptomyces; species Streptomyces sp. NPDC048434. The sequence goes on along the minus strand of NZ_JBICXQ010000012.1, from coordinate 202,715 downwards.
GAAGAAGCGGGCTCGGACAGACCCCCCGGCCGCCCGAACCCGCTTCCTCTTCCCCCGTATCCCCCGATACGTCCGGCTTGCGCGGACTTCTCCGTTTCCGCCGGTTCCCCCGTATCCCCTTCACCCCTCGGGCGTTCCCCCCGGTTCCCCCTCGGGCTCCCCCGATCCTCAGGCCACCAGCTCGCCGAAGGACTCTTCCTCGTCACGGCCGAAGCTGAGGACCTCGTCCTCGCGCAGCCGGCGCAGGGCGCGCCAGATGCTCGACTTCACCGTGCCGACACTGATGTTGAGAATGTCCGCGATCTCCGGGTCCGTACGGCCCTCGTAGTAGCGCAGCACCAGCATCGTGCGCTGCGTCTCGGGCAGCCGGACCAGCGCCTGCCACAGCACGGCGCGCAGCTCGGTGCCGCGCATCGCGTCCACGTCGCCCGCCGTCTCCGGCAGCTCCTCGGTCGGGTACTCGTTGAGCTTGCGCCGGCGCCAGGCGCTGATGTGCAGATTGGTCATGGTGCGGCGCAGATAGCCGCCGAGCGCCGCCTTGTCACTGATCCGGTCCCACGCCCGGAAGGTCGAGAACAGCGCGCTCTGCAGCAGGTCCTCGGCCTCGAAGCGGTCACCGGTCAGGTGGTAGGCGGTGGCGTACAGGGAGGCGCGGCGCTCCTGGACGTAGGCGGTGAAGGCCGCTTCGGCCTCGGACGCCTCCGACGCGGAACGCCGTTCCCCCGTGCCCTCCCCGTACTGCGCTCCCCCGTTGTTTCCCCCGTCGGCCCCGTTGACCGTGACCGTCGTGGCGTCGATGGCCACCATGTACGGCGGCCGCTGACGCCCGATGCCGCGAGCGCACCCCCGGCCTCCCCCGTGGGAGGTGCCCCCTCCGGAACCGGACTTCTCATTGGTCCTGACGTCGTGGAGCCGCGTGATAACTGCGCTGTTAGTGGTGCCGTGCAGTGTGTTCATCTCGCGCCCCCCGTCGTAGAGCCAGCTCGTTCGGTGTGTCCGGGTGTTGATCTCTCCCGATGCCCCAAAGACTGCCAAGCCAGTTTCATCGCGTTGTCCGCCGACTGTCACAGGCCTGTCACAGGGGCAGGTACGGCGCGTCGCGGGGGCCGCGCGCGTGCGGGCCTTGTGTACGAGAGCGCCACTGGTCGATCTCCCGGCGTCCCATGGGCCAGAATGGCTGACGTGCCCTTCCTGTTGCTGATCGAGGACGACGACGCCATCCGCACGGCTCTCGAACTCTCCCTGTCCCGCCAGGGTCACCGTGTGGTGACCGCGGCGACGGGCGAGGACGGCCTGAAGCTGCTGCGCGAGCAGCGCCCGGACCTGATCGTGCTGGATGTGATGCTGCCGGGCATCGACGGTTTCGAGGTGTGCCGGCGGATCAGGCGTACGGACCAGTTGCCCATCATCCTGCTCACCGCGCGCAACGATGACATCGACGTCGTGGTGGGACTGGAGTCCGGCGCCGACGACTATGTCGTCAAACCGGTCCAGGGCCGGGTGCTCGACGCCCGGATCCGGGCCGTGCTGCGCCGTGGCGAGCGCGAGTCCAGTGACTCGGCGACGTTCGGCTCGCTGGTGATCGACCGGTCGGCGATGACCGTCACCAAGAACGGCGAGGATCTGCAACTGACACCGACCGAGCTGCGGTTGCTGCTGGAGCTGAGCCGCCGGCCCGGCCAGGCGCTGTCCCGGCAGCAGTTGCTGCGGCTGGTGTGGGAGCACGACTACCTCGGCGACTCGCGCCTGGTGGACGCGTGTGTGCAGCGGCTGCGCGCCAAGGTGGAGGACGTACCGTCCTCACCGACCCTGATCCGTACGGTCCGTGGCGTCGGCTACCGGCTGGACTCACCGCAGTGAGGGAGCGTTCCACGAGCGGCACGGCGACGGATGACGGTGCGGGCGGCGGGGCCGGGGGTGCCAACGCGCCCGAGGCCGGCCGGGGGATGCTGCGGATACTGGGCCGTCCGTCGGGGCTGCTGCGCTGGACCAGTCTGCGGCTGCGGCTGGTCGTGGTCTTTGCGCTGGTGGCGCTGACCGCCGCGGTCTCCGCGTCGGGCATCGCGTACTGGCTCAACCGCAACACCGTTCTGGACCGCACGCAAAACGCCGTCCTCAATGACTTCCGTAAGTCGCTGGAGGACAGTACGCGCTCGCTGCCGCTGCATCCGCGGTGCGCCGAACTCCAGGATGCCGCACGGCAGATGGCGGGCGGGCCGCAGAACTACGCGGTGCTGCTGATCGGCGTGGACCGCGAGGGCAAGGACTGCGCGGCCACCACGAGCAAGGACCTGCTGACGCTCAAGAACGTGCCGGTGCCGCTGCGCACCGCGGTCAACGAGGTGCGTCCGGTCGACGAGTCCAACCGCTACTCACACCATCTGTACTGGCAGCGCAAGCAGGTCGAGGACACCCCCTACCTCGTCGCCGGGGCGAAGGTGATCGGCGGCGGGCCCACCGGCTACATGATGAAGTCGCTGGCCACCGAGCGGCAGGACCTCAACTCGCTGGCCTGGTCGCTGGGCATCGCGACGGCGCTCGCCCTGGTCGGTTCGGCCCTGCTGGCGCAGGCCGCGGCGACGACGGTGCTGCGGCCCGTACAGCGGCTGGGGCATGCCGCGCGGCAGCTCGGCGAGGGGCGCCTGGACACCCGGCTGAGGGTGACCGGCACGGATGAACTCGCCGATCTTTCCCGGACCTTCAACCGTACGGCGGAGCGTCTGGAGCACCGGGTCGAGGAGCTGAGCGGGCGCGAGGCGGCGTCCCGGCGGTTCGTCGCCGACATGTCGCACGAGCTGCGGACGCCGCTGACCGCGATCACCGCGGTCTCGGAGGTGCTGGAGGAGGAGGCCGACTCCCTCGACCCGATGATCGCGCCGGCCGTGCAGCTGGTGGTCAGCGAGACCCGGCGGCTGAACGACCTCGTGGAGAACCTGATGGAGGTCACCCGCTTCGACGCGGGCACGGCCCGTCTGGTGCTGGACGACGTCGATGTCGCCGACCAGGTGACCGCCTGTATCGACGCACGGGCCTGGCTGGACGCGGTCGAGCTGGACGCGGACCGCGGCATCGTGGCCCGGCTGGACCCACGACGGCTCGATGTGATCCTGGCGAATCTGATCGGCAACGCCCTCAAGCACGGTGGCTCGCCGGTACGGGTCTCGGTATGCATGGAAGGCATGGCGGGCGACGGCGAGGGCGGCAGGACGGGCAGCACGGCCCTCTCCGCCGGTGGCGGTACGGGCGGTGCGGTCGAGGCCGATGCGGCCGCCGATGCCGGGGACGGCGGACCGGAGCGGTCCGGGCAGGCGCCGGACGAGGGGCGGCCCGGGGGCGGGAAGCTGGTGATCCGCGTACGGGATCACGGCCCCGGCATCCCGGAGGAAGTCCTCCCGCACGTCTTCGACCGCTTCTACAAGGCGAGCGCCTCCCGGCCACGGTCGGAGGGCAGCGGTCTGGGCCTGTCGATCGCGCTGGAGAACGCGCACATCCACGGCGGGGAGATCACCGCGGCCAATCTCCCCGAGGGCGGCGCGGTCTTCACCCTGTGGCTGCCGATGGACGCCGCCCCTCTGGCGGACGACGACCGGAGGAACGGCGACACGGGCGACGAGGGCACGGAGGGCGGGCGATGACGTCGGGCAGGCGGACAGGACGGCGCACCGCCGCCGTGGCGGTGCTCGCGCTCGCCGCCGCGGGCTGCGGGATCCGGGGCACGTCCGTACCGGTCGACGCGGGCGGCGCGCCCTCACGGGTGAGCTGCAAGGCCCCGGCGAGCGCGTCATCTGCGGGCCCGTCCGGTGCGGGCCCGCAGGCAAGCGTGTATCTGGTGTGCGGCTCGGCGCTGGCACAGGTCGAGCGGACGGTGCCCCCGTCCAAGGCCGCCGACCCTCGGCTGCCGACCGCCCGTGCGCTGCTGCACGAGCTGCAGCGCAAGCCCTCCGCCGACGAGGAGAAGGCCGGCTTCAGCAGCGCGGTGCCCCAGGACCTGAAGATCACGGGGCACCGCACGGGCGACCCCGTGGATGCGCTGCGGCTGAGCATCCGGCCGGACGATCTGCCGTCGTTCGCGCTGGCGCAGCTGGTCTGCACGTACGGCGCGAGCACGGCGCTGGGCCGTACGCATGCGGCGGTGCTGGGCGGACCGGGCGACGATACGGCGCACCGTTACGACTGTTCGGCGGATGTGCTGGCCAATCCGGACATCGCGGAGAACGCCGGGTGGGGTGACCCGTTGTCGGAAGAGGGGTGAGACGGGACGCCACGACGGGGGCGTACGGGGCGGACCAAGACGGGCGCAATTGGGCGGAACCGCAGCCGCCGCTCCCGGCGTCCTGGCCTGTGTGCAGCCTCATGGCCCCGGCACCACCGCCGCCCCCCGTATGCGCGTCACCGGACTTCTCCTCCTCGTGGCGCATCTGCTGACCGTCGGCTGGCTGACGCTGCGTCCCCGTACGGTGCCGTGGGTGCCCGCCGCGAACCTCGAACCGCTGGCGACGATCCGGGCCGAGCTGGCCCACGGCCCGTCGTGGGAGGTCGTACAGCACCTGGGCGGCTCGGTGCTGCTGCTGGCGCCTCTGGGGGTGCTGCTGCCCCTCTCGGCGGGCCGACTGAACGTTTCGCCTCTGGTGTCCCTGACCCGTACCGTCTTCGCCGGAGCGATGATCGCGCTGGCCATCGAGCTGTTGCAGTCAGGGGTACCGGGCCGTGTCCCGGACATCGACTCGGTGCTGCTCGGCACCCTCGGGGTGGCCGTGGTGCATCTGGCGGTCGTCCCCGGGGCGCGCTGCCGGCTGCGTCGCCGGTACGGGCATCTCGGGGACGCGACCCCGACAATCCCCAGGGTCGAACTGGCCCCACAGGCTGATGCTCTCTCCGGCAGCCGGACCTACCTTTGAGACATCGGGGCAAACGCCCCAGAGAGTCGAAAAGGAGTCTCCCTCATGGCCGCCGCACTGGTCCGCCCCCGCAACAACCGAATGATCGCCGGAGTGTGCGCGGGCCTGGCCCGTCGCTTCGGTACGACCCCGACGACGATGCGCGTGCTCTTCGTAGTGTCGTGTCTGCTCCCCGGCCCGCAGTTCCTGCTGTATCTGGCGCTGTGGATACTCCTCCCCTCAGAGGGGAAGGCCACCGGCGCCACCGCCTGGTGACCCGCAGCGCCGACCGGCTGCCCGGCGCGCGCCGCTGATCCGACGCTCCGCCCGCCGCCCGGCTGTCCGGCTGTCCGGCCGCACAGGACGATGCCCCGGCCGTACGCGCAAGGGCGTACGGCCGGGGCGTGACGCAGGGCCCGCCCCCTATGGACGAGCCGCGTCCGGCGTCAGCCGCCGAGGAGGCTGCCAGGCTGCAGGCCGCCCAGCAGCTTGTTGCCCTGGGAGTTGAGCTTGGTCTTGACCTTGTTGCCGGCCGACTTCGACTTGGTGAGCCCGGAGACGGTCTTGGCGGCATCCTTCACCGGCAGGCTCTTCAGCACCCCGGTGGTGTCGGAGGCGCCGACCGCCGGTGCCGCGCTGGCGACGCCGGCGGCGGTGACGGCGAAAGCGGCACCGAGCGCGACGGTACCGAGAGTCTTGATGGTTCCCTGCTTCATCGAATTACGTCCTCGTGATGGGGGCTTGACCGGCCAATCAACCTAGTGATGCGGCAACCGGCGCCGCAAACAGCCACGACGAAGGAAAAAACGGCCGGTGGACATTCCACCGGCCGTTGCGCTATAGGCTCGCGTTATGTGCTCACGCGGGGTCAGAAGCGCTGTTCACAGGGGCAGTTGCGCTCTGCGGACGGAACAGCCATTCGGCCCGCAGTTCCGCGAAACCGGGCTTGATGACGTCATTGATCATGGCCAGACGTTCATCGAAAGGAATGAACGCTGATTTCATCGCATTGACTGTAAACCACTGCATGTCATCGAGCGTGTATCGGAATGTCTTGACCAGGTGCTCGAATTCCCGGGACATGTTCGTGCCACTCATCAGCCGGTTGTCGGTGTTGACCGTGAGCCGGAACTGCAGTCGGCGCAGCAGGCCGATGGGGTGCTCGGCGTAGGAGGGGGCAGCGCCGGTCTGGAGGTTGGAGGTCGGGCACATCTCCAGCGGGATGCGCTTGTCCCGTACGTACGAGGCGAGCCGGCCGAGCTTGACCGAGCCGTCGTCGGCGACCTCGATGTCGTCGATGATCCGGACACCGTGGCCGAGACGGTCGGCGCCGCACCACTGCAGGGCCTGCCAGATGGACGGCAACCCGAAGGCCTCACCGGCGTGGATGGTGAAGTGGTTGTTCTCCCGCTTGAGGTACTCGAACGCGTCGAGGTGGCGGGTGGGCGGGTAACCGGCCTCCGCGCCCGCGATGTCGAAGCCGACGACGCCGGTGTCCCGGTAGCGGTTGGCGAGTTCGGCGATCTCCAGGGCGCGGGCGGCGTGCCGCATCGCGGTCAGCAGGGCGCCGACGCGGATACGCCGGCCGTTCTCCCGGGCCCGCCGCTCGCCCTCGCGGAACCCCTCGTTGACCGCCTCGACGACCTCTTCGAGGGTCAGACCCTGTTCGAGGTGCTGCTCGGGCGCGTACCGGACCTCGGCATAGACCACACCGTCCGCGGCCAGGTCCTCGGCGCACTCGGCGGCCACCCGGGCCAGTGCGTCGCGGGTCTGCATGACGGCGCAGGTGTGCGCGAAGGTCTCCAGATAGCGCTCGAGCGAGCCGGAGTCAGCGGCCTCACGGAACCAGATCCCGAGCTTTTCCGGGTCGGTTTCGGGCAGTCCCTCGTAGCCGTTCTCGCGGGCCAGCTCGACGACGGTGGCGGGGCGCAGGCCGCCGTCGAGGTGGTCGTGGAGCAGCACCTTGGGGGCACGGCGGATCTGTTCACTGGTCGGGAGTGTGGTGGTCTCGCTCGTCATCTCGGCACTCTAGCCCCTACGCGCGTAGATCTCATCGAACGATACGTAACAGTGACCCGTCCACGGGGTGGCGGGCACCCCACCTTCTGCCATCGTTCTGGTCATGGCTCAGCAAGCACTGCCGGTGCGCGAGGCCCGGCTGGGAAAACCGCTGGGAACGGCCGGCAAGGAAGGGGCGCGCGAAGCGCTCCGGTGGCGGGGTGGCGGCGGTCGAAGCACCGGCCGGGAGGTGAGCGGGGTCGCCCTTTTACTGCCCGGGGGCGGGCCGACCGGGGTACGGCGGCCGTCGCCGGTGGCGGCACTGGCGGTGCGTCCGCTGGCGGTCCGGCTGGCGAAGGCGGGACGCCCTGAGGGCCTGACGGCCCATGTCGTGCGCTACCGCTGCAGCGGCTGGAACGGGCCCGACGCCCATCCGGCACGGGATGCGGCCTGGGCCCTGGACGAGGTGGTCCGCCGCTACGGCGATGTCCCGGTCTGCCTCGTCGGCACGGGCATGGGCGCCCGCGCCGCCCTGCACGCCGCGGGCCACCCCGCCGTCAACTCCGTCATGGCGCTGGCCCCTTGGCTGCCGGGCCCCGGCCAGGACAGCGAGCGGCCCGACCCGGTGAAACAGCTCATCGGCCGGCAGGTCCTGCTGGTCCACGGCACCAACGACGAACGCACCGACCCCGATCTGTCCTACCGCTACGCCGAACGCGCCAAGAAGGTCAACCGCGACACCTGCCGCTTCGAGGTGCACTCCGACGGCCACTCACTGCACCAGCACCGCGCCGAAGTCCTCGCCCTCGCCGCCGACTTCATGCTCGGCTCCCTGTTCGCCCGGGACTACGCCAGACCCGTGAAGGACGCCCTGGCCGCACCACCACCACTGGGCCTGCGCATGCCACTGGCCGCGGGGTTCGGGGCGTCGCTGCGGCACTGAGGTACTGAGGTACTGAGGTACTGAGCGCAGTGCGGCACTGACCGCCGTGACACTCCCGCAGCCCCACCCGTCACCGGGGCAGCAACCGCCCCCGCCGGCTCAGCAGGAACTTCTTGAATTCGGCGACCGGTGGGGTGTCCGGATGGCCGTCGAGCCAGGCGACGCCGATCTCGCGGACCGCGCGGGGGGCCGTCACCGTCAGTTCGGCGACTCCGGGGCGTGGCACGGCGGGTGGCGGGAGGAGTGCCACGCCCAGGCCGGCCGCGACCAGGCCGCGCAGTGTCTCGGCCTCCTCGCCCTCGAAGGCGATCCGCGGGGTGAAGCCCGCCTCGGCGCACAGTGCGTCGGTGATCCGGCGCAGCCCGTAGCCGGGTTCGAGGGTGACGAACAGCTCGCCGGCGGCCTCCGCGAGCCGGACCCGCTTACGGCCGGCCAGCGGATGATCGTCCGGGACGACCAGGCGCAGCTTCTGCTCGTCGAGCCGGCGGGCGACCAGGTCCGGGTAGTCCGGGACCGGCGAGGTCAGGCACAGATCGAGGTCACCGGCGCGCAGCCGCTCGATCATGGCCTCGCCGTAGTTCTGGACGAGCTGGAAGCGGACGCGCGGGTGGTCGGCACGGAAGCTGCGGATCAGGCCGGGCACGGTCTCCGAGCCGAGGGTGTGCAGAAAGCCGAACGCCACCTTCCCGGCGGCCGGGTCGACATCGGCCCGTACGGACTCCGTGGCCCGCTCCAGGTCCGTCAACGCCCGCTCGGTGGCGGCGAGAAAGGCGCGGCCGGCCGGGGTGAGGGAGAGGGTACGGCCGTGCCGGGCGAAGAGGGCGACGCCGAGGTCGTCCTCCAGGCGGACGAGGGCACGGCTGAGCGTCGGCTGCGGCATGCCGAGCTCCAGCGCGGCGCGGGTGACGTGTTCGTGCCGGGCGACGGCGGTGAACTGGGCGAGCCGCGGAGCGAGGGTCACCGCCCACGAGTCGACGCCGAGCTCGGCCGCCTCCCCCGCCTCCCCCGCCTCCGCGCCGGCCCGCGGCCTCGCCCCGGCACCTTCTTTTCTGTTGCGACCTTGCAACAGCGGCCCTTGCGACCTGGGATCATGTGTCACAGCATCGATTATGCCGTTTCTATGCATTGGACGCATGAAACCTGGCGGCCTACCTTCGAAGCATGCCTCCCGCTGATACCGGGGCGTCCGTCACCGACCGTGCGGCCGCCTCTCCCCAGTCGTCCACTGACTCTTCTTCCTCCGCCGCTCTCGACCCCGAGTCGGGCAAGCTGCGGCCGGGCGGCCCCGGCTACCGCCGGATGAGCTTTGCCCTCTTCGCCGCCGGAGTGGCGACCTTCGCCCTCCTCTACTCCACGCAGGCGCTGCTGCCCGCGATCTCCACCGACCTCGGGGTCAGCCCGGACCAGGCGAGCTGGACCGTGTCCGCGGCCACCTTCGGCCTGGCGCTCGGGGTGATCCCGCTGAGCGCGGTGTCCGAGCGCTTCGGGCGGCGCACGCTGATGACGGTGTCCCTCTCGGTGGCCGCGCTGATCGCGATGCTGGTGCCGTTCGCCCCGTCGCTCGGGGTGCTGATCGCGCTGCGCGGGATCCAGGGTGTCGCGCTGGCCGGACTGCCGGCGTCGGCGATGGCCTTCCTGGCCGAGGAGGTACGCGCCAAGGCGCTGGTGGCGGCCATCGGACTGTTCGTGGCGGGCAACAGCATCGGCGGGATGTCCGGCCGGATCGTGACCGGCTGGGTCGCCCAGGCGTGGGGCTGGCGGGCCGCGCTGGCCGCGGTGGGTGTGCTGGCTGTGGTGTGTGCGGTGACGTTCCGGCTGCTGGTCCCCAAGGCCCGGCATTTCGCTCCCCGTTCGGTGGGCCCGCGGGCGCTGGCCCGTACGCTCGGCGGCCACCTCGCCGACCCGCTGCTGCGTCGTCTCTACGCCATCGGCGGGCTGTTCATGACGGTCTTCGGCGCGGTCTACACGGTCATCGGCTACCGCCTGGTGTCCGAGCCGTTCAACCTCCCGCAGGGCATCGTCGGTTCGATCTTCGTGGTCTACCTGGTCGGTACGGTCTCCTCGGCCGCGGCCGGCAAGCTGGTCGCCCGGACGGGCCGCCGCGGCGCCCTCTACCTGGCCGTCGGAACCACCTCCACGGGTCTGCTGCTCTCCCTCGCCGACTCCGTCGCCGCGGTGCTGGCGGGCCTCATCCTGATCACCGCCGGCTTCTTCGCGGGCCATGCGGTCGCCTCGTCCTCGGTCAGCCGCACCGCCAAGACGGCGCGCGCCCAGGCATCGGCGCTGTACCAGTGCGCGTACTACGTCGGCAGCAGCCTGGGCGGTGCACTCGGCGCCGCCGCCTTCCACGCCGTCGGCTGGGAGGGCACCGTCCTCCTGGGCCTCGCCGCGATGGTCGGCGCCGCCTCGGTCACCCTCTACGCCACCCGCAAGGCCGTGGCCGAACGCCGCCTCCTCCACCTGGAGAAGGCCGCGTAACACCCCTCAGCCCGAAGGGCCCTCGTACGTCGCCCCGTCGGCCGGTCGGCCGGTCGGCCGGCCGACCGGAAGACGTAGCAGGTCAGGCAATACGTTCCAGCACCACAGGCGTGGCGGCGAAGGCCGTGTCCTCGGGGCCGACGAGGACGCCGCCGTCGAGGGCCTCCAGGGCGCAGGCGAACTTTTCCGGGGTGTCGGTGTGCAGGGTCAGCAGGGGCTGGCCGGCGGTGACCGTGTCGCCCGGCTTGGCGTGCAGTTCGACGCCGGCGCCCGCCTGGACCGGGTCCTCCCTGCGGGCGCGGCCGGCGCCCAGGCGCCAGGCGGCGAGGCCGACGGCGTAGGCGTCGAGGGTGGTGAGGGTGCCGGAGGAGGAGGCGGTGACGACATGCTGTTCGCGGGCCACCGGGAGGGCGGCGTCGGGGTCGCCGCCCTGGGCGGCGACCATGCGGCGCCAGTGGTCCATGGCGGAGCCGTCGGCGAGCGCCTTGGCCGGGTCGGCGTCCTTGAGGCCGGCCGCGTCGAGCATTTCGCGGGCGAGGGCGAGGGTCAGCTCGACGACGTCCTGCGGGCCGCCGCCGGCCAGTACCTCGACGGATTCGCGGACTTCGAGGGCGTTGCCGGCGGTCAGGCCCAGCGGGGTGGCCATGCCGGTGAGCAGGGCGACCGTCCGCACGCCGTGGTCGGTGCCCAACTCGACCATCGTGGCGGCCAGTTCGCGGGCGTTGTCGAGGTCCTTCATGAAGGCGCCGGAGCCGACCTTGACGTCCAGGACGAGGGAGCCGGTGCCCTCGGCGATCTTCTTGGACATGATGGAGGAGGCGATCAGCGGGATGGACTCGACGGTGCCGGTGACATCGCGGAGCGCATAGAGCTTCTTGTCGGCCGGGGCCAGGCCGTCGCCGGCGGCACAGATCACGGAGCCGACGTCGCGCAGGACGTCGAGCATCTCGGCGTTGGAGAGCGTCGCGCGCCAGCCGGGGATCGCTTCGAGCTTGTCGAGGGTGCCGCCGGTGTGGCCGAGGCCGCGGCCGGAGAGCTGCGGGACTGCCGCGCCGCAGGCGGCGACGAGCGGGGCGAGCGGGAGGGTGATCTTGTCGCCGACGCCGCCGGTGGAGTGCTTGTCGGCGGTGGGGCGGGGCAGCGACGAGAAGTCCATGCGCTCGCCGGAGGCGATCATCGCCGCGGTCCAGCGGGCGATCTCCGTGCGGTTCATGCCGTTGAGGAAGATGGCCATCGCGAGGGACGACATCTGCTCGTGAGCGACCTCGCCGCGGGTGTAGGCGTCGATGACCCAGTCGATCTGATCGGGGGTCAGCTCACCGCGGTCGCGCTTGGCGCGGATGACGGAGATGACGTCCATGGAGGGTTCCTTTCGAACGGGTAGGTCCGTTCTACACGCATAGACGCTGGGGTGACCAGGGGCGGCGGGGGGCCGCGCCTGGGGGGCGGCCCCAGGGGCGGCGTGCCGCCTCCGGTCGCCGGTGTCGGCTACAGCGTCCAGCGGTGGAGCTGGCCGTCCGGTGCCGTGTAGGTCACGGTCTGCTCGGCTGGGGTGGCCTCGATGCTGAACCATTCGCGTCGTGGCCGGTTGAGTCGCCGCCACAGCCGGTGGGCTTCTTCCATCGGTGCCCACAGGTCGCGCGGTCCGGTGGAGGTCACCAGCGGCGTCGCCTCGGGCATGTCCTCGATGCGCGTGGCCGAGCCGTCCGCCGGGTCGTACAGCGTCGTGACGTGCAGGCCGATGTCGCTCAAGCCGTAGGTACGGACGAGACCGCGCGGCAGATGCAGCTGGGCGAAGAACGAGAACGTCCAGTCATCCAGCACCCGCCCGGAGAGCGCGGCTTGACGAGTTGGGCTGTCGGGGACCCCGGGTACCGGCGCCTCCACTTCGGGGCCGGTCTTGAGCGGCATGAAGGCGGCGGGTGTATGCAGAATCCGGCCAACCGCCGTCCCGTCCGGCAGCTTCGTGAGCCGGGCGATCATTCCGCCGGCGAGCGTGCCCTTGAGGGGGACGACCATGATGCCGCCGATACGGCATCGCTCCAGCCACAGTGGCGGGACCCGCCGCACCGAGGCCGTGGCGATGATGCGATCGTAGATCGCGTCGGGCGGTACACCCCGGGCACCATCTCCGTGGATCACGAGCGGGTCGAAGCCGATTCCGTTGAGCCGTTCGCGGGCCAGGGCCGTGAGGGTGTCGGAGCGTTCCACGGTGGTGACGTGCTTGTGACCGGCGAGGTGGCAGAGCATCGCGGCGTTGTAACCGCTGCCGGCGCCCGCCTCGTACACCTCGTCTCCATCGTTCACGTCGAGGGCATCGAGCATGTCCGCCATGAGGCTCGGCGCGGTCGAAGAGGACGTGGGCACACCGGTCACCCCGCCGGAGTCGGCTTGCTCAGCGTGTACGCCGTCCACTTCGGTGATGAGGGAGTCGTCCGTGTACACGGCGTCGAGCCATGCCTCCGCGTCGCCGTCGGTGCCCCGCCAGGGAATGAACCGTTCGCCCTCGCGCCGGTAGAAGACGGGGACGAACGGATGCCGGGGGACGTTGAGAAACGCTCCCGCCAGCAGTGACGCCAGCACCACGCTTCCACGGTCGATCTGCTGGGTGAGCGAGACGCGTGCCCGGATCAGGTGCTGCTCGTCGTCGAGGATGTTCGTCACTGGCCGGTCCCTTCAAGGTAGTCACAGATCGCGGACGTGATCGGCAGTCCGGTCGCCTGCTCGATGAATCCGTACTGTCCGCTCGGGTTGACTTCCAGAAAGCGCCATCGCCCGTCCGGCGTCACCACGAAGTCGAACGCGCCGTACGGCAGGCCGAGCCGGTCCAACATCCGCAGAACCCCAGTGGCCACCTCCGACGACGGGTCGCAGACCCGGTAGGTATGGCTGTCGTAGTCGCTGCGCCAGTCGACGTGGCCGGCGTCCGAGTCGGCGTAGATCTCGGCCGCGAAGATCTGACCGTCCAAGGCAGTCAGCCGCACCTCGTACGCCTTGGGGACCCACTCCTGGAACATATGGGCGGTGCTGGCGATGTCCGCGTGCGGCAGGTCGTCAGGGTCGACGATGCTCGCGTACACGGCAGCAGTTTGCCCGTGCACGGTGCCACGCACGGGGAAGAACGGCTTGTAGATAACGGGGCCGCCGCCGAGAGAATCAGCGAAGTCCTTTGCCGCGTGCGGGTCATTGGTGATCAGGGTGCGGGGAACGCTCAGTCCCACCTCGGCCGCGACGCGCAGTTGCCGCGGCTTGTACTCGGCATCCGCCGCCCTGCCTGGCGGGGAAAGCCACCGGCCCGGCAACGCCGTCAGCAGTCCTCCGAAGCCCCACCGGGCTTCCGTCTCAGCGACCTTGCGGGCTTCGGCGGACATCTGCTCAGGAAACTTCGGGCGGGTCGGGCGACGGTAGTAGACGGAGCGTACCGAGGCGAGGTCGAGCGTGCGGCGGTCGTTGGCCAGCGTGCCGTGCCAGCGGCTCCCGCTGAGGCTCGCGGCAAGCGTGAGCCTCAGCGGGAACTCAGCCATATCTGCCCGGAAGACAGGCACGGCGCGCCGGTTCAACTCCTCAACCACCAGATCGCAGGTCGGGTCGAAGCGACCCGCCAGGATGAGAACGTGTCCGGCGCCCGTCATCAGTCGTCGCTCGGTCCGGGGTCGTCGGGCGCGTCCATCTGGCCCGTGGGTGCCGTCGGCCCGTAGGTCTTCGGCGGGTTCTTGGTCATGTAGACGCCCGGCGGCAGGTCCTCGTAGACGCCGGTCTGGGACTCCTCGTCGTACTCGACATCACTCGGCAGAATGCCGCCTGTGGCCGGACCGGACGTGAGGAACCGGAACGCGAAGGGAGCCGGCCCCTCGCGGTCCGACAGCTCCGGCATGACCGCGGCCCCGTCGGTGCTCAACGGGAGCCGTAATTCCGGCGCGTCGAGTAACGGCCTGGTGGGCAGGCGCTCGTCAACTGTGGTGGGCATTGCTTTCCCTTCTCTCGATTTCTCTGGGTGGGTGGATTTCGGTGGGTGGGTGGTCGAGTGGTTGGGTTCGGTGCAGTGGATGAACCTCGGTGGATGGGGAGTCCGCGTACATCAAGCAGCCGGTACGGCTCCCGCCGACTCACGTACCGCCCGCTCAGTGCGCAGCCGTGACCGCATGCCCGCACACCGTGCCCGGCTCATCCAAACGCCTCCGCCGGAAGCCGTGGCACGCTGCCCTCGTCGTTGATGTCCTGGTCACTTGGGCCTTCATCGGCCTCGGGACCGTCATCGTTGGGCACGGGCAGGCGCGCGCCCCTGCTTTCCGCGACCCGACGTACGTTGGTGAGGCTTGTGGCCAATTCCAGGGCAAGCAGGTGAATTTCGCCGGGTGTCCACGCCCGGCCCGCCAGGATGCGGTGCGCCTCCTCCCCGAGTTCGGCTGCGGAGTCGAGCTGCGCCTCCTCCATCTCGTCGGCGAGCCGGGATACGTAGCCAGTCCCGTTGCCTACGAGGAAGCAGGGCTTCCCGTCGGGGCTCGACCAGGGCAGGAGGCGCGCGGTGTCGGTTGGCCCCATCAGCCTGCCGTCTCCAGGCCGTGCAGCCAGCACGGGCCGGCGTCGGCTCCGTACGTCGCAAACAACGGCACCCGCCGCCCGTACTCCAACCGCCGTTTCTGCCGCTCCTCCGGCGTGAGGGCGTACGGCCGGATCAGGGCCGCGTCCTCACCCCGCAACAGCCCCTCCCTTCCGCCGGACACACGGGCAAGCACGAGCGTCGGCACGTCCTCACGCCTCACGGTGGGCAGACAGCCGAAGGACCGATGACGCCCTCGTGCGGGCAGTAATAGCCGCAGCAGCGATTCGAAGATCTTGGCGATAGTCTTCGCCATGTCGTCAACCTCCCAGGGGTTGATGGCCACGCCCCCGGGCCGTTCGCGCGGTCGCGGGGGTCCTTTGCACGCGTTGGCGTATTGGTCTTTTGATCATTTGCCGTAATGGCGTGGTGCCCCACCAGTGCACCGCCTCCGGAACAAATGTGGGTGCCCGGCGACCGGACGTTTAGGCGGACGCTTTCGCGTTCAGTCGAACGCTTTCGCCTCGAGGTATGGGTCAAGTCGCTACGGTGAGAAGAGATTTCGGGCACACAAGGGGACATGCATGGCGGTAGAGGCGTGAGCCGGCTTGGTCGACTGCGCAAGGAAACCGGGTACACACAAGAGACCTTCGCCACCGCGTTCGCCCGCGAGGCTGCCCGTCTAGGGATCAGCGCATCGGTGAGTGTCCGCCAGCTTCGGCGCTGGGAAGGGGAGTCACCACCACCGTTACCACATCCGGGCCAACAGGCTGTGCTGGAAGCAATGTTCGGTCTTCCACTCGCCGATATGGGGTTCGATGTACCCGCACACAGACGAGCAACTGTGCAGCGGATCGGTGACGATGGCGACGTGAAACGCCGAGCATTCGTCGCGGGTACAGGTGCGGTCGCGGCAGCAGCCATTCTCCCTGACCAGCACGGCCCGCGTATCGGTACAAGTGACGTAGCGGTGCTCCGCGGCCGCCTGGCCGAGCTGTATGCAGTCGATCACTGCTCCGGCGGGGTCCCTGCCAAGGCTCGCGCGAAGCAACTCGAAGGGCACCTCACACAGACACTGAAAGGCTCTGTGTATACAGCCAAGATCGGCCGTGATCTTCAGGCGATGCTGTCTGAGTTACACAGCAACCAAGCTTGGTACGGCTACGACGGTGGCCCGGTCAGTCAGGCACGCGCAGCTTCCCTGGAAGCCCTGACGGCTGCCCAGCTCATCGGCGACAAGCTCTTGCAAATCTCGGCGCTGGAGACGCTCGTACTGATCGACGTCAAGGCAGACCGGAGCTGGGAAGCCGCATCGGCAGTCGAGACCGCTTATGGCCTGGCCCGCAGGGCCGGGGCGGGGCCTGCCGTTCATCTCGTGATTGCGCTTCGCGAAGTGAACGTCAGCACGCATGTCGGGGATACGGTCGCCGCCCGCCGTGCGCTCAGCCGTGCGCTCTCTTACCAAAGTCGCAACGAAGCGAGCACCGAAGTTCCCCATTGGGCGCGCTTCGCTGGATCCATGGAAATCGACTACGCCACGGCGGATATGTACGCGAGGGCTGGGATGCCCCAGCGGGCAGTGCCATTTTTGCGCGCTGCTGTGGCCGGTCTCGGAGGCGGATATGCCCGCAATACGGCGTGGTACAGATCCAAGCTGGCCACCACCCTCCTCAACGCGGGAGAGGTAGAGGAAGGGTGTGCCGAGATGGCGGGCGTTGTCGAATCGTGTGGAGAGATCGCTTCCACTCGCCTCACCCGTCGCATCCAGGAGTTTCAGAAGACCGTTGATGGTATCGACACCATCGCAGCCCGCGATGCCTCGGAACAAATCCGAGAAGCCCTACGAGGAGGCCTCACTTGACCATGTCAGGAACGATCACCATTGAGCTGTTGGACGGCCCCGCCGCCGCGCGGTCCGAGCCCGCATTCAGGCTCGTCTACGCCGAGGTCTTCACTGAGGAACCGTACGAGGAAAGTCCGGAATCGGTGGAGGCGACCTTTCGCCGATTTCGCTCCCAAGTCCGCAAGTCCACTTTCCGCGCCGCCATCGCCCGCACCGCCGACGGTGATCCAGTGGGCATCGCGTACGGCTATCCGCTCAGTTCCAAGACCGGTTGGTGGGACCAGCTGATCACTCCCGTCTTGGACGATCTCAAACGAGAAGACGGCCAACGCACCTTCGGTCTCATGGAGTTCGCAGTGCGGGCGCCCTGGCGTCGGCTCGGGGTTGGCAGACGGCTGCACGAGACGCTACTCGCGGAAGGCAACGAAGAGCGCGTGCTGCTCAATGCGCTACCGGAAGCCGAGGCAGCTCAAGCGGCCTATCGATCCTGGGGATACCGCAAGGTGGGTGAGGCTCACCCCTGGGAGGGCGCGCCTCTCCATGACGTGTTGGTCCGCCAGCTCCGTTAGGCGTGCGCGCGCTGCTGTATATGAGGAGCCACCACCGAAGCCCGCCCCTGCCCCCGCTCAGCTCACACCGCGAACTGCCCGCAGTGGCCAAGGTACTGGAACTGGCCCGGGCCTGAGATCAGTCCGATGCCTTGGTCGTCTCCAGCCAGCGCAGATACGCATTCGCCCCGGCAACGATCGGAACTGCGGCAACTTCCGGGTTCTGCCAGGGGTGGTGCTGGAGCAGATGCGCCTCTACCTCGTCGTAGCGGTCGGCGCGGATTTTGAGGACGAGCTGCCATTCCTCGCCTGAGCCGAACTCGCCCTGGTGCCAGAACACCGACCCGACGGGGCCGACGATCTGCGCCCCGGCTGCGAGCCGTGCAGAGACGACCGACTGTGCCAGCTTCACAGCCGCTTCGCGTGTCTCCGTTGCCGTGGACACCTGAAGAAAGTCAGTCATGCGGCGACTGTAGCGGCGAACGGGCAAACCGGCGTGACCGCTGCGCGGCGCTGTCGGTGGCGGGAAAACGGAGTTGACGTGCGGAAAAGACTCGGGTCTTCTGCTGCGATGTCTGACCTTCGCTTTCAGCCGGACGGCGACGCCCCCCTCAAGGACTGGCAGCACGTCCACAACGTGATCATTCCTACCCACCTCCTTTCGCTGGAGGAGGTACGGGGACGGGCACAGCGCCACCACTTGGAGGTCGCGTATGCCGGTGACGAACTCGTCGGATGCAGCACGGTGCGCCCGCCTGCCGATGACACGCTGACGGTCACGGTGATCGCCCGAGTGCTCGAAGCTCATCGTGGTCAGGGGTTCGGGGAGGAACTCTATGCGCGCGGGCTCAGCCGGGCGCGGGAGCTCGGTGCCGAAGTGATCGAGACCGTCGTCCTGTCCTCCAACGAGGACGGGCTGTGGTTCGCGCAGAAGCACGGGGCCGGATCGGACGGGATCCGGCCACCCTCGTGCGTCAGTCGGCCAGATGCCCCGCCCCGAACGCATCCGGCAGAAGCTCCGACAGCGGGCGGATGCCCGCCGCCGTGTCCACCAGCAGCTCGGGCCCGCCGTGTTCCCACAGCAGCTGGCGGCAGCGCCCGCACGGGACGAGCAGGTCGCCCGCGCCGTCCACGCAGGTGAAGGCGGTCAGCCGGCCGCCGCCGCTCGCGAACAGGGCGGAGACCAGGCCGCATTCGGCACACAGACCGAGGCCGTACGAGGCGTTCTCGACGTTGCAGCCGGTGACGGTGCGGCCGTCGTCCACGAGGGCGGCGGCGCCGACGGGGTAGCGGGAGTACGGGGCGTAGGCCCGGGACATCGCGTCCCGGGCCTGCCGCCGTAGTGCCTCCCAGTCGGGAGCGGTGCTCACTTGCCCTGGCCCCTTCGGTAGATCTTGCCGATGGCCTTCGGGGGCCGCAGTCGCTGGGCGGCCAGCGCGAGCACCAGCAGGGTGGTGATGTACGGGGCGACGCTGACGATCTCCAGCGCGACCGTGTCGGTGGTGGCGTACCAGAGGGCGAGCAGCGCGGCGCAGACCAGGCTGATCACGGCCTGGGTGCGGTAGCCGGTGCGCAGCTTCCACAGCGCGAGGCCGACCAGCAGGACGGCGAGCAGGAGCAGCAGCGCGTGGACGGTGGGGCCGCCGCCGCGCAGCTGGAGCGCGTCCATGAAGCCGAACAGGCCGGCGCCCATGGCGACCCCGCCCGGCCGCCAGTTGCCGAAGATCATGGTGGCGAGGCCGATGTAGCCGCGCCCGCCGGTCTGGCCGTCCTGGTAGATGTGCACGTAGATGGCGAGGAAAGCGCCGCCGAGCCCGGCCAGTGCACCGGAGGCGAGCACCGCAGCGTACTTGTAGCGGTAGACGTTGACGCCGAGCGATTCGGCCGCGATCGGGCCCTCGCCGCAGGAGCGCAGCCGCAGCCCGAAGGAGGAGCGCCACAGGACGAAGAAGGTCAGCACGAAGAGGGCGGCGGTCAGCAGCGTCAGCCAGGAGACGTTGGTGACCAGGGAGCCGCAGATGCCGGCCACGTCGGAGACCAGGAACCAGTGGTGCTGCTCGACGGAGTAGAGCCAGTCGGACAGGCCGGGGACGGTGAACGTCGGCATGTCGGGCATGGGTGGCGACTGCTTGTCGTTGCCGCCGGCCTCCGCGGCCGCGCTGCCGTCCGCGCCGAACCACAGCTTGGCGAGGAACTGGGTCAGTCCGAGCGCCATGATGTTGATGGCGACGCCGGAGATGATGTGGTCGACGCCGAAGGTGACGGTGGCGACGGCGTGCAGCAGTCCGCCGAGCGCGCCGCCGAGGAGGCCGGCCAGCGCCGCGGCCCAGGGCCCGTGCTCCCAGCCGACCGCGCCGGCGGAGAAGGCGCCGAGCATCATCATGCCTTCGAGGCCGATGTTGATGACGCCGGAGCGCTCGGCCCACAGGCCGCCGAGACCGGCCAGGCCGATCGGCACGGCGGCGTTGAGCGCCGCGGTGTACTGGCCCGATTCGGTCAGGTTGTTGGCCCCGGTGATGATCCGCAGCAGGGACAGCAGGATCAGGCTGCCGGCGATGATCAGCAGCACCTTGGGGTAGGTGAGCTTCATCCTGGGGGGCTTGGTCTTGTGCTGGTGGCCGGTGCTCTCCGCGACCGGGGCCGTGAGGTTCGAACTCACGAGGTCACCTCCGCCTTGTCGGTCTTGCGGGCCTGGGCGGCGAGCTTCTCGCCGACCTGCCGCTG
The DNA here is from genome assembly GCF_043200375.1 of Streptomyces sp. NPDC048434. NCBI lineage: Bacteria > Bacillati > Actinomycetota > Actinomycetes > Kitasatosporales > Streptomycetaceae > Streptomyces > Streptomyces sp. NPDC048434. The sequence goes on along the minus strand of NZ_JBICXQ010000012.1, from coordinate 182,764 downwards.
CTGGAGTCTGAGGCCGTAGCGGCGGACGAGCTCGTAGGCGATGACGACGCAGAGCACGATGACGCCCTGCATCACGCCGACGATCTCCTGCTCGTAGTCCTCGAATTCGAGCTGGGTGCCGGTGCGTTCGAGGAAGCCCCACAGCAGCGCGCCGGCCGCCATGCCGACCGGGTGGTTGCGGCCGAGCAGCGCGATGGCGATGCCGGTGAAGCCGATGCCGATGGGGAAGTCGGTGCCGTAGTTGTACGAGGTACCGAGCAGCGTCGGCATGCCGATCAGGCCCGCCGCGGCGCCGGACAGCAGCATGGAGGTGACGATCATGCGCTTGACGCTGACGCCGCTGGCCTCGGCCGCCGGCTCGGACTGGCCGACGGTCCGCAGATCGAAGCCGAAGCGGGTGCGGTTGAGGACGAACCAGTACACGAGGCCGACGACGGCGGCGATGACGAGGAAACCGTCGAGGGGCTTGGGGTTGGTGGGGATGGTGAAGAAGTGGCTGGAGGCCGGCAGGTTGGGCGTGTGGAAGAGGTTGCCGTCCTTCTTCGCGAGCCGGCCTTCCTGGAGGAAGTAGCCGATGACCGCGGCCGCGATGGCGTTCAGCATGATCGTGGTGATCACTTCGCTGACGCCGCGGGTGGTCTTCAGCAGACCCGCGATACCCGCCCAGACCGAGCCGACCAGCATCGCGACGAGGATGATCAGCGGGATCTGCAGGAAGCCGGGAAGCGTCAGCGCACCGCCGACCACCGCGGCGAAGAAGGCCGCGATGCGGTACTGGCCGTCGACACCGATGTTGAAGAGGTTCATCCGGAAGCCGATGGCGACGGCGACGGCGGACAGGTAGTACGGGACCGCCTTGTTGATGATCCAGACCTGGCTGTCGCTCTTGGAACCGAAGTCGGCCATCACGGCGTAGGCGTGGAGCGGGTCCTTGCCGGTGAACAGGATGATCACCGAGGTGATGACCAGGGCCGCCACGATGGCGAGGAGGGGGGCGGCGATCCCGAGGATCACCTTCTTCTTGTCGAATCTGGCGAAGGTCTTCACTCGGACTCACCCTCCTCCGCGGGACCCTCGGCGGAGCCCTCGTCAGACACGGACAGGTGGCCGGTAGCGGCGCCGGTCATGGCCGAGCCCAACTCCTCCGGGGTGATGGTGGCGGGGTCCGCGTCCGCGACCAGGCGGCCGCGGTACATGACCCGCAGGGTGTCGGACAACCCGATCAGCTCGTCCAGGTCGGCCGAGATCAGCAGCACGGCCAGCCCTTCGCGGCGCGCCTCGCGGATCTGGTCCCAGATCTGCGCCTGGGCACCGACGTCCACACCCCGGGTGGGGTGCGCGGCGATCAGCAGCTTGGGGCGGTGGCTCATCTCGCGGCCGACGATCAGCTTCTGCTGGTTGCCGCCGGAGAGCGAGGCCGCGGTGACCTCGATGCCGGGGGTGCGGACGTCGTACTCGGCGACGATCCGCTTGGTGTCGGCGCGGGCGGCCTTCAGATCCAGCAGCCGGCCCCTGGCGTTGGGCCGTTCGGTGACGTGCCCCAGGATGCGGTTCTCCCACAGGGGGGCTTCCAGCAGCAGGGCGTGGCGGTGGCGGTCCTCGGGGATGTAGCCGATGCCGTCCTCGCGCCGGGTGCGGGTGGGCGTGTGGCTGATGTCCGTACCGTTCAACACGATGGTGCCGCCGTCGGGGTCGCGCATGCCCATGATGGCCTCGACCAGTTCGGCCTGGCCGTTGCCCTCCACGCCCGCGATGCCCAGCACTTCGCCCTTGTGGATGGTCAGCGACACCTCGTCCAGGACGGAGCGCGCCACCCCCTCAGCGTCAGTGGAGACCAGGCCCAGCCCGTGGACCTTCAGCATCTCCACGTCGGTGACGGTGGACTCGCGGGTCTGCGGCGACGGCAGCTCGCTGCCGACCATCAGCTCGGCGAGCTGCTTGGGCGTGGTCTCGCTGGGGACGACGGAGGCGACGGTGGTGCCGCGCCGGATGACGGTGATGTCGTCGGCGACCGAGAGCACCTCGCCCAGCTTGTGGGAGATGAAGATGACGGTCAGGCCCTCGGCCTTGAGCTCCCGCAGATTGTCGAAGAGCGCGTCGACCTCCTGCGGGACCAGGACCGCCGTCGGCTCGTCGAGGATGAGGGTGCGGGCGCCGCGGTAGAGGACCTTGAGGATCTCCACGCGCTGGCGGTCGGCGACGCCGAGGTCCTCGACGAGGACGTCGGGGCGGACACCGAGGCCGTAGCGGTCGGAGATCTTGAGGATCTCGGCGCGGGCCTTGCCGCCGATGCCGTGCAGTTTCTCGCCGCCGAGAACGACGTTCTCCAGGACGGTGAGGTTGTCGGCGAGCATGAAGTGCTGGTGCACCATGCCGATGCCGCGGGCGATGGCGTCGGCCGGGCTGTGGAAGCTGACCTGTTCGCCGTCGATGCGGATGGTGCCCTCGTCCGGCTTCTGCATGCCGTAGAGGATCTTCATCAGCGTGGACTTGCCCGCGCCGTTCTCGCCGACGAGCGCATGCACGGTGCCGCGGCGGATGGTGATGTCGATGTCGTGATTGGCGACAACGCCCGGGAACCGCTTGGTGATCCCGCGGAGTTCCACCGCCGGTGCTGCGGCGGGGGCGCTGTCTGCCTGGGAGCTGCTGGACGCTTTGATGGCGCACTCTCCTCGGGGGACAGGGAGTGAAGGAGGAGCGGGGAGGTGACGATATCGCGCCAACTCCGCGCTACGCGCGTAGTGTCGGCGCCGAAAAAAGCCGGCAGGGCTGCCGGGTCGCCCCGGCGAACGGGCCCGGGGGGGGGGGGGGGGGGGGGCCCCCCCGGGCCCCCCCCCCCCCCCGGGGGGGGGGGGGCCCCCCCCCCCCGGGCCCGGACGAGCCCTACTGCTTGGTGGGGGTGTCGCTGACCTTCACCTGGCCCGACGCGATCTTCTTCTTCGCCGCGTCGATCTTGCCCTGGATGTCGTCGATGAAGCCGCCCGAGGTGGACAGCCGCACGCCGTTGTCCTTGAGGGTGTAGCTCTTGTTGCCGGTCAGCGGCTTCTTGTCCTTGACGCTCTTGACGAGGTCGTAGACCGCCACATCGACGTTCTTCATCACCGAGGTGAGGATCGAGCTCTTGTACTGGGTCAGACCCGGCTGCAGGTACTGGTCGGAGTCGACGCCGATCGCCCAGGTGCCCTTCTTGCCGGCGACCGTCTCGATCGAGCCGTTGCCGGACTGGCCGGCCGCGGTGTAGATGACGTCGATGCCGGCGTCGAGCATGCCCTTGGCCTTGCCCTTCGCGGCGGCCGGGTCGTTGAAGCCCTTGTCGTCGTTGGCGTAGAGGTACTCGGAGGTGATCTTGGCCTTCTTGTCGGTGTCCCGGACGCCCTGCTCGAAGCCGGCCTGGAACTTCTGGATCAGCGCGTTGTTCACGCCGCCGATGAAGCCGACCTTGTGGGTCTTGCTCTTCAGCGCGGCGGCGACACCGGCGAGGTAGGAGCCCTCGTGCTCGGCGAAGACCATGCCGTAGACGTTCTTGGCCTGGGAGGGGGAGTCGACCACACCAAAGGTGGTGTCCGGGTAGTCCTTGGCGACCTTGTTGACTGACTTGCCGTAGTTGAAGCCGACGCCGATGACGGGGTTGAAGCCCGCCTCGGCCAGCGAGGACAGCCGCTGCTCGCGGTCCGCCTCGGTCTCACCGTTCTTGGCGGTCATCATCTTGGACTTCACGCCGAGGTCCTTCTCGGCCTTGTCCACGCCACGGGCCGCCGCCTCATTGAACGAGTGGTCGTCCCGGCCGCCGACGTCAAAGGCGAGTCCGACGCCCTTGTTCTTGCCACCGGACTCGGTGGACGACTCACCGCAGGCGCTCAGCGAGACAGTGAGGGCCGCGGTGGCGATGCCCGCGGCAACGATCTTGGATACCCGGCGCACGTGGGGCCCCTTCGACTCGTAGCGCCTCCGTCGGCGCTGATTCCGCGGCATCGTAACGCGCGTAGATGCCAGAAATAGGGGACGTCTGAAGCCGTTATCGGATCGTCGCGAACGGACGCTGACGGCCACCACTACCTGGGGTTACGACGGGGCGGCAGCAAGCAGCGCCGCAGCGGTGAAGAGTTCGACGCCTACCTTGATCGCCTGCTCGTCCACATCGAAGTCGCCACGGTGCAGATCCCGGCGCGTGGCCTCGGCGGGCGGGTGGACGCCGAGGCGGGCCATCGCGCCCGGGACATGTTCGAGGTACCAGGAGAAGTCCTCGCCGCCGAGGGACTGCTCGGTGTCCTCGATGGCGCCCTCACCACGGCGGGCGGCCATTGCGGAGTGCAGCAGCTGGACGGTGACCGGCTCGTTGACCACCGGCGGCACCCCGCGGACGTAGGTGATCTGCGACTTCGCGCCGTGCAGCGCGGCCACCTCGTCGATCGCGGCATGCACCAGGTCCGGGGCCTTGCGCCAGGCGTCGAGATCGAGACAGCGGACCGTGCCGGAGAGTTCGGCGTGCTGCGGGATCACATTGCAGGCGTGGCCCGACGCCAGACGGCCCCAGGTGACGGCGAGACCGGCACGGGCGTCGACCCGGCGGGACAGCAGCGCCGGTACGTCCACGGCGACCCGGGACGCGGCGGTGACCATGTCGGTGGTCAGGTGCGGGCGGGCGGTGTGGCCGCCGGGGCCGTCCAGCTCGACCTCCAGACGGTCGCAGGCCGAGGTGATCGCTCCCGCACGGAGCCCGATCCGGCCGGCGTCGACACGCGGGTCGCAGTGCACGGCGAGGATCCGGCCGACGCCCTCCAGGGCGCCGGACTCGATCGCGTCGGAGGCGCCGCCCGGCAGCACCTCCTCAGCGGGCTGGAAGATCAGCCGCACGGGGCGCGGCAGGGCGCCGGCGCGGGCCAGCTCGGCCAGGACCAGACCGGCACCGAGGACGACGGAGGTGTGCACGTCGTGGCCGCAGGCGTGCGCGCGGCCGGGGACCGTCGAGGCGTAGTCGACGGTCTTGGTGTCCGGGATGGGCAGGGCGTCGATGTCCGCGCGCAGGGCCAGCAGGGGGCGGTCGGGGGCCGTGGCGAGCGCCCGTCCGTCGGCCGTGGCGTCCGGGGTGCCGATGTCACAGATCAGGCCGGTGCCGATGGCCAGTACCCGGGGCCGCAGACCGGCTCGCTCCAGCCGTTCCTTGAGCGCCGCGGTGGTCCGGAACTCCTGGTTGCCGAGCTCGGGGTGCCTGTGCAAGTCGCGTCGGAAGAGGCCGAGTTCGGCGCGCAGCGCCTCGGGGAGGGAGCCGGGGAGCTGGTCCCCGGCGGGAGTACGGGCGGCGCCGGCATCGCGGGAGATCGAGTGGTTCACCCGTGGAAGGTTACGGGCCTCGATGGGGCAACTGTCCTTCGATCAACAAAAGTTCAGCCCGTTAGGGGAAGAAAATCTAGGCCGCTCGGCGCATGGACGGTTTATGCGACGGGTATGCAGTAAGGCTTCCCGCGCTCGTTCACCCGGTGGCCATCCGCTGGGTGAACGGCAGTCGCTGCACGTCGCGGGCGGTGCCGGTGACCCCGTCGAGGAAACCCTGGGCGCGCGGTGAGGCGTGGGCCGTCAGCCACTCCGGGTCGATGTCACAGACCGCGACCTTGACCTCGGTGCCCAGCAGAGCGAGCGGCAGGGTGTGCACGACGGTGGAGGGGAAGCTGAGGATCAGCCGTCCGATGGGGCCGCGCCGGGCGATCAGTTCGAGTGGCAGATCGGGGCGGACGATCTCCAGGCCGGTCTCCGCGACGAGCCGGCGCAGCTTGTCGGTGCTCTCCTTGCGGTGGGCGAAGTAGCGGGTGGCGCCGTGCGCACGGGCCAGCGTGCGGACCGCCGCCAGATAGCGTTCGTCGTCCACGACTCCGGTCTCCACCAGCGAGGTGCCGACGATGTCCGCGGCGCGGGTGAGCCGGGGCGGGCCGAAGCGGCCGCGGGTCCAGGCGAACTCGTTGGTGATGACCTCGACGCCCGGCGGTGCCTCGACGGGCATCGAGCTGAACAGGCCGACGGTGCGCCGGCCGCCCTCGGGTGCCGGGGTGAGCCGGCGCCGGGCGGTGGCCGAGAACGGCGCGAAGACCAGGTCCCGCGGGCCGCGCCCGCTGCCGTTGCGGTGCCAGCGCACCAGCCGTTCACCTCGGGCGAGTTGGGAGATGAACTCCATGGTGGCGGTGCCGTCGTCGACCACGACCAGATCGCGCGCCTTGGTGAGGGTGAGCAGCAGCTGGACGTAGCGGGAGAACGGGTCGCCGATGACGATGCGACGGGCGCGGCGCAGCAGCGGGGTGAGCCCGCCGACGGTGCGCATGGGTGCGGCCGGGCCGCCGCGGGCCTCTTCCCAGCGCACCGCATGGCCTTCGTCGCGGGCGAGTTCGGCCATCCGGCGCAGCTGGCCGCGGGTCATCGGGTCCTGCGGGGAGAGCACGACGACGGTGAGCTCGGTGGCCTGTGCCGTGTGCGCCCATTCCAGGACGTTCAGCAGCTGCACCGGGCTCTCGACGAACGCGAGGGTGGTGCCCCGGGGAGTGGCGGCGTTCGGGCCGGCACCGGCGCGTGCGGTCCGGTTGCGCTGCCGCGGCACCCCCAGGAGACGACGGGCGGGAGTACCCGTCGTCTCCTGGGGCGGGACCCCGGCGCCGGGCGTGACGGACCCGGCGCGGGTCCCTTCAGGTGAGCTCACCATCGTTCCCGTCGGTTCGTCGGCCCGGCCGTCAGACCGCCGCCGGCTCGGCGCCGGCCTCGGTCTCGGCCACCACGCCGGCGACGCGGCGCAGCTTCTTCATCGGGCCGAGCTCGCTCTCGTAGACCTTCTTGACGCCGTCACCGAGGGACTCCTCGATGGTGCGGATGTCACGGACCAGGCGGGTCAGGCCGCCGGGCTCGACGGAGGCGGCCTGGTCGGAGCCCCACATCGCGCGGTCGAGGGTGATGTGGCGCTCGACGAAGGTGGCGCCGAGGGCGACCGCGGCGAGGGTGGTCTGCAGACCGGTCTCGTGGCCGCTGTAGCCGATCGGGACGTTGGGGTACTCGTCCTGCAGGGTGTTGATCATCCGCAGGTTGAGCTCCTCGGCCTTGGCCGGGTAGGTGCTGGTGGCGTGGCAGAGCAGGATGTTCTCGCTGCCCAGGACCTCGACGGCGTGCCGGATCTGCTTGGGGGTGGACATGCCCGTCGAGAGGATGACGGTGCGGCCGGTGGCGCGCATGGCACGCAGCAGGTCGTCGTCGGTGAGCGAGGCGGAGGCGACCTTGTAGCAGGGCACGTCGAACTTCTCCAGGAAGGCGACGGACTCGACGTCCCACGGGGAGGCGAACCAGGCGATGCCGCGCTTCTTGCAGTACTCGTCGATGGCGCGGTAGCCGTCCTCGTCGAACTCCACACGGTGGCGGTAGTCGATGTAGGTCATCCGGCCCCAGGGGGTGTCACGCTCGATGTCCCACTGGTCGCGCGGGGTGCAGATCTCCGGGGTCCGCTTCTGGAACTTCACCGCGTCACAGCCGGCGTCGGCGGCGGCGTCGATCAGCGCGAACGCGTTCTCCAGGTCACCGTTGTGGTTGATGCCGATCTCGCCGGTGACGTAGACGGGGCGGCCGGGGCCGGCCTCGCGGGAACCGAGGGTGCGGAGGCGGGAGTTGCTGCTCATGGGGAGGATTCCTTCGTGTCGATCAGGGGGTGTGCGGGTTGATCAGGGTTGTGCGGGGGGTCTGGGTGGGTTACAGGGACGGGCCCAGGAGCCAGGCGGCGATCTCTCGGATCGCGCCGCTGCCTCCGGGCGTCGCGGTGACCGCGCGGGCCGCGCCGCGCACCACGTCGTGGGCCCCGGAGACCGCGACGGGCCAGCCGACGAGGTCGAAGCACGGGAGGTCGTTGACGTCGTTGCCGACGTAGAGCACGCGCTCGGGCGCGATGCCCGCTTCCTCGCACCACTGCTTGAGGGCGAGGTCCTTGCGGTCGATGCCGTGCAGGACGGGCACCCGCAGCTTGCGGGCCCGTGCGGCGACGACCGGGTTGGTCTCCGTGGACAGGATCAGCAGCTTCAGCTCCGCCTTGCGCAGGGCGGCGATGCCGAGGCCGTCGCCGCGGTGCACCGCGACGATCTCCCGTCCGTCGGCGTCGATCAGCACCCGGTCGTCCGTCTGGGTGCCGTCGAAGTCGAGGACGACGGCGTCGATGTCGTCGAGGGTGGGGAGGGCGCCGGGCCGCGGGGCGTCCAGCAGCGGCGCGAGCGCGCGGGCGCGGGCCAGGTCGTGCGGATCGTCGATCTCCAGCACCCGGGCGGGGTCGGTACGGACCAGCTCGGTGCGGCCGAAGAAGCGGTGGCCGGCGGCGCGGAAGCCGGTCGCGTCCATGGCGTAGGCGGCGCCGGTCTCCAGCAGGTCCTGGGGGCGGTCCTGGCGGCGCGGCCGGAAGGACTTGTCGTGGTTGACGCCGTAGCCGCCGGCGGTGGTGACGGGGGCCGGGGCGGTGACGACGGGCTGCGCGGGGACCGTGGCGCCCGCGGGCCGCTCGGCGGGAGCCGGGCTCACCCCCGCGTCATCGGCGGCATCGCGCCAGACGAAGCCGTGGAACGGTGCCACGGTCAGCGCGCTGTCGGCGCCGCCCTCGACGACCGCGGCGGCCACCGAGTCGATGTCCTCGCGGACGATGAACGGGCTGGTGCACTGGACCAGCAGCACCGCGTCGACCCGGGTGCCGTGCTCGCCCTCGTAGGCGTCCATGGCGTGCAGCACGGCGGCCTCGCTGGTGGCGGTGTCGCCCGCGATGTCGCCGGGGCGCCGTACGACGACCGCTCCGGCGCCGCGGGCCGCGGCCGCGATCCCGGCGTCGTCGGTGGACACCACGACGTCGGTGACCAGGCGGGCGGCGCGGCATTCGCGGACCGCGCGGGCCACCAGGGGCACTCCCCCGACGGCGGCGAGGTTCTTGGCGGGCACGCCCTTGGATCCGCCGCGGGCGGGGATCACGGCAACCACGGTCGGCGGGCTGCTCTGTGGGGTCGGCGGCATTTCGGGCTCCTTCCGGGGGCCGTGCGGGCTCCGGGGGCTGGCGGGCGGCGGGAGGGTCACAGCTGCCCCCAGCGGCGGATGGCGGGGGCGACGCGCTGGACGCCGTGGCGGTAGGCGCCGCGGGCGGCCTCGCGGACCGTCTCGCGGGCGACCCGGCGCAGTCCGCCGGTCTCCTCGGGGGCGTCCGCGTAGCCGGCGACCGGCTCGCCGTGCGGGTCCAGGCCGTGCCGGGCGAGGAGGCCGGGGAGGTAGCCGGGGGCGGTGCGGGGTGTGTAGTACGGGGTGATCGGCGGCAGCCGGTCGGCGGTGCGCAGCTCGGTGACCCGGGCGCGGGCGGCGTCGAAGGCCCGCTCGTAGTCCCCGTCGGCGGCGACGCCCTGCCGGGCGAGCCAGTGGGCGTCGGGCTCCGGGCGGTGCCCGGCGTCCAGCTCGTCCCAGGAGGCGAGGCAGCCGGAGCCGAGGAAGTGGTGATTGCCGAGGACCTCGCGGATGCCGAGGTCGGTGAGGACGGCGGTGGGGATACCGCGGTGCAGCGACTCCAGGGCGGCGGTCGAACTGACCGTCACCATCAGGTCCGTGCGGTCCAGGACCTCGCCCATGTTGCCGTACACCAGGCGGCAGTTGGCGGGCAGGCCGCCGGCGGCCTTGCCGGCGAGCTTCTGGTAGGGCAGTTCCTCGATATGGGTGGTGTGCTCGCCCGGCTTGCTGCGGAGCTTGATCAGCACCTCGCGGTCCGGGTGCCGGCGGGCGTGCTCCACGGCCCGGCGCAGCAGGTACGACCGGTCCGCGCGGCTCTCCGGGACGGAGGGCTGGGCGGCGAACACCACGGTGTAGGGGTCACGCGCGCCGGTGGCGCTCTCGCCGCGGTAGCGCGCGCCGCCGAGGAACGGCAGGGCGCACTCGACGACGCTGCCGCCGTCGGCTCCGACCCCGCGGTAGACCTCGCGGAACCGGTCCGCGTCGTGCCGGGAGTTGGCGAGGACGACATCAGCGCCGTGCCGCAGCAGCAGCCCGTCAGCGAGCTTCTCGTAGACCACGCCGACATAGCCGGTGACGACGACGGGGCGGCGTTCGGCACGCTGCCAGGCGCGGGCGAGGCCGTGCAGCATCGCCTGCACCGCACCACCGACACAGGCCAGCACGACGACGTCGTAGCGCGTACGGTCGATGGACCGCACGAAGTCGACGCCCCTGATTTCGCGCAGCGAGTCCGCGCGGGCGCCGACCTCGTCGAGCTGGCGGACCGTGGGAGTGGCGCGGCCGCGGAGAAGGTAGCCGTCGAGGCGGATGTCCGATTGGATTCGGTACGCTGTCAAAGCGCCCCATTTCCATCGGGTATCCGAGTCGGCGAGTACGGCGACCCGCGGCGAAGAGCTGGTACGTGATGGCACGTCCAAGACGCTAGGAAGCCATTCCGTTTGGCGGGCCAACTGGGACGCAACAAAGGGTTAACAGCGGGTCGACGAATGACTAACCGGCTCGATTGTCGGCCTGGTTAACCATCCCGACATTCTTCGTTCACCTTGAGGTCCGCACCCGGTAAAGACGAATGCCGCCTCCGCGCCTAACGTCACCCAGGTGGTTAAGCTCTCCGTCATCGTGCCGTTCTACAACGTGCAGACATACGCGCCCGACACCCTGAAAAGCCTGGCGGCCAACGCCCGCGAGGACTTTGAATTCCTGCTCGTCGACGACTGTTCCCGCGACGAGACCCCGGAGATTCTCGCGCGCGCCGAGCGCGAGCTGCCGGGCGCCAGACTCCTGCGGCACGAACAGAACGGCGGCCTGGCCACCGCCCGGAACACCGGCCTGGACGAGGCCCGCGGCGAGTACGTCACCTTCCTGGACGGCGACGACTGGCTCGCCCCCGGCTACTACCCGGAACTCCTCCGCAACATCGAGGAGTTGGGATGTGACTTCGTCCGTACCGACCATGTCCAGTGCACCGCCCGCACGCGCACCGTCCACCGTGTCCCGCACGGCCGGCGCGGGGTGGTGATGGACCCGCGCGAGGTGATCCTGCCCGCCGACCGCTCCACCTCCGTCGACTACGCCTTCGCCTGGGCCGGGATGTACCACCGCCGGCTGCTGGACGAGGGGGTGCTGCATTTCCGGGACGGGCTGCGTACCGCGGAGGACCGCCCGTGGATCTGGCGGCTGCACCGCGAGGCGAAGTCCATGGCGGTGGTCGGGCTGCTCGGGGTTTTCTACCGGCGCGGAGTGGCGTCCTCACTGACCCAGATCGGGGATGTGCGGCAATTGGACTTCATTCGCGCCTTCGATCAGGTGATCGAGGAAACGGCTCAGGACCGCAATGCTGATCTTCTGCTGCCGAAGGCGGTGCGCACGTATTGCGCGATCATTTCCCACCATCTCGGTTCGATCGAACGTTTCGAACCGCAGGTCGCCCGTAAATTGCGCTCGATGAGCGCCGCGGCCATGAAACGCATGCCGCAGGACGTACTGAAGGAAGCCCTGGATTCGATGGATGTGCAGCGCGCGTCCCGGCTGCGGCGGCTGCGCCGTCGCCCCGTCCCGGCGGAGGTCGCCGCCTGATGTCCACCCGACCGCGTACCCAGATCTTCGTGGCGTCCACGCTCTACGGTGCGGCGACGCTCGCCGCCGCACTGGACGCCGACTGCTTCGCACCGGCCGACCGCCGGCTGCTGCTGCTCAGCAACAACGCGACGACCCCGGAGACCACCGCGTCGCTGGACACCATGCCCGGCTTCGAGCGGCTGCGCGGCCGCTTCGACGGGGTGCTGTCGTGGAACGAGACGATCAGCCCGTTCCACCCCGGCGGCTGGTCGCCGCGCCCGGACGACGTCCCGCTGTGGGAGCGGCATCTGCGGCTGCTGTGGGGCCTGGGCGACGACCACATCGAGCTGGTCGTGGAGTCCATCCAGGTCAACCCGGCGCTGGCGATCGCCCAGCTGTTCCCGGACGCGCCGATCGACGTCTACGCCGACGGGCTGATGAGCTACGGGCCCACCCGCAATAAGCTCGACCCGCTGGTCGGCACCCGTATCAACCGGCTGCTGCATCTGGATCTGGTGCCGGGCCTGATGCCGCTGCTGCTCACCGAGTTCGACGTCCGGCCGCAGACCGTGCCGACCGATGCCTTCACCAAGGTGCTGGCCGAACTCTCCGACGTCAGTGGCGAGGTGGCGGTCCCGGAGGGCGCCGCGCTGCTGCTCGGCCAGTACCTCTCCGCGCTGGGCATCCTCACCCCCGAGGAGGAAGAGGAGCTGCATGTGCGGATGGTGCGCGGCGCCGCCGAGCGCGGCCACCGCGAGATCGTCTTCAAACCGCACCCGTCCGCGCCGGCCCGCTGGTCGCGGCTGCTGGAGCGGGAGGCCGAGAAGCTGGACATCACGCTGACCGTGCTGGACAGCCCGGTGCTGGCCGAGGTGCTCTACCAGCGGATGCGGCCCGCGCTGGTCGTCGGCTGCTTCTCCACCGCGCTGCTGACGGCGGCCACGTTCTACGGTCTGCCGACCGCGCGGGCCGGCACCGGTCTGCTGCTGGAGCGGCTCACGCCGTACCAGAACAGCAACCGGATCCCGGTCACCATCGTCGACGCGCTGGTGCCCGACCTGGGGGACCGCAGCGAGCGTCCGCGCGCCTTCGCCACCGCCGAGAGCATCGAGGGCCTGATCACCGCGGTCGGCTATGCGATGCAGCACCAGATCTATCCGCAGCTGCGGCCGGCCGCCGAGCGCTATCTCGCGGCCCACCTCGACCAGGTCACCTGGCGCTACTTCAAGCGCCGCCGGCTGACCGCGCTGGCGCTGCCCGGCGCGCTTCCGTCCCAGCTGTCGTTCCTTCCGCGCAATGCCACCGTCCGCCGGGTCGCGCGGCGTGCGCGTGCGGTGCAGCGGCGGCTGAAGAAGCGGGCCGCGTTCGGATGAGCACGCCCCAACTGACGACCGACGCACCGCCCGTCGCGCCGGATCTCGTCGCCACTGCCCCGAAGCCTGCAATACGGGGGCGCAGCCGCGGCGGTTCGTCGCGGCTGCGCGCCCTGGACGGGCTGCGGCTGCTCGCCGCGCTGATGGTCGCCGCGTACCACTACGGCGGGCGCAACGGCGAGATATCGCAGGCCTGGGGCGGTTCGCCGGCCCATCAATTCCCCACCGCCGCGCCCCTGTTCGCCTACGGCTGTCTGGGCGTGCAGATCTTCTTCGTGATCAGCGGCTTTGTGATCTGCCTGAGCGGCTGGGGCCGGACGCTGCGCGCGTTCATCGCCTCCCGGATCTCCCGCCTCTATCCGGCGTACTGGGCCGCGGTCCTTCTGATCACCCTGGTCTTCGCGCTCCCCTGGGTCGCCTACAAGGCGCTGCCGCCCAGCGAGGTGCTGACCAATCTGACCATGCTGCAGCAGCCGTTGGGCGTGCACCGGGTGCTCGGGGTGTGCTGGACCCTCTGGGCGGAGATGCGCTTCTACGCCCTCTTCGCGCTCTGTGTCGTCCTGCCCGGCGCCACCCGCGGCCGGGTGGTGCTCTTCTGTGCGGGCTGGACGCTGGCCGCCGCGCTCGCGCAGGCCGCGCACCAGCCCTTCCTCGACACGGTCCTGATGCCCGAGTACGCCCCGTTCTTCATCGGCGGGGTGGGCCTGTATCTGCTGCACCGCTATGGCGCCCGCGATCCGATCGCCTGGGCGATAGTGCTGGTCAGCTGGCTGATCGGCCAGCATTACGCGGTCGCCGGGCTGTGGCACGCGCCGTCGGCCACCGCGTTCTCCTACCGCTCGACGGCCGCCATCATCGCCGTCGTCACCCTCGGCTTCGCCCTGGTCGCGGCGGTCGCGCTGGGCAAGCTGCAGTGGGCGAACTGGCGTTGGCTGACCGTGGCCGGCGCGCTGACCTACCCGTTCTACCTCGTGCACGAGCATCTGGGCTGGGTCGTGGTGCGGGCGCTGCACCACGGCGTCGGACTGCCCTCGTATGCGACGCTGGCGCTGACCGTCGGGCTGATGCTGCTGCTCGCGTGGGTGCTGCACCGCTTCGTCGAGCGTCCGCTGACGCCCGCGTTGAGGCGGTCGATCGACCCGCGGCGCTGATCAGTCCGCCGCGTCCGGGCCCACGGTGGCCGCGATCCCGGCCACGATGATGCGCAGCCCGGCCTCGAAGCCCTGCTCGATGTCGCCGAACAGCTCCTGGCCGGCCAGCGCCGCGAGGGGAAAGTCCGCGCCGAGGCGCCGCTCGCGGTCGGCCAGGTCGTAGGCCGGGTCGCGGGTATCCGGCTGTCCGGGCACCGGGTGGACCGACTGCTCCTCGATCACCAGGCCCACGGTGTAGTTGTACGCCGTCCACCAGGCCCGCGCTGCGCCGCGCAGGGTGAAGCCCGCCTCGGTGAACTGGCTCATCATGCCGTTGAGCGGCCCGGCGTAGCTCTCGTCGGTCATCCGCGTGCCGCTGAAGACCTTGCCGCCGTCGCGGTAGCCGAGCAGCTCGCGGCGCATTCCCCGGCAGGCGGCGAGGAGCGTTTCCTGCCAGGTGCCGTCGAGCGGACCCTGGCCGGCTCCCCCGGTCACCAGCGATCCGGACATCCGCCGGAACATCTCGGTGGCCATCTCGTCCAGCAGCTCCTGCTTGTTCTTGAAGTGCCAGTACAGCGCGGGGGCCTGGACGTTCAGCTCCTTGGCGATACGCCGCAGGGTGAGCCCGTCGAGGCCCACCTCGTTCAGTAGCCGCAGGGCGGTTTCCACCACGAGGTTCCGGTCAAGTTTCGATGCCACGTTGACAACTTAACACCGTTAAGGCCATTCTCGGAACCATGGAACTTAACAACGTTAAGGACGTTTTCGACGCCCCCCTGCCCGACGACGGCGCGGCCGTCGACGTACTCATCGCCGGCGCGGGCCCGACCGGCCTCGCTCTGGGCATCGACCTCGCCCGCCGTGGTGTGCGCACCCTGATCGTCGAGCGGCAGGACCGCCTCTCCCCCGGCGCCCGCGGCACCGGCCTGCAGCCGCGCACCCAGGAGGTCTACGACGACCTCGGGGTGCTGGACGCCGTGCGGGCGGCCGGCGGCCTCTACCCGAAGATGGCCCGCTGGGAGAACGGCCGGATCGCCGAGGTCAGCGAGATGATCGAGCGGGTCGACCCGACGCCCGCCATCCCGCATGCAAACACCCTGATGGTGCCGCAGTTCCGCAATCAGGAGCTGCTGTACGAGCGGCTGCTGGAGCTCGGCGGCGAGGTGCTCTTCCGCACCGAACTCACCGCATTCGACCAGGACTCCGCCGGTGTGACGGCCCGTCTGCGCCACGCCGACGGGGCGGAGCGCACCGTGCACGGCGCCTATCTGGTCGCCGCCGACGGCGGGCGCAGCACCGTACGCAGGGCGCTGGGTACCAAGATGAGCGGCCCGTCGCTGGAGCCGGTCGCCGTGGTGCTCGCCGACGTCCGGGTGGACGGACTCGACCGGGACCACTGGCACCGCTGGTTCCTGCCGCAGGGCGGGTTCGCCGCCCTCCTTCCGCTGGCCGGCACCGACCACTTCCAGGCCCTCGTCGCGGCCCCCAGCGATTCCCCGGACACCTCTCCCGAGGCGGTCCGTGCCCTGCTCGCGCTCCACACCCACCTCGGCGCCGAGCAGATCCGCGAGGTCCTGTGGTCCTCCCTCTTCCGCCCCAAGGCGGGCATGGTGGACGCCTACCGCACCGGCCGGGTCTTCCTGGCCGGCGATGCCGCGCACATCCACTCCCCGGCGGGCGGCCAGGGCCTGAACACCAGCGTCCAGGACGCCTACAACCTCGGCTGGAAGCTCGGCCAGGTGCTGCGGCACGGCGCCCCCGACACCCTGCTCGACACCTATGAGGCCGAGCGCCGCCCGATCGCCGCGCGCATCCTGGACACCAGCACCCGGCTCCACCGCTCCGGTGACCTGCGCCGCGGCCGCGATCTGCACCAGCTCGACATCGGCTACCCCGAGAGCCCGCTGACGCAGGAGCTGCGCGGGGACCTCGCCGAGGGCACACCCGTCGCGGGCGACCGGGCCCCCGACGCCCCGTGCAGTACGGCCGACGGCAAGCCCACCCGGCTCTTCGACGCCTTCCGGGGCCCGCACTTCGCCCTGCTCGACCTGGGCGGCACCGGCATCGACGACAGTGCGCTGCCCGCCGATCCGGCCCTGCTGCGCCTCGTCCGCGTCGGCGGCCCGGCCCCCGATCTGATCGACACCGACGGCCATATCCGCGACGCCTACGGCCCCGGCCCCGCCGTCCTCCTCATCCGCCCCGACGGCTATCTCGCCCTCGCCGCACCGGCGAAGGACGCGACGGCGCAGATCACCGCGGCCCTCGGGACCTACCTCGGCGCGGGCACGGCAGCGGCGGCCCGGTGAACACCGCCGGCCGGCACAGCGGACCGGCCGGCGGTCACATCCCCACCGGTCACGGCCCCACCCCCGCGGCGGTGAGCAGCGTCTGCGCCTCGTCGCGGGCCTGACCGATCGGGTCGGGGAAGATACCCAGGCCATAGGCGACCAGGGCCCCTTCGTGAAGGAGCATCAGCGCCCGGCCCAGCCGGCCGGCATCGGGGGCGGCGGCCCTGACGAGATCGGTGAACAGCGCCAGCATCCACTGCTTTTGCGCGGCGATGATCGCGTACGCGGGGTGGGCGGGATCGCTGATCTCGGCGTGGGCGTTGACCATGCTGCACCCCTTGGCGCTGTGCCGTGCCGACCAGGCGCGCGAGGCGTCGAAGACCGCCAGGACCCCCGCCGCCGGCGACGGCCGCGCGGCGTCGAGGTACGGCGCGAGAAAGGCCCGCCAGCGTTCATCGCGGTCCGCGAGGTACTCCACGACGATCTGCTCCTTGGAGCCGAACCGGTCGTAGAGGGTCTTCTTCGTCACCCCGGCCTCGGCCGCGATCAGATCGACGCCGACGGCATGGATGCCGCGCTCGTAGAACAGCCGCTCGGCGGCCGCCAGGGCGCGTCGCGCGGCAGGCGTCATGGTGATCCGTCGAGGCTTCTCCGAAGTACCCATGGTCAAAAGTATACCGATCTGTATAGTGAAAGGAGAGGTATACAGATCGGTCTACCGAAGGAGAGTGGCATGCAGCTCCTGCTCTCGGCCGCCTTTGTGCTGTGCTGGAGCTCCGGCTTCATCGGCGCCAAGCTCGGCGCCGGCAGCGCGCCCGCGGTCACGCTCCTGATGTGGCGGTTCCTGCCGCTCGCCGCCGTCCTCGCCCTCGTTGCGGCCACCGCCGCCCGTGCCGCATGGCGGGGCCTGACGGCACGGGACGTGGCCCGGCAGGCCGCCGTCGGCGCACTGTCCCAGAGCGGCTATCTGTTCACCGTCTACTACGCGATCCAGCTCGGGGTCTCCAGCGGCACCACGGCCCTGATCGACGGCACCCAGCCCCTGGTGGCCGGGGCGCTCGCCGGGCCGTTGCTGCGCCAGTACGTCTCCCGCCGGCAGTGGCTCGGCCTGTGCCTGGGCGTGGGTGGCGTCGCCCTGGTCACCACGGCCGACGCCGCGGCCGGCGCGGGTGTGAGCCGGTGGGCGTACCTCGTCCCGTTCCTCGGGATGGCCTCGCTGGTCGCGGCCACGTTCCTGGAAGGCCGCTCGCGCACCCGGGTCGCACCGTCGGTGTCGATGACCGTCCACTGCACCACCAGCGCCGTCCTCTTCACCGCGCTCGCCGCGGGCACCGGCTCCGTACGGCCGCCCGCCTCGCCCTCGTTCTGGGCCGCGGTCTGCTGGCTGGTGGCGCTGTCCACCTTCGGCGGGTACGGGCTGTACTGGCTGATCCTCAGGCGCTCCGGCATCACCGCGGTGAACACCCTGATGTTCCTGATGGCACCGGTCACGGCGCTGTGGGGAGCCGCCATGTTCGGCGAACCGTTCGGCCCGCAGACCGCCGCCGGACTGGCCGTCGGCCTCGCGGCGGTCGTCCTCGTCCGCCGCGGTGCGAAGCCCCCGGCCGCGGACACCGGGGACCCGCCCTCATGCGCACGAGGCCGTACGAGCGGGAATCCGCTCGTACGGCCTCGCGCCGGGGACAGGCGCCTGAGGGGGGTGGGGCGCCCGGGACGGTAACCCGTCCGGAAAGATCAACGGCCCGACGGACCGGGCCCACGGACCGGCCCTAAAGGACCAGGGAGAGCAGCAGGACGCACCCGATCCCGACGACCGAGATCAGCGTCTCCATCACCGACCAGGTCTTCAGCGTCTGGCCGACGTTCATCCCGAAGTACTCCTTGACCAGCCAGAATCCGGCGTCGTTGACATGGCTGAAGAACAGCGACCCACATCCGATGGCCAGCACCAGCAGTGCGGCATGGGTGGTGCTCATGTCCGCGGCGAGCGGGGCGACCAGCCCGGCGGCGGAGATGGTGGCCACCGTCGCGGAGCCGGTCGCGAGCCGGATGGTGACCGCGATCAGCCAGGCCAGCAGCAGCGCGGAGATGTTCCAGCCCTTGGAGATGTCCAGGATCATCTGGCCGACGCCGGCGTCCACCAGCGTCTGCTTGAAGCCGCCGCCCGCGCCGACGATCAGCACCACACCGGCGATCGGGGCGAGCGACTTCTCGACGGTGGTGGCGATCCGGCCGCGGGTGAAGCCGGCCGCCCGGCCCAGCGTGAACATCGCGACGAGGACGGCGGTGAGCAGCGCGATCAGCGGGGAGCCGACGACGTCGAAGACCCGCTGGACGGTGTCCTCCGGATCGTCGATGACGATGTCCACCAGCGCCTTGGCCAGCATCATCACCACCGGCAGCAACACGGTGGCCACGGTGATCCCGAACCCGGGCCGCTTCGCCAGGTCGTCGGAGGCGCGCTCGGGCACCATCTTCTCGGGCGGGCGGATGTCGACCCAGCGGGCCGCGTAACGGGAGAAGACCGGACCGGCGATGATCGCGGTCGGGATGGCGACGACCACACCGAGCGCCAGCGTGACGCCGAGGTTCGCGCCGACCGCGTCGATCGCCACCAGCGGACCGGGGTGCGGGGGTATCAGCCCGTGCATGACGGACAGTCCGGCCAGCGCGGGGATGCCGATCCGCATCAGCGAGAAGTTGCCGCGCTTGGCGACCAGCAGCACCACGGGGATCAGCAGCACGATGCCGACCTCGAAGAAGATCGGCAGCCCCACGATCCCGGCGATCAGCACCATCGCCCAGGGCATCGCTGGCCGGCTCGCCCTCGCCAGGATCGTGTCGACGATCTGGTCCGCGCCGCCGGAGTCGGCGAGCAGCCGGCCGAGGACGGCACCGAGCGCGATCAGCACACCCGTGCCCGCGACCGTCGTGCCCAGCCCCGTCGAGAAGCTGGTGATGGCCTTGTCGAGCGGTGCGCCGGCCACCGCGCCGAGCACCAGCGAACCGATGATCAGCGACAGAAAGGCGTGCAGCTTGAACTTGGTGATGAGCAGGACGATGACGGCTATGCCGGCCAGGACGGCGATGCCCAGCTGTGCGTGACCGGCCGAAGTTATCGGCTCGGCCGCGTCCGCTGCGAGCATCTCGACGCTGAGATGTGTCACGGCGATTCCCTTGGTTGGACGGAGGGGGAAGGGGGTTCTGCGGTACGGGTGTGGGGTACGGGGCTATTCGCCCGGCGGGACCATCGCGCGCAGCGCGGCCACCGCGCGCTCGGCGATCTCCTCCGGGGTGCCGGACACATCCACGGCGACACCGGACTCGTCGGGCCCGAGCGGTTCGAGCGTGGCGAACTGGGAGTCCAGCAGCGCGGTCGGCATGAAGTGGCCCTGGCGCTCGGCCATCCGCTCCTCGATCAGGGCGCGGCCCCCGGTGAGGTGCAGAAAGACGACTCCGGGGGCGGCGGCACGCAGCCGGTCGCGATAGGCGCGCTTGAGCGCGGAGCTGCTGACCACACCGCCGTGCCCGGCCCGCTCGTGCGCCCAGGCGCCGATGGCGTCCAGCCACGGGCCGCGGTCGTCATCGTCCAGCGGGGTGCCCGCCGACATCTTGGCGATGTTGGCGGGCGGGTGGAAGTCGTCACCCTCGGCGTACGGGACGCCCAGTTCACCGGCCACCAGCGGGCCGATCGTGGTCTTGCCGGTGCCGGCCACGCCCATCACGACGATCACGTCGGGGGTGCTCATCCCGTAGTACCTCGCTGTCTTCATTGACCCGTGCGGTCCCCAATGAAACTCATTAGGTACGACGTATTCAAGAGCCTGTGACGCAAACGTCATACTTAATTGGTCGGGGTGCGGGAACGTAGGCTTGCCCCATGGAAAACGAGGGGAAGGGACTGCACGCCCGTGTGCTGGAGTCCCTCGGACCCGCGATCACCGCGGGCGACTACCCTCCGGGCACGATCCTGCGCACGGACGAGCTGGAGCAGCGCTTCGACGTCTCACGCACGGTCATCCGCGAGGCGATCCGGGTACTGGAATCCATGCAGCTGGTCGCCTCCCGGCGCCGCGTGGGGGTGACCGTCCGCCCCACCGAGGAGTGGAACGTCTACGACCCGCGGGTGATCGGCTGGCGGCTGGCCGGCCGGGACCGCTCCCGCCAGCTGCGCTCGCTGACCGTGCTGCGCTCGGCGATCGAACCGGCCGCCGCGGGCCTCGCCGCCCAGTACGCCACCCCCGCGCAGTGCGCCGAACTCACCGAACAGGCCATGGGCATGGTCGCCACCTCACGCGGCCAGCAGCTCGACGCCTACCTCGTCCACGACATGGCCTTCCACCGGGTCGTACTGACCGCCTCCGGCAATGAGATGTTCGCCCGGCTCGGCGATGTGGTCGCCGCCGTCCTGACCGGCCGCACCCAGCACCATGTGATGTTCACCGACCCCGACCCGGCCGCGGTCACCCTCCATGTCCAGGTCGCGGAGGCGGTACGCACCGGCGACGCGGCACGCGCGGAGTCCCTGACCCGCGAGATCACGGCCGGTGCGATGGCCGAACTGGACGTGCTGGCACCGTAGTTGGCGGTTCGGTCGGGCACCCGTCACGGGTGGGAGGACGGGCGCCCCGGCTCAGAACAGCGGCTGCTGCCCCGGAATCGGCGGCTCCTCCGGGTCGAACAGCTTCTCCGCGGGCGCCATCATCGGCGCGATCCTGCGCGACCCCGGGCAGGAGATCAGCTCCAGCACCGTTCGCCGGCCAGGCGGGTCATGACGGGCGAAGCGGCCGCCGACAACGGCGATCTCTCGGATACAGACGGGGCACGCGCGGCGGGGTGACGACATCACACCAGTGTGACTCAGTCCAGCTCGGCGGTCACAAGCTCCCGTACCCGCCCGGCCAGCGCCCGCGCCCTCAGCCCGACCCGCGCACCTCCACGCTCCACCAGCCCCGGACGGTCTCCGCATCCCGCCCCCGGCATACCGGGCTTCACGGCCCCCGCCACGGCCGCCGCGAACCGTTCGCCGGGAACGTTCCACAACAGGTCGATATCGCTGTAGCGGTCATACGCGTCACCGGCCAGCGAACCGCGGAGTTCGAGCCGCCCCTCGGGACACTGCGACCGCAGCGCGGACGCGAGGGCGCGCAGCGCCTCGCCGAAGTCCCGACCCTGCCCGAAGGACACCGCCTCGTATAGGAAATCGGTGCGGGCGCCGGGGAAGGCGGGCAGTGATGACTCGACCGCGTCCCTCACGAAGCCTGCGCGGCCCGCCACATCCCCGGGTCGTACAGCCGCCCCCGCACGGCCCGTCCCCCACCCCTTCAACTGCCCACTCAGAACGCATCCGTGGGCACATACGTCCCCCACACCTCCCGCAGCGCATCGCATACCTCGCCCACCGTCGCCCTCGCCCGCAGTGCCTCGCGCATGGGGTGGAGGACGTTGTCCGTGCCCTCGGCGGCCTTGCGCAGATCGCCGAGGGCCGCCGATACCGCACGGGCATTACGGCGGTCCCGGAGCACGGCGAGCCGTTCGATCTGCTGGGCCTCGATCGCCGGGTCGACCCGCAGCGGCTCGTACGGCTCCTCCTCGTCCAGCCGGAAGCGGTTGACGCCGACCACGACCCGCTCGCCGGCGTCCGTCTCCTGCGCGAGGCGGTAGGCGTTGCGCTCGATCTCGTCCTTCTGGAAACCCCGCTCGATGGCGGCCACCGCACCGCCCATGTCCTCGACCCGCCGCATCAGCGCCGCGGCCGCCTCCTCGACCTCGTCCGTCATCGACTCGACGGCGTAGGAACCGGCGAACGGATCGACGGTGGCGGTCACATCGGTCTCGTAGGCGAGCACCTGCTGGGTACGCAGCGCGAGGCGGGCCGACTTGTCGGTGGGCAGGGCGATGGCCTCGTCGAAGGAGTTGGTGTGCAGCGACTGGGTGCCGCCGAGCACGGCGGCGAGCCCCTGGAGGGTGACCCGTGCCAGGTTCACCTCCGGCTGCTGGGCGGTGAGCTGCACCCCCGCGGTCTGGGTGTGGAACCGCAGCATCAGCGACTTGGGGTTCTTCGCCCCGAACTCCTCCCGCATCACCCGGGCCCAGACCCTGCGCGCGGCCCGGAACTTGGCGACCTCTTCCAGCAGCGTCGTACGGGCGACGAAGAAGAAGGAGAGCCGCGGCGCGAAGTCGTCGACATCCATCCCGGCGGCAACGGCGGTGCGCACATAGGCGATGCCGTTGGCGAGCGTGAAGGCGATCTCCTGTGCGGGCGAGGCGCCTGCCTCCGCCATGTGGTAGCCGGAGATGGAGATGGTGTTCCACCGGGGGATCTCGGCCCGGCAGTACTGGAAGATGTCCGCGGTCAGCCGCAGCGACGGCTGCGGCGGGAAGATGTAGGTCCCGCGCGCGATGTACTCCTTGAGCACATCGTTCTGAATCGTTCCGTTCAGCTGACCGGCCGCCACCCCTTCCTCCTCCCCCACCAGTTGGTAGAGGAGCAGCAGCAGCCCGGCGGGCGCGTTGATCGTCATCGACGTCGACACCTTGTCGAGCGGGATACCGCCGAACAGCACCCGCATGTCCTCGACGGAGTCGATGGCCACCCCGACCTTGCCGACCTCGCCCGAGGCGATCGGGGTGTCCGAGTCGTGGCCCATCTGCGTCGGCAGATCGAAGGCGACCGACAGCCCCGTGGTGCCGTGGGCGATCAGCTGCCGGTAGCGGGCGTTGGACTCGCGCGCGGTGCCGAAGCCGGCGTACTGCCGCATCGTCCAGGGCCGCCCGGTGTACATCGACGGGTAGACGCCACGGGTGAAGGGGTAGCTGCCGGGCGCGCCGAGGCTGCGCTCCGGGTCCCAGCCGTCCAGCGCCTCCGGCCCGTACACCGGCTCGATGGGCAGGCCGCTCTCGTTGTACCGCTCACTGCCCGACTCGTGCGCCATGGGTGTACGCCTCCCACTGAGTGACCGGCATCGGGGATACGCCTTGCTCACAGCATGCCCGCAGGTTCGCCGCCCCGCAGCACTGGGAAGAGTCTCCGATGGCCGGTCGGGCCGCCGAGATGCGGGGGTTGCGCATGCAGCGGAGCAGTGGAAGACGTACGGCGCCTGCGGTGGCCGCGGTGCTGGTGGTGGCGGCGCTGGCGGTGGGCTGCCACCCCGTGAAGGTCACCGGATCCGGTTCGCCGGACAGCAAGGGCACCCGCTACGCCCCCACCACCCCCGCTCCCCCGCCTCTCGGCCGTCACACGCCACCGGCCGCGGCCAAGCACACCACCGCGCCGCGCCCCCACCGCACCACCCACCACGCGCCCGCGGCCCCCCGGCCGGTCATGGCGGCCGGCTCGCGCGGCGCGCAGGTCCGCGAACTCCAGGCGAGGCTGGGCCAGCTGGGTCTCTTCGACCGCTCCCCGACGGGCTACTACGCATCCGTGACCACCGCCTCGGTCCGCACTTTCCAGCGGCGGCAGGGCCTGCCCCGTACGGGCGCCGTGCAGCCCACGGCCTGGCGGGCCCTGCGGTCCCAGACCCGCCGGCCGTCGCACACCGAGCTCCACCCGCCCACCACGAGGCCGGTCGGCACCCCCGACCCGCGCTGTATGAAGGGGAAGGTGATCTGCATCAGCAAGCGGAGCAACACCCTCACCTGGAGGGTGGACGGCCGGATCGTCTCGGCGATGGATGTCCGCTTCGGCTCGCAGTACACCCCCACCCGCGAGGGCGTCTTCGCCCTCACCTTCAAGAGCCGCCACCACGTCTCGACGCTCTACCACACGGCCATGCCGTACGCGATGTTCTTCAGCGGCGGCCAGGCCGTCCACTACTCCGCGGACTTCGCCGCCCGCGGCTACAGCGGCGCCTCACACGGCTGCGTCAACGTCCGCGACAAGACCAAGATCGCCGCCCTCTTCGACACGGTGAAGAAGGGGACCAAGGTGGTGGTCTCTCGCTGAGGGCTGTCCCGCAATCCCTGGCGGATCGGCGCACGGCGTCAGATGCACTGCGTTCTCCCCCACGCCTTAAGGGCGCGGGGGCACCCCCACCGCTCACTCCGTCTCGGCTCTTCATGTGATGCACGGATGCCGAGCTGCATCGCAAGGCGGAGGAGGGGGAAGGAAGGGCGCGGGCAGGGCCGGGGGAACGTGCCCCGCCCGCGCCAAATGCGCGGAGCCGTAGGTACGGGGGGAACCCCGGCTCGTCGCGCAGCCGATGACCAGTCGGCTTCATTTATTACTGCGTCACGGGTTCAAAAAACGTCACACCTGGGCCGCGCCCTTCGGATCAGCGCGAGCTCGCGACGTCCGGCACGGTCTAGCCGGTGGCGGATGCGCTCGGCGTGGCACTCCCGGAGTCCGGGGTGGTTGCCGAGGGGCTGGGGGCCGGGGTGGAGGTGCCGGAGCTGGGGCCGGCGCCGGGCGACTGGGGCGGGTGTCCGTCGTCGTCCTCGTCGCCGCCCGACCCGCCGCTGCTCTGGCCGGATCCGCCGGTGCCGCCGCCGAAGCCGTCGTTGCCGTCCGAGCCGCCACCGCTCTGGTACCGCGCCAGGTAGGCGCGGCAGAAGACGTGCACCTTCGCCGCCCCGCCGGCCTTGCTTTCGAGGCGCCGCAGCGCGTCACGGTCCATGGCGTCCCGTTTGCCGGACTCGTAGTCCCGGCACAGGGCGAGCAGAAAGTTCTTCTTGTCCCCGTGGCCGGGAAGGGTTCCGCCGTCACCGGGCTTGCCGTGGCCGTGCCCCGTGCCGCCGCTCGGAGCGCCGCCGCCGGGTCTCGTGCCGGCGCCGGGGCTACTGCCGGGTCTGGGGGTCTCGGTGGGTGCGGTGTCCTGTCCGCCGGGGGTGGCGTCGGGGGTCTGCGCCGTGGTGCCGTCGGTCTGGGCGCCGGGCTCCCCGGTGTTGAACGGTCCGGGGCTTTCGGCGGCGGAGACACTGGCGGCGGGTGCGGGGTCGCCGCCGCCCCGGAAAGGGCTGGGCAGGACGCCGGTACCGGCCGCGACGGCGACGCCGCCGATGGCGCAGGCGGCGAGGGCCACGGCGAAGCCGCGCCGGAGGGGGCGGCCTAGCCGGGTGCGTTCGGCGAGGTCCGCGGCGTGGGCGGTGCGTGCGCCGGGGAACGGTTCGCCGGCGGCGCGGTGGCGGGCGCCGGAGCCGCTGCGGGCAGCCTGGCGGAATGCGGCGACGGCCGCCTCTTCGCCGGGCAGCTCGACGGTTTCGGGCGTCCTTGCGGCGACCGCGGCGGCGGCCTCCAGAAGCTGTTCGAGTTCACGTGCGCCGTCGCCGTGCCGGGCACTGACCGGTTCACCGCGCAGCAATTGCTCCGCGGTGTCCTTGTCGAGCCAGTTGTACCCGTCGTCGGCCATCACATGTCCTTCTGCGTTCGTGCGGCCGTTTCCGTCACACCCGGTACGTACGATTCCGCCACGCCGTCGCGGCGTCTTCTGCCCTGTACGGGCACTCCATTCACCGTTCCGCCACCTCCGTGCGGGCCCTGTACGGGCCGGCCGGAGGGAGCTCCTTCACCCTGGTCGGCGCCGTCGTCGCCGCCGTCCGGGCCGTGCTGCCGAGTGCTGTCCTGACGTCCGTCCTGGCTGCCGTCCGGCTCCTCGCCGATCAGCTCGGCGAGCCGCCGCAGTCCGCGGTGTGCGGCGGTGCGCACCGCGCCGGGCCGCTTGCCGAGCACCTGCGCGGCGCTCTTGGCATCGAGCCCGACCACCACCCGGAGCACCACGGCCTCGGCCTGGTCCTGCGGCAGCCGGGCTATCAGCCGCATGGTGCGGCCGGTGCCGAGGGCTTCGAGCGCCTCGCCCGCGGTGTCGGAGGCACTGGGGGTGTCGGCCAGTTCGCTTTCGTCGCCGCCGGTCGCCGGGCGGCGGCCGCGCATCCTGATGTGGTCGAGGGCGCGGTTGCGGGCGATGCGGGCGGCCCAGCCGCGGAAGCGGTCGGCGTCGCCGCTGAAACGGGCGAGGTCCCGGGTGATCTGGAGCCAGGCCTCGGAGGTGACATCCTCCACATCCGGTTCGCTCACCAAGGTCCGTACATATCCCAGCAGTCGGGGATGTACGGCGCGGTAGACGATACGGAACGCCGCCTCGTCACCGTCCTGTGCCGCCTGCACGGCCACCGTCAGCCGACGGTCGTCCGGCTGAATGTCGTCCCCTCGCACGGGTCCATCCTGTCGCACGCGGAATGTCCGCCGCCCGGTCCTTGCTGCATTACTGCTTCGCTCGGCCGTGCCACCGGCCTTGGCTCCCCGTTCCCGGTGTCGTTCGGGCGGGCAGTGCCCTCCGTACGCGCCGGAGACGGGCCGGCTACCGCGCGCCGCCGGCCGCGACCGGCCGGAAACCGCTGGTAACCCGGATGTTCCCGCAGACCGTATCCCGTGTGGGCAAACGATCCGAACCCGGGATGCGGGCGCCGCCCGCTGCGGCGGCGCCGAGGGAAGAGGGGCGCCGAGCGACCGACGCTCCGGCGGAGTACGCGCACGGATCCATCTGGAACTCCCGGGGAGGAGGGCTTTTCTCCCGCCGCGGCCGACGGCCTGAACAGTGCGCCGACCGGCGCGGATCCGCACGTTACGGGCCTGTCCCGGCCTGCGTCCAGACCACTAGCCGTACGCCTGCCCGTACCCCGTGTGACGCTTTCGCGCCGTCTGGCGCTGTACCGGATAGGGGGCCGTCACAGGCCCTTCGCGAACGACGGCCGGGGCCTCTCCTGTGGGGGGTGGCGGCCCCGGCCGTCCTCGTTCTCTCACCCGTTTCTTACCGGGTCGTCTCTCACACCCGGCTCGCCAGCGCCTTGAAGTCCGTCCAGGACAGGGCGGGCGTCCGCGGGTCCCAGGTCTTCTGCGCCAGCGCCGCCAGCGGCAGCTGGATTCCGGCCGCCACCTGCGCCGGCGTCTGCGCCTGGGACCGGTCGCACCAGATCGCGAAGCGCGCCCCGGGGATGCGGTCCGGGCCCGTCATGCTCACGGGCACCGCCACCGGCTGGGTGCCGCGGATCACCCGCGGGGTCCAGCTCTGGTAGATCCGCTGCCCGGTCGGATAGGTGAACTGATTGGGCTCGCCGAGCACGTAGTAGAGGTACTCGTCGTTGAAGTTCATGACGTTGCGGCCCTCGCGCAGGAATTCCGCGGGGTCCCGCTTGCCGGCCTCCTTGCCGGTCCAGTAGTCGACCATCCGGTTCTTGTCCGCGGCCACGACCCCGCCGGCGAAGAATCCGTCGTTCCAGGCCTCGACGCGGTTCTTGCCCTTGGCCG
The DNA here is from genome assembly GCF_043200375.1 of Streptomyces sp. NPDC048434. NCBI lineage: Bacteria > Bacillati > Actinomycetota > Actinomycetes > Kitasatosporales > Streptomycetaceae > Streptomyces > Streptomyces sp. NPDC048434. The sequence continues at coordinate 155,184 of NZ_JBICXQ010000012.1, read as the reverse complement.
CCACGGTCTTCTGCCGGTCGTTGAGCCAGCCGGTCGTCAGGTCCTCGATGGTGCCGCGGGAGCCGTACTTCTGCCGCGCGGCAGACGCCAGCTGCGGATACGAGGTGGCGGGGGAGGACGACATCAGCGCCTGGTACTCGTCGCCGCCCAGGTGCCAGTACGCCGGGGCGCCCTTGGGGTTGGTGAACAGCTCGCTGAATTCCCGCAGCAGCGAGTCGACCAGCGGGGCCGACTTGGGGTTGGAGATGTCGATCGCGCCATGGATCACCCGGCCCTGGGCGTTGTGCAGCTGCAGAGCGGGATAGTGGTCGAGCACGGCGCCCAGGTGGCCGGGCGAGTCCAGCTCCGGGACGACGGAGATGTGCAGGCTGCGCGCGAGCGCGATGATCTGGCGGACCTGGGCCTTGGTGAGATGGTCGGCGGAGACGATCTCGGGGTGGGTGTCGCTCTGGATGCGGAAGCCCTGGTCGTCGGAGAAGTGCAGCTGGAACTGGTTGAGCTTGAGGTCGGCGATCTCCCTCAGCCGGGCCTCGATCCAGTCCTGGGTGAACGGCTTCCGGGCGTTGTCCAGCGACAGTCCGCGCTGCGGGCGGCCCGGCCGGTCCTGGATGGTGCCCTCGGGAAGTCCGCCGGCGGCGTGGACGGCCTGCTTGACGGTGCGGGTGCCGTAGAAGATTCCGGCGTCGGTGGGAGCCGTGAGAGTGAGCTTGGTGCCGTCGGCGGTGAGGGTGTAGGCCTCGTCGGCGGCGCCCTGGACGGGAACGTTGTTGTCGCTGTTCTTGCCCGTCAGCTTCACCTCGATGTCGCCGGGCCGTACTTTCTGGTCGCCGTAGACGACGGTGAGTCCGAGGTCACGGGCCATCAGCTGGGCCTCGTCGGCGACATTGCTCTTCTCGCCGGCCGGCACCACCACACGGGCCCCCTTGGACGGGCGCCAGCCGCGCCCGTCGGCCCGGCGGAAGTCCCGGACGGCGGGGATGACCTGCGGTGATCCCGTCACCGGCGCCCACGTCGGGGTGGCGTCGGACGAGGGGTTCATCTTGGCGCTGGTACTCCCGGGCGGCTCGGTGTCGGCGGCGCCGGAGCAGCCGGCGAGCAGCAACGCACCGGTGAGGGCCGCGGCCGACAGCGCGTACCGGGCCGTCGGGGCGGTCCGCGTACTCGGGCTCGTCAGGGGGCGCAGGGAGGCCGAGGGCCGCGGGGCGCGGGGCGGCCGCATCGGATTCGACATCGTGCAATCCTCACTTTTCGGGGCGAAGGCATTGCCAGGTGCGCGGAGCCGGTCGTCCACCGAAGGCACGAAAGCTCTCCCATCCGGGTGAAATTCGTGCATCCATCGGACAGCGAACGACAAGCGTCGTTAGCGTGGCGTTTCCGGTCGGCACCCCTTCACAGGGCCCTCCGGAACCACCGGACACGGCCGGGGTGTCGTGTCACACGCACCACCGTCACACCCGCCGCCGCTTCCTTTGCGTCCCGGCTTCGGTCCGCTTCCCCCAGCTTCCGTCAGTCGCCCGTCCCGCACCCGTCGAACCGATCCATTCGCATCCGTCCGAGGAGCCCACGCTGTCCGGTGACACCCCGGCCGCCCGGCCGACGACGCTGCGTCATCCGCAGCCCCCGTGGTGCGGCATACCTTCACGGACCCCCGGCACCGCCCTGCCCCGCCCTCGTCGTGAGGACATCGGGCTCGGCCGTTTCAACGCCCTCACCCGGGACGACACCCTGACCGCGCTCCTGAGCTGCTGCGGCAGCCGACGCTGGGCCGAGCGGGTTGCCGCACACCGTCCGTACCCGGATCCGGAGTCCCTGCTCGCCGCCTCCGACGAGGCCTGTTACGACCTGACCGCGGCCGAGCTGGACGAGGCGCTCGCCGAGGAGTCCCTCTCGTCGCAGCCGCTGGTCGGCGCCCGCGGGCCCGGCACCCTCGCCGCCCACACCGCACTGCGCGCGGCACACGCCGAGTACGAGCGGCGGTTTCGCCACGTCTTCGTGATCTGCCTGGACGGCTACCGCGACGACGAGCTGCTCGACCAGGTGCTGTCCGGCATCCGCACCCGGCTGGGCAACGAACCGGACGAGGAGCGGTCGGTCGCCGCGGACGAACTGCGCCGGCTGGCCCGCGGACGGCTGGCGCGGCTGGTGAGCTCCGGACAGTAACGGATCAGGGCCTTTGGCCGGTAAAGTCTGGTTCGTACTTGTGTGATAGCCCGTTGGTGCCTGTTTGATCACACCTAAGGACCCCGGCGCAACGAACCGACAACACGTCGCTACGATGGCCAGGGCCGGTGGACCGTACCCGGCCGGGCCCGACCGACAGAGAAGCCGGCTGGCCCCAATCCCCGCTCCCGGAGGGTTTTTCCGTGCCGGCTGGAACGCTGTACCGCGGCCGGGAAGGCATGTGGTCCTGGGTGGCTCATCGAGTCACCGGCGTCCTCATCTTCTTCTTCCTGTTCGTACACGTCCTCGACACCGCTCTCGTACGCGTCTCCCCCGAGGCCTACGACAACGTCGTTGCGACATACAAGACGCCGATCGTCAACGTGATGGAGTACGGCCTGGTGGCCGCCATCCTCTTCCACGCGCTCAACGGCCTGCGGGTCGTCGCCGTGGACTTCTGGTCGAAGGGCCCGAGGTACCAGAAGCAGATGCTGTGGACGGTTGTCGGTGTCTGGGTCGTGCTGATGGCCGGTGCCTTCTACCCCGTGCTGCAGCACACCCTGCGCACGCTGTTCGGGAGCTGACGCGAGATGTCCGCTGAAACCACCTCCGCAGGTGCCACCGCGACGGGTGCGCCCGACAACGTCCCGCTCTACGACGTGGACCACCCGGCTCCGGTCATCGAGCCGCCGCGCAAGCGCACGAGGAAGACCGGGCGTGCGTCCCGGGGCAACTTCGAGCTGCAGGCCTGGCTGTTCATGCGGCTGTCCGGCATCGTGCTGGTCGTCCTGGTCCTGGGTCACCTGCTGATCCAGCTGGTCCTCGACGGCGGCGTCTCCAAGATCGGCTTCGCTTTCGTGGCCGGCCGCTGGGCCTCGCCGTTCTGGCAGGTCTGGGACCTGGCGATGCTCTGGCTCGCCATGCTGCACGGCGCCAACGGCCTGCGCACGGTCATCAACGACTACGCGCAGCGGGACAACACCCGCTTCTGGCTGAAGATGCTGCTGTACACCGCGACGGTGTTCACCGTCCTTCTGGGCACGCTGGTGATCTTCACCTTCGACCCGAACATCTCCTGAAGCCGGGGCTGACTGGAACCATGAAGATCCACAAGTACGACACCGTCATCGTCGGCGCCGGTGGCGCGGGCATGCGTGCGGCCATCGAGTCGACCAAGCGCAGCCGCACCGCGGTCCTGACGAAGCTCTACCCGACCCGCTCCCACACCGGCGCCGCCCAGGGCGGTATGGCTGCCGCCCTCGCGAACGTCGAGGAAGACAACTGGGAGTGGCACACCTTCGACACGATCAAGGGTGGCGACTACCTGGTCGACCAGGACGCCGCCGAGATCCTCGCGAAGGAGGCCATCGACTCGGTCCTCGACCTTGAGAAGATGGGCCTGCCGTTCAACCGCACGCCGGACGGCACGATCGACCAGCGCCGCTTCGGCGGTCACTCCCGTAACCACGGTGAGGCCCCGGTCCGCCGGTCCTGCTACGCCTCGGACCGCACCGGCCACATGATCCTCCAGACGCTGTACCAGAACTGCGTCAAGGAGGGCGTGGAGTTCTTCAACGAGTTCTACGTGCTCGACCTGCTGCTCCAGGACGTCGACGGCGTCAAGAAGTCCGCGGGCGTCGTCGCGTACGAGCTGGCCACCGGCGAGATCCACGTCTTCCAGGCGAAGTCGATCATCTTTGCGTCCGGCGGCACCGGCAAGTTCTTCAAGGTGACCTCGAACGCGCACACCCTGACCGGTGACGGCCAGGCCGCGGCCTACCGCCGCGGGCTGCCGCTGGAGGACATGGAGTTCTTCCAGTTCCACCCGACGGGCATCTGGCGCATGGGCATCCTCCTCACCGAGGGTGCGCGCGGCGAGGGCGGCATCCTTCGCAACAAGGACGGCGAGCGCTTCATGGAGAAGTACGCGCCCGTCATGAAGGACCTGGCCTCGCGTGATGTCGTCTCGCGCTCCATCTACACGGAGATCCGCGAGGGCCGCGGCTGCGGCCCGGACGGCGACCACGTCTACCTGGACCTCACCCACCTGCCGCCGGAGCAGCTGGACGCCAAGCTCCCGGACATCACCGAGTTCGCGCGGACCTACCTCGGTATCGAGCCCTACACGGACCCGATCCCGATCCAGCCGACCGCGCACTACGCCATGGGCGGCATCCCGACCAACGTCGAGGGTGAGGTCCTGTCGGACAACACCACGGTCGTGCCGGGCCTGTACGCCGCCGGTGAGGTGGCCTGTGTCTCCGTGCACGGCGCCAACCGCCTGGGCACCAACTCGCTCCTGGACATCAATGTCTTCGGGCGCCGGGCCGGCATCGCCGCCGCCGAGTACTCCGCGGGCGCCGACTTCGTCGAGCTCCCCGAGAACCCGGCGCAGCAGGTCATCGACCAGGTCGAGCGGCTGCGCACCTCCAACGGCACCGAGCGGATCACCGAGATCCGCAAGGAGCTGCAGGAGTGCATGGACGCCAATGTGATGGTGTTCCGCACCGAGCAGACGATCAAGACCGCGGTCGAGAAGATCGGCGAGCTGCGCGAGCGCTACCTGAACGTGTCCGTCCAGGACAAGGGCAAGCGGTTCAACACCGACCTCCTGGAGGCCATCGAGCTGGGCAACCTGCTCGACCTGGCCGAGGTCATGGCGGTGTCCGCGCTGGCCCGCAAGGAGTCCCGCGGCGGTCACTACCGCGAGGACTTCCCCAACCGCGACGACGTCAACTTCATGCGGCACACCATGGCGTACCGCGAGGTGGGCGCAGACGGCACCGAGTCGATCCGCCTCGACTACAAGCCGGTCGTGCAGACCCGCTACCAGCCGATGGAGCGTAAGTACTGATGAGCACCCCGACTCTCGACAAGCACTCCGCGGCACTGGACGCGGCCGAGGACGGCGCTTCGCAACTGATCACGGTCACCTTCCGGATCCGCCGGTTCAACCCGGAGGTCTCGGAGGACGCCAGCTGGGAGGACTTCCAGCTGGAGATCGACCCCAAGGAGCGCGTCCTGGACGCCCTCCACAAGATCAAGTGGGAGCTCGACGGGACGCTGACCTTCCGTCGTTCCTGCGCCCACGGCATTTGCGGCTCGGACGCCATGCGCATCAACGGCCGCAACCGCCTCGCCTGCAAGACGCTGATCAAGGACATCAACCCGGAGAAGCCGATCACGGTCGAGGCCATCAAGGGCCTGACCGTGCTGAAGGACCTTGTCGTCGACATGGAGCCCTTCTTCCAGGCGTTCCGCGATGTGATGCCCTTCCTCATCACGACCGGCAACGAGCCGACCCGTGAGCGGCGCCAGTCCGCCGAGGACCGCGAGCGCTTCGACGACACCACCAAGTGCATCCTGTGCGCCGCCTGCACGTCCTCGTGCCCGGTGTTCTGGAACGACGGCCAGTACTTCGGCCCGGCGGCGATCGTCAATGCGCACCGCTTCATCTTCGACTCGCGCGACGAGGGCGGCGAGCAGCGGCTCGAAATCCTCAACGACAAGGACGGCGTCTGGCGCTGCCGGACGACCTTCAACTGCACGGACGCCTGCCCGCGCGGTATCGAGGTCACCAAGGCCATCCAGGAAGTCAAGCGGGCACTGATCACCCGGCGCTTCTGAGGCCGGCGGCGATCCGGGTTCCGACCCGGCCGCCGAGCAGAGCCGGTACGTCCCGAAGGGCCTCGCCTCCATGTCCACGGAGGCGGGGCCCTTCGGCATCGCCCGCCGTGTCCCGCGCCGGGTACACGAGCACCGGCGGCAGCGCTTCGTCCACCAGCGTCAGCGGGTGGTCACAGCAGAAGTACGAGGGGACGAAGACCAGGCCGCGTCCCTGCAGGTGCAGCTCCCGCTCCACCGGATAGCCGACCTCCAGCACCGGCGGCCGCCAGCGCATCGGCGCCCCGAACGTCCGCAGCATCGCCTCCATCCCGGACTGCCCCAGCGCATGCTTGCGCAACTCCCGGTCCGCACCGACCCGTTGGGCGATCCGCGGCCAGGCCGGCGCCACCGCCAAATGGTGATACGTCCGCAGGCTGCGCGCGAGCCGGCGCAGTGCGGCCGGCTCGCCCTCGCCGATACCGCGCGCCCATCCCGGCAGCGCCCGGTGCCCCGACAGCCGCGTCAGCTCGGTCCGCAGCCGCTGCCGCGGGGTGCTCATCACGGCCTCCAGACCGGACTCGACCCCGTACTGGGACGCGGACGGCGTGAGGAAGTCCGGGAAGTACCCGTAGAGCGGGACCAGCGCGAACAGCGTCCGCAACGGCCCCGGCCCGTTCCGCACGGCGTGCTGCCGCCAGGCCGCCAGCGCCGGATCGGTCCCGTTCTCCCGCAGACTGTGCAGGCTCAGCACCGTCTCCCAGAGCGGGTCGGCCCCGTCGGCCACTCGCGTACGCGCCAGATCCTGCGCGGTGAAGTGCACTCGCAGCACATCGACCCCCTGCTTCTGCGCCGCTCCCCTCACGGCGTGGACACGAGGATCTGTCCGACGGGTGGATGGTGGCAAGCAGAACCGGCGGGTAGCATCCGGCTCTCTGCCCGGAGATTTCCCCCACCCCTTCAGCTGGCCGCAGCGCCCTCGCCGCCAGTGCCTCGCCCTCCGCCCGGCGGCTCCCGCATGACCTGCGCGGATACCCCCAAGTCGGCTCGACGTCGCGTCAAATCAACTGCCACGCCCTCAAGTTGGGCCGTCTGCCGCCCGACGAAGCCACAGGAGGGCGCACAGGGCGTCAGCCCGGGTCCACCCTGCCCCCAGGGCGCCAAGGCACGGAGGCCGTCGGTATTCGCCCCCCGGCGACGACCTTCCGGAGAACCCGCGGCCGCAAAGGAAGGAGGGGGAGCGGATGCCCCCGCTCCCCCTCCTGCTCCCCTCCGGTCCGCTACCGCTCGCCCTCAAGCACCTTGTCCAGAAAGACATCCAGGTTCCGTACGGTGCGTGCGACCCGCTCCTCCAGCGGCAGCGTCTCCTCGTGCCGCCCGGCGAGCTGGGACCGCTTGCGCCCGCGGACGTAGAGGGAGCAGGCGAGGTCGGCACACAGATACGTCCCGACGGTGTTCCCCTGCCGCCCCAGCGGCCCGGCGCGGCGCGCGGCGAGCAGGCTGACGCCGGATCCCGGATGCCCGGTCACACAGACCGAGCAGACCGTCGTCTTCGTGAAGCTCCGTCGCACGCCCTGCGGCACCCGCAACGTCACCCCGACGATCCCATCGCCCCGCGGCGCGACCAGATAACTCCGGTCCGGCGCCCCCGGATCACGCCACCCCAAGAAGTCCAGCTCGCCCCAAGGGAGTTCGGCCAGCCCCACGGGCAGATGGAGTCTGCTCGCCTCGCCCTTCGAGCAATTGACGAAGGAGGCACGTATTGCTTTTTCACCTACGGGGTCCATGGTTTGGGAAGCTAACAGCGCCCCGGGGCCACGTCTTCCGAATTTCTCCCCGCCGGGGCGGGCAGCGGCGGTCCCGGCTCAGCCCCAGGCCTGGTTGCGGGGGTTGTTGCGGCGGCGGACGGCGACCACGACGGCGATGATGATGCCGGCGATGACGACCACGCCGAGTCCGATACCGCCGTACAGCATGACCGCTTGCTTGCCGCCCATGGGCGGGTTGGGGTCGTAGCCCTTGTCGGCGCCGGGGCGGACCGTCTTCTGGGGTGCCTTGCCCTGGGGCATCGGCAGGGGCCCCTCGGCGGGGCCGGCCGCGATGGTGCGGCGGAGGGCGGGGCCGGGCTGGATGTAGCCGTAGCCGTAGTGGGTGTGCGGGAGCTTGAGGTGCTTGTCCTTCTCGGGCTGTGCCAGGCCGGCGGTCTTCACCAGACGGTTGGCGATCTGGCCCGGGGTGAGGTCCGGGAACTTCTGCTTGAGGAGGGCGGCGGCAGCGGAGACGTAGGCGGTGGCGGCCGAGCTGCCGTCCGCCGTGCGGTAGTCCGCGTCGCTCTTGCCCATGGCGACGGGGATCTTCACACCCGGGGCGAGCAGATCGAGGGTGGAGTTGGAGTTGTTGTCGTCGTCCGCCTCGCCGTACTCGTCCACCGACCCCACGCCGATGACGCCGGGGCAGGCGGCCGGGTAGCTCTTCTTGGGGAGGCCGTCGTTACCGACGCCGGCCACCACGACCACGCCCTTTTCCACCGCATAGTGGATGGCGGGGCAGGTGTCGGCGGACGGGGTGGTTTCGGTGTACGACATGTTGATGACGTCGGCGCCGTGATCCGCCGCGTAACGAGTCGCTGCCGCACCGTTCTTGTATTGCGGAAGCGGCATGATTTTGGCGCCGGGTGCCAGCCCCTTGACGCCCTCGGAGCTGCCGGGGCCGTGCCCGTGGCCGGCGATGATCCCGGCCATGGCGGTGCCATGGTCACGGATATCCTCATGAGGGCCGAGATCGTCGGACCCGTCACCTGCCGCCGTATTCGCGAAATTCGCGCCACCGACGAACTGTCCCGCCAGATCTTGATGAGTCTTACGGAATCCGCTGTCGAGTACGGCGACCGTCACGCCCTTACCGGTGGCCTCTTTCCAGAGCTGCTGGGCCCCGAATGCCTCCAACGGCCACAGATCCTTGCGTACTTGATCCGCGGAGGCGGTCCCGCCCGCGGCCAGCAGCAGCGCTCCGGTCAGCGCCGCACCCACCGTCGCGCGCAGTGTTCGGGTGACCCTCATCCTTCGCTCCTTCTTGCTGTGCTGTCCGGGCGGCATTGTTCCGTCTGAGGAAAAGCCCCGCACACCCGGGTGCGGGGCCATGCCTCAAGGGGCCGCAGGCGACGTTATCGCCAGCTCACTCGATGACGCGAGGGGCAACATTACGTTGCGGGGTCCAGGTCTCCTCGTCCTCGACGAGGTAGTCGGGACGCTGCCCGGTGGTGCGCTCCTTCTCCTTGCCCTTGCCCTTGGCTCCGGCGGCGCCCGCCATGCCTGCCTGCTTGCCGCCACGGCTGCGGTGCAGCCCCGAGCCGCCCTGCTTGGCGCCGCCCGCCGGGCCGCCCGGCTTACCGGCCATCCCGCCGCGGGTACGTGCCTGCGGACCGCTGCGGCCGGCCGCGCCCGCGGCGCCCGCCTTGCCGCCCATGCCGGCGCCCGGCATGCCGCCGCGCATACCGCCGGCACCGCCCGCGCCGCGTCCCCCGCCGGAGCCCATGCCGCCCGGCATACCGATGACACCGGGCGGGATGGCCCCGCCGGGGAAGCCGCCGGAACCGCCGGACACGCCGTGACTGCCGCCGGTCATCCCGCCGTTGATGGCACCGCCACCCGACGGCGGGGCGAGGGTGCCGCCCTGCACGCTGTCGAGCCCGGTGGTCACCGGCAGGTCGGGCCGGGCGACCTTGGGGCCGTCGAAGCCCGGCGGGACGGCATGGCCGCCCGCGCCGTTGGGCGTGTGCGGCGTCGACGACAGGTGCGGGTGGCTGCCGCCGACGTCGGGCATGTTGACCGGGGGCGGCGACGAACTGGTGGCGGGATGCTTGGGCCAGTCACCGGAGGGCCCACCGGGGTCGACGCCCTCCTTGAGGACCTTGGCCTGGCCGTCGTAGTGGTGCGCCAGCTCGTCCATCACAATGACCGCCTCGACCTGGCGCTCCTTGGTCAGGGAGAGGCTGTCGCGGTTGAGCTCCAGCGCCATACGGGCGTCCATCTTGGGGTTTGCCATGTCCCGTTTGAACTGGCTGTCGTCGCCGCTCTCGTCCGTCGCCCGGTCCACGACGCCCGGGTTCTTGATCTTCGACATGGCCTTCTTGGCCTCGCGAAGGTTGTGGGCGACACCAGCCTCCGGGCCCAGGGCACGGCTGCCGATCAGGACCCGTTCGACGACCCGGGCATGGCCGTACGTCCGGTCGATCTTCTCCAGGACCTTGAGGGCTTCCTTGCGGAATGCCCTGGCGGCCGAGCCCTCCCAGTGCGCCGTTGCGTGGTCCACGGCGTCCATGAAGGACTTACGGATGCCACCGTGGCCGTCCTCGCCCGCGAGCCGGTCGGCGGAGGCACGCCAGTGGTGACCGGACGTCTCGATCCCCTCGGGATGGGCGTTCTCGATCATCGCCCGGAGGTCGTTGAGACCGTGGTGATGGAAGTCCGATGGAGAGGTGGGGACGGGGCGGTGCCCCTTGAACGACTTGAGTCGCTCGTCCCGCTCCGCCGCCTGCTGCTGCCGCTCCATCGTCTTGGCGCTGTCGTATTCCTGCTTGGCGTCAGCCATGCAGGCCCCCCTTCATATCCATCGCCCTCACTCGCATGTACACCACCGCGGCTTGCTCAGCCATTCATCGAGTTCTTGGTGTGGTGCTCCTGGTCCTCGTACGCGCCCCGGCTGGCTTCCGTCTTCTCACCGAACTTGTGGATGAGGCCCTGGAGCGCGTTGATGACGTCCGACATGTACGTCTGCATGTCGTCATGAGCTCCGGCCAGATCGGTCGCCTCAAGAAAATTTTGCCCGAATGCCGATTTCGGAATCGTCGTGCTGTATTTCACCTTCTGGCTGGGTTCATCCATATCGGCCCGAAGATGCCTGAGCTGACGCACGACGCTGTCCAGTTCGTCGAGATCGACCTTGAACCGCTCGCTCATGTCCCGCTCTCCCCGTTTCCGTACACCCCGCTCGCCCTCGCGCCGCGCCGTGAAGCCGGAACGGTAAGGGCAACGTAAAGTCAATAAATACTAGGGAGTTGAGCCCTGTTGTTGCAAGATCGAAAGTCATGATCTGTCCGATTTAACGCAGGATGGCTCCGCACTTTGTAGGGGGGTTGTTATCTTCGCGGCGCAGGCTCGCCGGATATCGATCACGCACGCAGTGCAGCGAGTTCGACCACCGTGATGTCCGGCGGTGCCCCCAGCCGTACCGGCGGTCCCCAGGTGCCCGCGCCGCGGGTGACATAGAGCTGGGTGTCGCCGTAGCGCTTCAGGCCGGCGACGGTGGGGTTGGTGGCGGCGACGACGTAGGTGAAGGGCCACATCTGGCCGCCGTGGGTGTGGCCGGAGAGCTGGAGGTCCACGCCGAACCGCACGGTGTCGTGGATGGTGACCGGCTGGTGGGCCATCAGGACGACGGCGCGGGACGGGTCCCGGCCGCCCAGGGCCAGGTCGTAGTCCGGGCCCGCGTGTTCGGTCTGGCCCGTGACGTCGTTGACGCCGGCGAGGTCGAAGCCGGGGAGTTCGGTGCGGGCGTTCTCCAGCGGGTGGATACCCAACTCCCGTACGTGGTCGACCCAGGGGGCCGCGCCCGAGTAGTACTCGTGGTTGCCGGTGACGAAGAAGGCGCCGTGCCGGGAGCGCAGGCCGCGCAGCGGTTCGGTGGCCGGGGCCAGGTCGGCGACGCTGCCGTCGACCAGGTCGCCGACGATGGCCACCAGGTCGGGCTGGGTGCGGTTGATGGTCTCGACGATCCGCCTGGTGTGGGCGCGGCCCAGGATCGGGCCCAGGTGGATATCGCTGACGACGGCGATCCGGAAGCCGTGGGCGGCGCGCGGCAGTTTGGCCAGGGGGATGGTGACGCGCTTCACGACCGGTCCGCGGAGGGTGGTCGCGGTGCCGTAGCCGACGGCGGCGGTGGCGGCGAGGGAGGCACCGGCGGCGACCGCACGGGCGAGGAAGAGGCGGCGGGGCGGAACGGCGAGCGGCGGCAGGGCGGGGGTGCGGGGCGGGAGGAGCGTGGGCGCCGCGGAGGGGGACGGGGCGCGGGGCGGGTCGGGGGACGGGGCGGGAGCCGGGACGGCGGCGGCCGGCGGCGTCGCTCCGTCCGGCTCGCGGCCGCGGAGTGCCCATAGCCCCACCGCCCGGACCACCTCCCCCACCAGCAGCGCCAGTGTGAGATAGAGCACCAATGCCAGCCAGAGATAGCCGGGCCAGGCCAGTGCCTGCTGGAGGGGGAAGGGGGCGCCGGCGCGGCCGGCCAGCGGGGCGGCGAGGGCCGTCAGGGGGAGGACGAAGGCGGCGGCGGTGCCCGCACGGCGCGGCCGGCTGCCCGGTGTCGTGGTGTCGCGGACGAGCCGGCACCACAGGTAGCGGTGCACGCCGAAGAACAGTCCGAGGACCGGGACCACGATCAGGGCGAAGATCACGGCGTGTCCCCGTGGCCGTGGGTCAGGAGGCGGACGAGGAGGGGGCGGTGGGCTGGTCGGACGTGCCCTGAGGGGCCTCGCGGCGCAGGGCCCGCACGCCGCGGAACCCGATCACGCCAATCGCCGTCCCCAAGAGAAAGGAAGCCACCGCGAGCAGCAGATGGACCCAGAAGTAGGCAGTCGGGTCACCCGCAGCGTCGAAGGCGAGACCGCTCCCGTCCTTGCAGAGGTTTTTGACGAAAGTGATCCAGATGAACCAGCTCCACACCCCGAAGGCGAGCAGGAACCAGGACACGGGGCGAGAGAGCTTCATGTGTCCCAGTATGGGCAGCGGCTCCATCCGGCGGTCGGCAGGGGCACTCTTCCGTGGGGTGCTGTCGGCGTCCGGGGCAAAGACGGGTACGTTCACCGACGTGCCGACGACCTTCTGTGCTTCCACGGCTTCCACCGATCCGACCTCCTCGACCGCATCGGCTGCCTCGGCCGCGACCGGCAGCGCCGGCCGCGCGGCGCGCAACGGCTTTCCCCTGCGCACCGTCGCCGCACTGGCCGCCTCCGGACTGCTGGCCGCCCCGCTGCTGGCCGGCACCGCACACGCCGATCCCAAGGCTCCCGCGCCGCCGACGAAGATGTCGCAGATCGGCGGGGACCGGCTGGGCACGCCCGGCGTCCAGGTGGCCCAGACGCCCGGGGCCCCGAAGCTGCCGGGCCCGGACGCGCTGACGGCCCGCTCGTGGATCGTGTCCGACGCCCGGTCCGGCAAGGTGCTGGCCGCCAAGAACCCGCACTGGCGGCTCGCGCCCGCCAGCACCCTGAAGATGCTGTTCGCCGACACCGTGCTGCCGAAGTTCCCCAAGGACCAGAAGCACACGGTCAAGCCCGCCGACCTGGCGGGCATGGGCGCGGGCAGCAGCCTCGTCGGGATAAAGGAGAACCTGAGCTATACGGTCCATGACCTGTGGCTGGGTGTCTTCCTGCGGTCCGGCAACGACGCGGTGCACACCCTCTCGGCGATGAACGGCGGGACGGCGGCCACCGTCACGCAGATGCAGCGGCATGCGAAGGAACTGAACGCCAACGACACCCATGTGGTGACCCCGGACGGCTATGACGCGCCGGGCCAGGTCTCCAGCGCGTACGACCTGAGCCTGTTCGCCCGGTCGGGACTGCAGAACGCCGACTTCCGCGAGTACTGCTCGACGGCCAGTGCGCAGTTCCCCGGCGACAAGGGCAAGGGGGGCAAGCGGGCGACGTTCGGCATCCAGAACACCAACCGGCTGCTCAGCGGCGATTACGACATGAAGCCGTACCCGGGTATCGCGGGAGTGAAGAACGGCTCCACCACGAACGCGGGGTCGACCTTCACCGGCGTCGCCCAGCGCGGCGACCGCAAGCTCCTCGTCACGGTCATGAACCCGCAGAAAAAGGAGCACAACGAGGCCTACCGGGAGGCCGCCAAGCTGCTCGACTGGGGCTTCGCGGCGGCCGACAAGGCGGAACCGGTCGGCCGGCTCGTCGGCCCCAAGAGCGAGGACGACGGCACCGGCGCCGTGAGCGCCAAGGGCAAGGGCAAGGGCGCGCACGAGAGCACCCAGGCCGCGCTGAACAGCTCCAGCGGCGCGGGCGGCGCCTGGACCGCGGTGGGCATCGGCGGCGGCGTGCTGGCGCTGCTGGGCGTCGTGGCGTTCGCCGTGCACCGGCGGCGGCCGCTGCCGGAGCTGCTGCGGGGCCGTCAGTCCCGTAAGTGACTGCAGGGCCGGAAGTGACCGCAGGGCAGCCCCGAAGCAGCCGGAGCCGGCCCGGAAGTGCGCCCGGCCGAGCCGGAGTTGAGGCACACGTCTGAGACGGTGCCGAGCCGGTGCCGAGCCGGTGCCGAGCCGGACGCCGGGCCGGGGCCGCAGGTGCGGGTGCAGTGAGCGGCGAGCGGCAGGCAGAGGGCGAAGGGCAGAGGGCAGAGGACGGGTGACCGCGGGCGGCGCGAGGGCGGATGGCGTCAGGCCGCCCGGGGCCGCTCCCGCTCCTCCGGCCCGCCCGGTGCCTCCGGCCCGGCCGGTGCCTCCCGCCCCTCCGGCCGCTCCGGTCCGCCCGGCACCTTGCGCTCCTCGTCCTCCGCGCGCTCCTCCCCCTCCGTGGCCGTCCAGGAAGCGCAGTACACCAGCAGCTTCGCGGTGAAGTTGATCCACAGCAGCAGCGCGACCGGGGTGCCGAAGGCGCCGTACATGCTGCGCGAGGCGACGCCCTGGAGATAGCCGCTGAGCAGCAGCTTCAGCAGTTCGAAGCCGATCGCGCCGAGGAGGCCGGCGATCACGACGGCGCGGCGCGGCGGATGGACGCCGGGGAGCCTGGTCAGTATGTAGGCGAGCAGCAGGAAGTCCGCCAGAACGGCGATGACGAAACCGGCGGCCGAGAGCAGGATGCTGCCGATGCCGCCCTCCGGAAGGCCGATCGCATCGGCCACCTTGCCGACCGCGGCGGACGCGAAGGTCGAGCAGGCGAGGGAGAGCACGGCGACGCCGCCGACCCCGAGCAGCAGGACGCCGTCCCGGAGCTTGCCGAGGAAGAAGTTGGTCTTCTCGTTGTCCTTCTCCCATACGGCGCGCAGACAGTCGCGCAGCGACTCGACCCAGCCGATGCCGGTGAGCAGCAGCGCGGCACCGGCGACCAGGCCGATGGTGCCGGCGTGGTCGACGAGTGCGGCGATGTCGAGCTGTCCCGAGAGGCCGGGGAGCTGCTCGGCGATCTTGCCCTCCAGCGTGTGCAGCCGGCTGTCGCTCAGCAGCGCGGCACCGATCGCGGCGGCGACGGTGAGCAGCGGGAAGAGCGCGACGAAGCTGGTGAAGGTGATCGCGGCGGCGAGCCTGGTCCAGTGCACCCGGAGCATCCGCTCGTAGGCACGCCAGAGGTGCGTGGTCATCAGCCGGCCGGCGGCCGGGCCGATCACCGGCAGTTTGCTCAACCAGTCCATGGCGTCCCCTCGTACGGTCGAAGGCGTTCGTTGCCCTCGTGCCCTTTTGCCCGCCGGTCCGTGCAGGATGTCAGGCCGCTGTCCGGGAAGATCCGGAACGCCGGGGTGTGTCTTTCGGATCAGCCCGGATCGCGCCGTGGCCCCCGGGCGCTCGAAGGACACGCCTCGCTCGCGGTGGGGCTACCGGCGGCCCGGGTACCGGGACGCCCCGCGCCGGAGGGGGGCGGCGCCGCGGCGGGTGCCACGGGCGGTGCGCCCCTGGCTGCCGCTCCGCGGGCGGGCCGCGGCGGTCAGCAGGACGGCGCCGGCGGCCTGGAGAGATCGGCGGCCTGGCGCGGAACGCCGGCCGTCTGCGGCCCGAAGGGGTACTCCCGCTCCAGCCGCCACACCGCGTCCGGGCCCTGCTCGTAGAGCGCGAAGCCGCCGATCGTCCAGGTCGCGCAGAAGTCCCTGAGCCCGGTCTGGGCGCGGTCCATGGCCTCTTCGTCGATGCCGTGGGCGACGGTCACATGCGGGTGGTACGGGAACTGCAGCTCGCGGGCGCAGGGGCCGGAGGCGGCGCGGATCCGGGCCTGGAGGGCGGTGCAGCCCGTCACGCCCTCGGTGACCTTGACGTAGACGACCGGGGAGAGCGGCCGGAAGGTCCCGGTGCCTTCCAGGCGCAGCGGGAAGGGGCGGCAGCCGGCCGCGACCTCGGCGAGGTGGCGTTCGATGCCGGGCAGCGCGTCGGCGTGGACCTCCGTCGGCGGGAGGAGGGTGATGTGCGTGGGGATGCCGAATGCAGCGGGATCCCCGAAGCCCTCGCGCGTCCTCTGGAGGAAGCTGCCGTATGGCTCCGGGACCGCGATCGAAACGCCCAGCGTTACGGTCCCCACTGCGTTCTCCCTCCTGATGTGTGTGCGGCGCGCTCGCGCACCCTCTTAGTGTGCCGGGTGCGCGCCCTTCGCGGGGAGCGTCCTCGGTCGACTTGTGAGCGGGCAGATGAACCCTCACGGGTGAGGGCCCCGGGCTCTGTGCGGCCCGCGCGGCCGGGCGCGGCCCGCCGTACGGACGCTCCCGGCCGTGCGCCGACGGTCCCGTCAGTGCTTGGCCGGCAGCAATCCGAGCCGGTCATAGGTGGTGGCGAGGGTCTCGGCGGCCACCGCACGAGCCTTCTCCGCACCCTTGGCCAGGATCGAGTCCAGCGTCTCGGGGTCGTCCAGATATTCCTGTGTACGGTCCCGGAACGGTGTGACGAATTCGACCATCACGTCGGCGAGATCCGTCTTGAGAGCGCCGTACATCTTGCCCTCGTACTTCTGCTCCAGCTCCGGGATCGTGGTGCCGGTGAGGGTGGAGTAGATGGTGAGGAGGTTGGAGACACCGGGCTTGTTCTCGGCGTCGTAGCGGATCACGGTGTCGGTGTCCGTGACCGCGCTCTTGACCTTCTTCGCGGAGACCTTCGGCTCGTCGAGGAGGTTGATCAGGCCCTTGGCGCTGGCGGCCGACTTGCTCATCTTGGCCGACGGGTCCTGGAGGTCGTAGATCTTGGCCGTCTCCTTGAGGATGTACGGCGCCGGGATCGTGAACGTCTCGCCGTAGCGGCCGTTGAAGCGCTCGGCGAGGTCGCGGGTCAGCTCGATGTGCTGGCGCTGGTCCTCGCCGACCGGGACCTGGTGGGCCTGGTAGAGCAGGATGTCGGCGATCTGCAGGATCGGGTACGTGAACAGGCCGACGGAGGTGCGGTCGGCGCCCTGCTTGGCGGCCTTGTCCTTGAACTGCGTCATCCGCGACGCCTCGCCGAAGCCGGTGAGGCAGTTCATCACCCAGCCGAGCTGGGCGTGCTCGGGCACATGGCTCTGGACGAAGAGTGTGCAGCGCTCCGGGTCGAGGCCGGCGGCCAGCAGCTGGGCGGCCGCGATCCGGGTGTTGCGGCGCAGCTCCGCCGGGTCCTGCGGGACGGTGATCGCATGCAGGTCGACCACCATGTAGAAGGCGTCGTGGGACTCCTGGAGCGCCACCCACTGGCGCACCGCACCAAGGTAATTGCCGAGGTGGAAGGAGCCGGCGGTGGGCTGAATGCCGGAGAGCACACGCGGAGGACGCTGCATGGCGGAGCCATTCCCCTGAGGGTGGTGGTGGGCGACGGGCGGGCGATCGAGAGCCATGCCATCGATTGTCTCAGGTCCGCAAGCGCCCCCGGCGCATGGTGGCAGCAGACGGTGGAGACAGCGGCGTTCCGCCCGCGGGCGGGTCGCGCCAACGGCCGCCGCGGGGCCGGACGGCGGCCTGTTCGGGGCGGCCGGGAGCTGGAATCGTGGCCCCCAGTGGCTCCGTGATGACCAGGCAGTGGTCGGGTGCCGGCCGCGGCCCGACCGTGCGGGCGGCCGAAGCCGTGGGCCGCGCTGATGGGCCCGTGCACCGCCCCGGATCTCCGCCCCCGATCTGTGAGGACCGCCGATGACCGACGCCCGCCGTCCCGCGCCCCCGACCGGCGCCGCCTGCCCCGCACGCTCCGATGGGCCGCCGCACCCGCTCGCCCCCGGCGGCGCCGGCCGGGCCGCGGCCGATGCGCTGCTGCGGGAGGCCGGGGCGGTGGTCCCCGTCCTGCTGCCCGGGGAGGTGCCCGCGGTCGCCGTCACCCGGCACGAGGTGCTGCGCGAGGTCCTCGCACACCCCGAAGTCGCCAAGAACGCCTGCCACTTCGCCGCCCTGCGCGACGGCACCGTGCCGCCTGGCTGGCCGCTGACCACGTTCGCCACCGTCGACGGTATGACCACGGCGGACGGGGCCGATCACCGGCGGCTGCGCGGCCTGGTGACCAAGGCGTTCACCGCGCGGCGGGTGGCGGAGCTGCGGCCCCGGGTGGCGGAGCTGACGGCCGGGCTGCTGGACGGGCTGCCCCGGGCCGCCGCGGCCGATGGCACGGTGGATCTGCGCCGGCACTTCGCCTATCCCCTGCCGATGAGTGTGATCTGTGAACTGCTGGGTGTGGACGCCGCGTTGCGCGACCGGCTGCACGAGCTGTCGAACCTGATCGTGAGCACGACCGGCACCGCGGACGAGGCGCAGGCCGCCAACCGCGAGATCATCGCCGTCCTCACCCAGGTCGCCGAGGCCCGGCGGGCGGACCCGGGCGACGATCTGACCAGTGCGCTGCTCGCCGCCCAGGAGGAGGACGGCGACCGGCTCAGCGCCCGGGAGCTGGTCGGCACCCTGCTGCTGATGATCATCGCCGGGCACGAGACCACGCTCAATCTGATCACCAACGCGGTCCGGGCCCTGTGCACCGACCGCGGGCAGCTGGAGCTGGTGCTGACCGGGCGGGCCACCTGGGACGACGTGGTCGAGGAGACGCTGCGCTACGACAGCCCGGTCGCCCACTTCCCGTTCCGCTATCCGGTGCGGGACCTGGAGATCGGCGGCACGGTCGTCCCCCGCGGCACACCGATGCTGGCCTCCTACTCCGCGGCCGGCCAGGACCCGGACGCCTACGGCCCCGACGCGGACCGGTTCGAGGTCACCCGGCGGCCCGCCGCCCGGCACCTCTCCTTCGGCCACGGGCCGCACTACTGCCTGGGGGCGCCGCTGGCCCGGCTGGAGGCGACCGTCGCCCTGGAGGCACTGTTCACCCGCTATCCGGCGCTGGACCTCGCCGTCCCGGACGCGGAGCTGCCGCCGCACCCGAGCTTCATCGGCAACAGCACCCACGTCCTGCCGGTCCGGCTCACCGGCTGATCATGGGCCGGGGCCTGCCCCATGGGCCGGGCCTGCCGCACGGGCCGGGCCTGCCGCACGGGCCGGGCCTGCCGCATTGGCCGGGGCCTGCCGCACGGGCCGGACCTGCCGCATGGGCCGGTTCCTGCCCCACGGGCCGAGGCCTGTCCGACGGTGCGAGCCCGCCACGGTCCCGTCGGACAGGTCCCCGCCACACGGTGAGCCAGGCCCCCGGGAAAGCGGGAGCCGAGGTGCCGCGGACGTCAGTCCGTCGGCAGCCCCGGCGCCGGGTAGCCGGCCATCAGCTCCGCGACCTCGCCGCGGATCACCGCCAGCGCCTCCTCGTCGCCCTTGGCCGCGGCCTGGACGCTGCGGTCGATCCACTCGGCGACCAGCGGCATCCGGTCCGTACCCAGCCCGCGGGAGGTGAGGGACGGGGTGCCGATGCGGATGCCGGAGGGGTCGAAGGGCTTCCGCGGGTCGAAGGGGACGGTGTTGTAGTTGACGACGATGCCGGCCCGGTCCAGCGCCTTCGCGGCGATCTTGCCCGGCACGCCCTTCGAGGTGAGGTCGATCAGCACCAGGTGGTTGTCGGTGCCGCCGGAGACCAGGTCGTAGCCGCGGGCCAGCAGCGCCTCGGCGAGCGCCCTGGCGTTGGCGACGACCGCGTGCGCGTAGTCACGGAAGGACGGGGCGGCCGCCTCGTGCAGGGCGACCGCGATGGCGGCGGTGGTGTGGTTGTGCGGACCGCCCTGCAGACCGGGGAAGACTGCCTTGTCGACGGCCTTGGCGTGGCTCGCCCGGGACATCAGCATGGCGCCGCGCGGGCCGCGCAGGGTCTTGTGGGTGGTGGTGGAGATGACGTCGGCATGCGGCACCGGCGACGGGTGGGCGCCGCCCGCGATCAGGCCCGCGATATGGGCGATATCGGCGACGAGTACGGCGTCCACCTCACGGGCGATCTCACCGAACGCGGCGAAGTCGATGGTGCGCGGGACGGCGGTACCACCACAGAAGATGATCTTCGGGCGTTCCTTGCGGGCGAGGTCGCGCACCTCGTCGAAGTCGATCAGCGCGCTGTCCGCACGGACGCCGTACTGCACCCCGCGGAACCACGTACCGGTCGCCGAGACACCCCAGCCGTGCGTGAGGTGGCCGCCCATCGGCAGCGCCATGCCCAGCACGGTGTCACCGGGCTCGGCGAAGGCGAGGTAGGCGGCGAGGTTGGCCGGCGAGCCGGAGTACGGCTGGACGTTGGCGTGTTCCACGCCGAAGACGGCCTTGGCCCGCTCGACGGCCAGCGTCTCGACACGGTCGATGTTCTGCTGGCCTTCGTAGTAGCGACGGCCCGCGTACCCCTCGCTGTACTTGTTCTGCAGGACGGTGCCGGTGGCTTCCAGGACGGCGGCGGAGACGTAGTTCTCGCTGGGGATCAGTCGCAGCGTGTCGGCCTGGAGCTGCTCCTCGGCGCCGACCATCGCGGCCAGTTCGGGGTCGGCGGCGCTCAGCGCGGGATGCGAAAGGGGAAGTGTCATGGCGTCCTCCGGGGCGGTCGATCGGTGTTGCCGGTCGTGGTCCCGGGGTGCCCAGGCGGGGCGGCACCTCGTGATGGTTGCCGCACACCGCTTCCTCGAGGTTGCTTCCCCGTACGCCAGTCGCGGTGCGCACCGCAGAGTCTAGGACAACCCGCTCCCTGTGCGGCGGATCTTCGCAGGCCCACGGCACTGGGCGAGCGCAACAATGGAGGGGGACGCGGCAGCGCCCGCGCCCCAATGGTCTACCGAACGGAGTCACCGGTGACGTCCACGGAACGCAGCATCGCCGCCGCCGAAGCCCACAGCGCGCACAACTACCACCCGCTGCCCGTCGTCGTGGCCACCGCCGAGGGTGCCTGGGTGACGGATGTGGAGGGCCGGCGCTACCTGGACATGCTCGCCGGGTACTCCGCGCTGAACTTCGGGCACGGCAACCGCCGGCTGCTCGACGCGGCCAAGGCCCAGCTGGAGCGGGTCACCCTCACCTCGCGCGCCTTCCACCACGACCGGTTCGCCGACTTCTGTACGCAGCTGGCCGAGCTGTGCGGGATGGAGCTGGTGCTGCCGATGAACACCGGCGCGGAGGCGGTCGAGACGGCGGTGAAGACGGCCCGCAAGTGGGGTTACCGGGTCAAGGGCGTCCCGGACGGCAAGGCGAAGATCATCGTCGCGGACCACAACTTCCACGGCCGGACGACCACCATCGTCTCCTTCTCCACCGACCCCGAGGCACGCGCAGACTTCGGCCCGTACACCCCCGGCTTCGAGATCGTCCCCTACGGCGATCTGGCCGCGCTGACGGCGGCCGTCGACGACCACACGGTCGCGGTGCTGCTGGAGCCGATCCAGGGCGAGGCGGGCGTGCTGGTACCGCCGCCGGGCTATCTGGCAGGCGTACGGGAGCTGACCCGCAGCCGGAACGTGCTGTTCATCGCCGATGAGATCCAGTCGGGGCTGGGCCGCACCGGCCGGACCTTCGCCTGTGAGCACGAGGACGTGGTCCCCGACATGTATGTGCTGGGCAAGGCGCTGGGCGGGGGTGTGGTGCCGGTGTCGGCGGTGGTGTCCTCCCGTGAGGTGCTCGGCGTGTACGCGCCGGGCGAGCACGGCTCGACCTTCGGCGGGAACCCGCTCGCCTGCGCGGTGGCGCTGGAGGTGCTGGCGATGCTGCGGACCGGTGAGTTCCAGCAGCGGGCCACGGAGCTCGGTGAGCATCTGCACAGCGAGCTGGCGCAGCTGGCGGCCAGCGGCGCGGTGGACGCGGTGCGCGGCCGTGGACTGTGGGCCGGTGTGGACATCAACCCGTCACGCGGCACCGGCCGGGAGATCTCCGAGCGGCTGATGACGCGCGGGGTGCTGGTCAAGGACACCCACGGCGCCACCATCCGGCTCGCGCCGCCGCTGGTGATCAGCAAGGAGGACCTGGACTGGGGGCTCGGCCGGCTGCGGGGCGTGCTGGGAGCGGGCGGATAGGAAGGGCGCGGGACGCGGGGGTCTCGGGCGGGCAGCGGGCGGCCGGTGGGCGAGCAGCCCCGACGGCCGCCCGCCGCGCCCCCGCCCCGGCGGACGCGGCGCCCGCCGCTCAGCGGATCACATGCGGCAGAAAGCGGGCGTACTCATCGGTGACCGGCCCCGCCGACTCCCGGATGCCGAGCCCCGCCGACTCGTCCTCGACGACCCAGGCACCGAGCACGACCCGATTGCCGTCGAAGTCCGGCAGTGGGGCCAACTCCTGGTAGCAGCACGGGTCTTCGGGCCCTCGCAGCACCGGTTCGGCGCCCGGCTCGTGCAGCGTGACACCGGCCCCCTCCCGGCCGAGCAGCGGCTTGGCGACATAGCCACGGGTGTGCGCCAGCTCGCGCGGCCCGTCGAGGTAGGCGGGCAGCAGATTCGGATGCCCCGGATACAGCTCCCAAAGGACCGCCAGCAGCGCCTTGTTGGAGAGCAGCATCTTCCAGGCGGGCTCGATCCAGAGGGTCGAGCCCGTACCGCCGCCGTTGTCGAGGGTGTCCAGGACGAACGGGCCGAAGTCGTCGGTGGCCAGCCACTCCCACGGGTAGAGCTTGAAGCAGGCCCGCAGGAAGCGCAGCCGCTGGTCGACGAAGCGGCCCGACAGCCGGTCCCAGCCGATGTCCTCCATCGAGACGGCGACCGTCTCCAGGCCCGCCTGCTGCGCCGTCTCCTCCAGGTAGGCGACGGTCATCAGATCCTCGCCGAGCTCATCGCCCGCCGAGTGCGCGAAGTGCACCGCCGCGCCCGGCGGCAGCAGCGGCGCCTGCCGCTTCCAGGCCGCCACCAGCCGCTCGTGCAGCGAGTTCCACTGGTCGGCACCGGGGAAGCGCTCCTCCATCCAGAACCACTGCGGACTGGCCGCCTCGACCAGCGAGGTCGGCGTATCGGCGTTGTACTCCAGCATCTTGGCCGGTCCGCTGCCGTCGTAGTGCAGATCGAACCGCCCGTAGAGGGAGGGAAGTTCCTCGCGCCGGCGCCAGGACTCGGCGACCAGGCGAGCCAGCCGCGGGTCCTCGATGCCGAGGTCGGCGAAGCGGCCGTGCTCGACGATGTGCGCGGCCGCGGCCAGACACATGCCGTGCAGCTCCTCGACGACCTCCTCCAGGGCCTCGACCTCGGGGAGGGAGAACGCGTAGTACGCGCTCTCGTCCCAGTACGGGCGCAGCGAATCGTCCGGGTAGCGGGTCAGCGGATAGATCAGGCCCTGCGCCTCGACGGTCTGCTGCCAGCCGGGGCGGGGCTCGATGGTGTGGCGTTCCATACCGATTCCGGGTCCGCTCAGCCGCCGTAGGAGCCGTGCCGGCCGCCCGATCCGGAGCAGCCGAAGCCACCGCGGTTGACGGCCGTGGTCTTGCTGAAGGTGCCCTCGTCGGCGTACTTGCCGCCGGCGTTGTCCGGGTCGTAGTACCACTGGCCGTCGACGGGCTTCTTGCCGAGCCCGCCACCACGGCCGGTCTTGCCGTATCCGCCGGAGTCGGAGCTGCTGCTTCCGGAGGACGAACTGCCGCCTGTGGAGCAGTTCTTGGAGTCGACGATGCGGTAGCCCTGGAGGGTGTCGTAGCTGTTGCGGTCCACACAGCGCTTGTCGGGCTCGGAGCCGCAGGACGTCAACGCGGCGGCCAGCGCCCCCATACCGCCCAGGATCACCGTGCTCGACCGCAGCCGCCGGCGTGCTTTCTCTGCCATGCCTTGCCTTCCCCCGTGAACATTTGTTGGAGCGGAGCCAGCGTAAACGGCACCCGCCGGCCCGGCGCAATGAGGTGGCGTCCGCTTCCCGTGCCGCGCTCCGCACGGGCACCGGGACACAGCGCGACGCCGGGCCGCCCTCACGGGGGCGACCCGACGCCGTTGCGCTGTACGGGAGAAGGGACGTCGGGTTACACGACGGTCTGGGTGTCGGTGTCGCTGGAGCCGGTGAAGTTGGTGTCACCGGCGTAGATCGCCGTGATGAGGTAGTTGCCGGTGGTCAGCGGCGTGCTGACCGCGGCGACACCGGAACCGTCGAGCGTCCCGGTGAGGTTGATGGTGGTGACCCCGTCGGTGATGGTGAAGTTGACCGTCCCGGTCGGGACGCCGCTGCCCGGAGCCACGGCCGACACGAACGCGAGGATCGCGACGGTGTTGCCGGAGACGGACGGGTCGGGGAACGAGGTGGCCGTGGTGGTCGTGGATGCCAGGTTGACGGTCTGGGTGTCGGTGCCGCTGGAGGTGGTGAAGTTGGCGTCACCGCCGTAGGTCGCGGTGATGTTGTGGGTCCCTGCGTCGAGTGTGCTGGTGGTGACGGTGGCGACGCCCCCGGAGACGGTGCCGGTCAGCGTGCCGCCCCCACCGCCGTCGATGACGAAGACGACCGTGCCGGTCACCGTGCCGGCGCCGGGTGAGACCGGTGTCACCGTGGCGGTGAGAGTCACCGTCTGCCCGAACACCGTCGGGTCGGGAGACGAGGAGACCGTGGTGGTCGTCGCCGCCTGGGCCACAGTCTGGGTGTCGCTTCCACTGGAGGCGGCGAAGTTCCCGTCACCGCTGTAGGTCGCCGTGACAGGGAAGCTTCCGGCGCCCAGCGCGGTGGTCGACGCGGTGGCCGTCCCCCCGGAAAGGGTGCCGGTCAGCGTTGGGCCACCGGTGATCACGAACGTGACCGTTCCGGTCGGGGTACCTGCCCCCGGCGAGACCGGCGCGACGACGGCGGTGAAGGTCACCAACTGCCCTGCCACGGACGGGTCGGGGGACGAGGAGACCGTGGTGGTGGTCGACGCCGGATTCACCGTCTGGGTGTCGGAGCCGCTGGAGGTGGTGAAGTTGGCGTCACCGCTGTAGGTCGCGGTGACGGTGTAGAGGCCGGCGGTCGCCAGCCCACTGGTGCTCACACTGGTCGTACCACCGCTGAGCGTCCCGCTGAGAGTCACCGTGGTGACGCCATCGGTGGCCACGAACGCGACCGTGCCCGTCGGCGTACCTGCCCCTGGCGAGACCGGCGCGACCGTCGCACTGAAGGTCACCGACTGCCCCACCACAGACGGGTCGGGAGTTGTCGAGACCGCGGTGGTCGTCGACGCTTGGTTGACGGTCTGAGTGTCGGTCCCGTTGGAGGTGGTGAAGTTGGCGTCACCGCTGTACGTCGCCGTGACGGTGTAAAGGCCGGCGGTCACCAACCCACTGGTGCTCACGCTGGTCGTACCACCGCTGAGCGTCCCGCTGAGAGTCACCGTGGTGACGCCATCGGTGGCCACGAACGCGACCGTGCCCGTCGGCGTGCCCGCACCCGGCGAAACCGGAGCCACGGTGGCGGTGAAGGACACCGGCTGCCCGACCACCGACGGGTCGGGAGATGTCGAGACCGCGGTGGTCGTCGACGCTTGGTTGACGGTCTGAGTGTCGGTCCCGTTGGAGGTGGTGAAGTTGGCGTCACCGCTGTAGGTCGCGGTGACGGTGTAGAGGCCCGCGGTCGCCAGCCCACTGGTGCTCACGCTGGTAGTGCCACCGCTGAGCGTGCCGGTCAGCGTCACCGTCGTCACGCCGTCGGTCGCCAGGAACGCGACCGTGCCCGTCGGTGTGCCCGCACCCGGGGAAACCGGAGCGACCGTGGCCGTGAAGGTCACCGACTGCCCGACCACCGAGGGGTCGGGGGACGAGGAGACCGTAGTGGTCGTCGCGGCCTGGGCCACCGTCTGGGTGTCCGTACCGCTGGAGGTGGTGAAGTTGGCGTCACCGCTGTAGGTCGCCGTGACGGTGTAGAGGCCGGCGGTCGCCAGCCCACTGGTGCTCACACTGGTGGTGCCGCCGCTGAGCGTGCCGGTCAGCGTCACCGTGGTGACCCCATCGGTCGCCAAGAACGCGACCGTACCCGTCGGCGTACCCGCACCCGGCGAAACCGGAGCCACGGTGGCCGTGAACGTCACCGGCTGCCCCACCACAGACGGGTCGGGAGACGAGGAGACCGTAGTGGTCGTCGACGCCTGAGCCACCGTCTGCGTGTCCGTACCGATGGAGGTGGTGAAGCTGCCGTCGCCGCTGTAGGTCGCCGTGACGGTGTACACGCCCGCGGTCACCAACCCGCTCGTGGTCACGCTGGTCGTGCCGCCACTGAGCGTGCCGGTGAGAGTCACGGTGGTGACCCCGTTCGTGACCAAGAACGTGACCGTGCCGGTCGGCGTCCCCGCACCCGGTGAGACCGGTGCGACCGTCGCACTGAAGGTCACCGGCTGCCCCACCACCGACGGGTCAGGCGACGAGGAGACCGTAGTGGTCGTTGCCGCCTGGGCCACCGTCTGGGTGTCCGTACCGCTGGAGGTGATGAAGTTGAGGTCACCGCTGTAGGTCGCGGTAACGGTGTACGACCCGGGGGTGACCAGCCCGCCGGTGGTCACGCTGGTGGTGCCACCGCTGAGCGTCCCGGTGAGAGTCACCGTGGTAACGCCGTTGGTGGCCAGGAAGGTGACCGTGCCCGTGGGAGTACCTGCCCCTGGCGAGACCGGCGCGACCGTCGCAGTGAAGGTCACCGGCTGCCCCACCACGGACGGGTCGGGAGACGACGAGACCGTAGTGGTCGTCGACGCCTGATTCACCGTCTGGGTGTCATTCCCAGTGGAACTGGTGAAGTTGGCGTCACCGCTGTAGGTGGCGGTGACGGTGTAGGAGCCGGCGGTCACCAGCCCGCTCGTGGTCACGCTGGTGGTGCCACCGCTGAGCGTCCCGGTGAGAGTCACCGTCGTCACGCCGTCGGTCGCCAGGAACGTGACCGTCCCGGTCGGCGTACCCGCACCCGGCGAAACCGGAGCCACGGTGGCTGTGAAGGTCACCGGCTGCCCGACCACCGACGGGTCGGGAGACGACGAGACCGTAGTGGTCGTCGCGGCCTGAGCCACCGTCTGCGTGTCCGTACCGATGGAGGTGGTGAAGTTGGCGTCACCGCTGTAGGTCGCCGTGACGGTGTAGGAGCCGGCGGTCACCAGCCCACTCGTGGTCACGCTCGTGGTGCCACCGCTGAGCGTCCCGATGAGAGTCACCGTCGTAACGCCGTCGGTCGCCAGGAACGCGACCGTGCCCGTCGGCGTACCCGCACCCGGCGAAACCGGAGCCACCGTCGCCGTGAAGGTCACCGGCTGCCCCACCACAGACGGGTCAGGAGACGACGAGACCGTAGTGGTCGTCGACGCCTGCGCCACCGTCTGCGTGTCCGTACCGACGGAACCCGTGAAGCTGCCGTCGCCGCTGTAGGTCGCCGTGACGGTGTAGGAGCCCGCGGTCACCAACCCGCTGGTGGTCACGCTGGTCGTGCCACCGCCGAGCGTGCCGGTCAGCGTCACCGTGGTGACCCCGTTGGTCGCCACGAACGTGACCGTCCCGGTCGGCGTACCCGCACCCGGCGAAACCGGTGCGACCGTCGCCGTGAACGTCACCGGCTGCCCCACCACTGACGGATCCGGCGACGAGGAGACCGTCGTGGTCGTCGACGCCAGGTTGACCGTCTGGGTGTCCGTACCGCTGGAGGTGGTGAAGTTGGCGTCACCGCTGTAGGTCGCCGTGACCGTGTGGCTGCCGACGCTCAATGTGCTGGTGGTGACGCTCGCCGTACCGCCCGAGAGTGGCGCGGTCAGCGTGGGGCCACCGGTGATCACGAACGTGACCGACCCCGTCGGCGTCCCCGCACCCGGCGGCACCGGAGCCACCGTGGCGGTGAACGTCACCGGCTGGCCGAAGACCGACGGGTCGGGCGACGACGAGACAGTGGTGGTCGTCGACGCCGGATTCACCGTCTGGGTGTCCGTACCGACCGAGCCGGTGAAGCTGCCGTCACCGCTGTAGGTCGCCGTGACGGTGTACGCGCCCGCGGTCACCAGCCCGCTCGTGGTCACGCTGGTCGTGCCGCCACTGAGCGTGCCGGTGAGAGTCACGGTGGTGACCCCGTTCGTGACCAAGAACGTGACCGTGCCGGTCGGCGTACCCGCACCCGGTGAGACCGGTGCGACCGTCGCACTGAAGGTCACCGGCTGCCCCACCACCGACGGGTCAGGAGACGAGGAGACCGTGGTGGTCGTCGCGGCCTGGGCCACCGTTTGTGTGTCCGTACCGCTGGAGGTGGTGAAGTTGGCGTCACCGCTGTACGTCGCCGTGACCGGGTGAGTGCCGACGCTCAAGACGCTCGTCGTGACACTCGCCGTACCCCCGGAAAGGGTGCCGGTCAACGTGGGGCCGCCCGTGATGACAAAGGTGACCGTGCCCGTCGGCGTCCCCGCACCCGGCGGCACCGGAGCCACCGTGGCCGTGAACGTCACCGGCTGACCGAAGACCGACGGGTCGGGCGACGACGAGACCACGGTGGTCGTCGACGCCTGATTCACCGTCTGGGTGTCCGTACCGACCGAGCCGGTGAAGTTGCCGTCACCGCTGTAGGTCGCCGTGACCGCGTGCGTACCGGCGCCCAGTGCGCTGGTGGTCACGCTTACGGTGCCTCCGGAGAGGGTGCCGGTCAGCGTCGGGCCACCGGTGATCACGAAGGTGACCGTCCCGGTCGGCGTACCCACGCCCGGTGGGACCGCAGCCACCGTGGCGGTGAAGGTCACGGGCTGCCCCGTCACGGACGGGTCAGGAGACGAGGTGACCGTGGTGGTGGTCGCCGCCAGGCCCACGGTCTGGGTGTCGGTGTCACTGGAGCCGGTGAAGTTCGCGTCGCCGCCGTAGGTCGCGGTGACGGTGTAAACGCCCGCCGTGACCAGCCCGTTGGTGCTGACGGTGGCGACGCCGGCGCCGTCGAGGGTGTCGCTGAGGGTCACGGTCGTGACCCCGTTGGTGATGACGAAGGTGACGGTTCCGGTCGGCACGCCGCCGCCGGGGAACACCGGGCCCACAAAGGCAGTGAAGTTGACCGTTTGCCCCGTCACGGAAGGGTCGGGGAAGGACGTGACCGTGGTGGTCGTGGAGGCCTGGTTGACGGTCTGGGTGTCCGTGCCGCTGGAGCCGGTGAAGTTCGCGTCACCGCCGTACGTTGCCGTGACCGTGTGCGAACCGGCGGAAAGCGCACTGGTGCTGACGCTCGCCGTACCTCCGGAAAGGGTGCCGGTCAGTGTGGGACCACCGCTGATCACGAAGGTGACCGTGCCCGTCGGCGTACCCGCACCCGGCGAAACGGGAGCCACCGTCGCCGTAAAGGTCACCGACTGCCCGAAGACCGACGGGTCCGGCGACGAACTGACCACCGTGGTCGTCGACGCCTGGTTCACCGTCTGGGTGTCCGTGCCGCTGGAGGTGTTGAAGTTGCCGTCGCCGCTGTAGGTCGCGGTGACCGTGTGCGAACCGGGAGAAAGAGAGCTCGTGCTCACGCTCACCGTGCCCCCGGAAAGGGTGCCGGTCAGCGTCGGACCACCACTGATCACGAAAGTGACCGTGCCCGTCGGCGTACCCGCACCCGGCGACACCGGAGCCACCGTCGCCGTGAACGTCACCGACTGCCCGAACACCGACGGGTCGGGAGACGACGTCACCGTGGTCGTCGTGGACGCCTTGTTGACGGTCTGGGTGTCCGTGCCGCTGGAGGTGTTGAAGTTGCCGTCACCGCCGTAGGTCGCGGTGACCGTGTGCGAACCGGGAGAAAGAGAGCTCGTGCTCACGCTCACCGTGCCCCCGGAAAGGGTGCCGGTCAGCGTCGGACCACCACTGATCACGAAAGTGACCGTGCCCGTCGGCGTACCCGCACCCGGCGACACCGGAGCCACCGTCGCCGTGAACGTCACCGACTGCCCGAACACCGACGGGTCGGGAGACGAGGTCACCGTGGTCGTCGTGGACGCCTTGTTGACGGTCTGGGTGTCCGTGCCGCTCGACGCCGCGAAGCTGCCACTGCCGCTGTAGGTCGCCGTGACGGTGTGGGGGCCCACGCTCAGGCCGCTGGTGCTGACGCTCGCCGTTCCGCCCGAGAGCGTCGCCGTCAGCGTGGGGCCGCCGGAGATGACGAAGGTCACCGTGCCGGTCGGCGTACCCATGCCGGGTGGGACGGGGGCGACGGTGGCCGTGAAGGTGACGGACTGCCCGAACACCGACGGGTCGGGCGACGAGGTCACCGTGGTGGTCGTCGGCAGCAGACTCGGCTGCACGGTCTGGGTGTCGGTGCCGACGGACGCATTGAAGTTGGTATTGCCGTTGTAGGTCGCGGTGATGGCATGTGTACCGACGCTGAGGGTGCTCGTGGTGACGGTCGCCGTACCGCCCGAGAGCGTGCCCGTCAGGGTGGGCCCGCCGGCGATGACGAAGGTGACCGTGCCGGTCGGGGTACCCGCACCCGGCGCGACCGGCGCGACGGTGGCGGTGATGGAGACCAGCTGCCCGAAGGTCGACGGGTCCGGCGATGACGTGACCGCCGTGGTCGTCGATGCCTTGTTCACCGTCACGGAGGCCAGGCCGGAGGACGACGAGAACTGGGGGCTGCCGTTGTAGGTCGCGGTGATGGTGTGAAAGCCCACGTTGATATTGCTGACGGTGGCGGTCGCGGTGCCGCCTACGAGGATGCCCGTCACGGTGGGCCCGCCGGCGATGACGAAGGTGACGGTGCCGGTGGGTGTTCCCAGCCCGAGTGGGATGACAGTGGCGGTCAAGGTGACCGTCTGTCCGAAGACTGCCGGATTTGGCGTCGCGGACGCCAAAGTAAAGGTGGGTGCCATGTGATGGCCCTCCGGATGCGGTGATGGTGGCGGGCCGTTCAGCTCCCCGTGGACCTTGAGCTTCTGCGGGAAGTGGGCATCAACCTGGGGAAGGAAATCGGTCATGAAAGCCGACGGAGATTCGCATCTGCATACCGATGTCCTCCCGCCAGGTAGGCAACCCGCCGGTCGATAGCATCAGTAGGCGCGCCGATCAGGCCGCCACGCCATAGTCGCTCCCCGCATTTACCCTGAATGGCGCAGCGCGCAGCGGCTTGCACGGCGCCTCGCGGCGCGCGCCGCGGGGCGCAGACGTGACGAGCGTCGGCACTGGTGACGTGCGGTCAGTACGGGACATCACCGTGAGCTTCCTTCGCACCACCCTCAACGCCGTTGCATAACAGCGCAGTTGACGACGAGGCGCGCTCCGGTGGCAGAATCCACGGCATGAGACTTCGTTTGCTACTGCAATCCACTTCGAGCGCCCGAGGGCCGGCGGCGGGTAACTCAACTTCCCGCAATTGCCCTTCCTCTCAAGGGAGTTGGGGGTGCGAGGGAGAGTGATGACGAGAGTGGAATGATGAGGACTTATACCGAGCGGATCGCAAGGGAGCCTGCGTACCGAGGGGGGATTTTCCGCCGTCGCCCGTTCCCGTCCGCCGTCTACGCCGACCGACGGGCCGGGGCTCGACCGGGTGTCGTTCGTGCGGGAGTTGTGATCCGGAATTCCCGCACCCTCGGAATTCCCGCACCTCCGTCTCCTTCCCCGCCTACTCCCCCGGCGGCAGCGCCCTGAGCAAGGCGTCCAGCGCGCCGGCGAAGGAGTGGTCGGGCGGGGTGCCGTAGGCCACTACCAGTGCGTCGCGAGAGGCCGGCGGGGCGGTCGGGTCGTGGAAGCGGCTCAGTCCCTCCAGGGCGAGGCCCTGCCAGCGGGCGGCCTGGAGGATGGACTGTTCGGTGCCGGGCGGGAGTTCCAATACGGCGTGCAGGCCGGCGGCGATGCCGGAGACCCGGACGTGGGGTGCGTGGTCGGCCAGGGCGGCCACCAACTGATCGCGCCGGCGTCGGTAGCGCAGCCGCATCCCGCGCAGATGGCGGTCGTAGGCGCCCGAGGACAGGAACTCGGCGAGGGTGAGCTGGTCCAGCGCCCCGGACTGCCATTCGCCGGTGCTCTTGAGGGCCAGCACCGGATCGACCAGACGGTCCGGCAGCACCATCCAGGCCAGCCGCAGCGCGGGGGCGAGGCTCTTGCTCGCGGTGCCCAGGTAGACGACGTGGTCGGGGTCCAGCCCCTGGAGGGCGCCGACCGGCTGGCGGTCGTAGCGGAACTCGCCGTCGTAGTCGTCCTCCAGGATGAATCCCCCGCCGGCGCGTGCCCAGTTGACGGCGGCGGCCCGGCGGTCGGGGTGCAGCGGTACGCCGGTGGGGAACTGGTGGGCGGGGGTGAGGAGGGCCGCGCGTACATCGTCGAGGCCGGTCAGCTCCTCGGTGCGGGCGCCGCGTTCATCGACGAGGAGCGGCACGGTGCGCAGGCCCGCGCGGGTGATGACGGCGCGGTGGAAGTCCAGGCCGTACGACTCGACGGCCAGCCGTCCGGCGCCCAGAGCGCGGCCGAGCAGGGCCAGACCCTGCATGAAGCCGGTGCAGACGACGATGCGGTCGGGGTCGGCGCGTACGCCACGGGCGCGGGCGAGGTAGTCGGCGAGGACGGTGCGCAGTTCGGGGCGCCCGTGGGAGGTGTGGTAGCCGAAGGCCTCACTGGGGGCGGCGGTCAGCGCGCGGCGGGCGGCGGCCAGCCAGGCGGTGCGCGGGAAGGCGGAGACATCGGGGCTGCCCGGGGTGAGGTCGAAGCGCGGCCGGTCGGCGCGGCCGGCCGGGCCGGGGGCGCGCCGGGCGGTGGGCGTGGCACGCGGCAGCGCCCTCTCGGCGACGCGGGTGCCGGAGCCCTGGCGGGCGCTGAGCCAGCCCTCGGCGACCAGTTCGGCGTAGGCGTCGGCGACGGTGTTACGGGCGATGCCGAGGTCGACGGCGAGCGAGCGGGAGGAGGGCAGACGGGTGCCGGGGGCCAGCCGCCCGGACCGTACGGCGTCCCGCAGCGCCCGCAGCAGCGCGGCGCGCGGCCCGCCGGGGCCGGTGAGATCCAGGTGCAGATCACGGCCGAAAGTGGCCCAGGAATTCTCCATGAAAGTGGACCATACAGCTGCGCCATTGCCGCCGTAGCGTCGTAGGCATGACGACACAGACGACACACACGACACAGACGGCGGCGCCCGGGGCAGCGGCACCGGCGCACCGGCACGGCCCCCGTCTGCAGTGGGCCAAGCTTGCGCCGGACGTCTACAAGGCCATGATCGCGCTGGATGTGGCGGCGAAGAAGGGCCTCGACCCGACGCTGGTCGAGCTGGTGAAGATCCGTGCCTCGCAGCTCAACCACTGCGCCTTCTGCATCGATATGCACATCAAGGACGCCCGCGCGGCCGGCGAGACCGAGCAGCGCATCTACCTCCTCAACGCCTGGGAGGAGGCCACCGACTTCTACTCCCCCAGGGAGCAGGCCGCCCTCGCCCTCACCGAAGCGGTCACCCTGCTCACCGAGGGCTTCGTTCCCGACGCCGCCTACGACGTCGCCGCCGCCCACTTCGGCCAGGCCGAACTGGCCCAGCTGATCGCGCTGATCACCACCATCAACGCCTGGAACCGCTTCGGCGTGTCCACCCGCATGGCTCCGGGCCAGGCATGACCGCCACCGACCGCCCCGTGGCTGCCACGGCCCTGCGCGCCCTGCACCACGGGCCCCAGCTGCCCCTGGTTCTTCCCGGTCCATGGGACGCGGCCAGCGCCCGGGTGTTCGCGGACGCCGGTTTCCCGGCGCTCGCCACCCCGAGCGCGGGCATCGCGGCCTCCCTCGGATACGAGGACGGACAGACGCCGGCCGACGAGATGTTCGCGGCCGTCGCCCGCATCGTGCGGTCCGTGGACATCCCGGTCTCGGCCGACGTGGAGGCCGGATACGGGCTGTCCGCAAAGGAGTTGGTGGGCCGCCTCGCGGAGGCCGGTGCGGTGGGCTGCAACCTGGAGGACACCGATCACGCCACCGGCGCCCTGCGGGACCCGCAGGAACAGGCGGACTGGCTGGCCCGGGTACGGGCCGAGGCGGGCGATGCACTGGTGATCAACGCCCGGATCGATACCTATCTCCACGGCGTCCAGGACACGCAGGAGACGGTCCGACGGGGCCGGCTGTACGCGGCGGCGGGCGCCGACTGCGTCTATCCGATCCTCGCCCCACCGCCACTGCTCGCCGACCTCGCCGCCGGTATCGGCCTCCCCCTCAATGCCGTGGTGACACCGGACGGACCCGCCCCGCGCGAGCTCGGCGCCCTCGGCGCGGCCCGGATCACCTTCGGCCCCGGCCTCCAGCACCAGGCAATGGCGGCGCTGACGGGGATGGCGGAGCGGCTGCGGGAGGAGCTGGCGGCGGGCGGCTGACGGCCCGGGGCCCGGCGCGCGCGTGCCGGGCCCGCCGTGCCCCTACCGCTCGTCGGTCCCCGGCACCTTCCCCGTGCTGATGGCGATCCGGTTCCACGTATTGATCGTGAAGATCAGCGCCAGCAGCCGGGCCAGCTCCGCCTCGTCGAAGTGGCGGGCGGCACGCTCGTAGACCTCATCCGGCACACCGCCTCGGGCGACCAGCGTCACGGCCTCGGTGAGCGCCAGCGCCGCCCGCTCCTTCGCGGTGAAGAAGTGCGCCGCCTCCTCCCAGACGGCCACCATGTGCAGCCGCTCCGCGCTCTCGCCCGCCTTACGGGCATCGGAGGTGTGCATATGGAGGCAGTACGCGCACTTGTTGAGCTGCGAGGAGCGGATCTGGACCAGCTCGACCAGGGCCGGGTCCAGCCCCTCGCGGGCAGCGGCATCGAATCCGATCAGAGCCTTGAAGGCCTTCGGGGCGGCCCGGGCGAAGTTCACCCGGGGGCTGCGCACGACCGCTTCGTTCCCCGCCCCGTTGACCGCTTCGTTCGCCGGGCTCGCTCCCGTCACCGGGTCCGCCGCCTTGTTCCCCGCGCCCGCTTCGCTCATCTGCGTTTCATTCGTCATACGTGGAATCTAGAAGCTCAGGCGACCCGCTATAAGGTGCATTCCCATGCCGGAATCATGGGTCAATCTTGCCGAGAGCCTGGGCGCCGATCTGCATCTGGAGCTGACCGGCCCCGGCAGCCGCCGCGCCGTCCTCATCCGCGCACTGCGCGACGCCGTACGGTCCGGCCGCCTGGCCCCCGGCACCCGCCTGCCGCCCTACCGCTCGCTCGCCGCCGACCTCGGCATCGCCCGTAACACCGTCGCCGACGCCTACGCCGAACTGGTCGCCGAGGGCTGGCTCAGCGCCCGCCAGGGCTCCGGCACTCGCGTCGCCCAGCGCGCAACGCCGCTGACGCCCACCCGTGCCCCGGCCCACCGCACCCCGGCGAGCCGCCCCGCACACAACCTCCTCCAGGGCCGGCCGGACGCCGCCTCCTTCCCGCGCACCGCCTGGCTCGCCGCCGCCCGCCGCGCACTGACCGCCGCCCCGAACGACGCCTTCGGCCCCGGCGACCCCCGCGGCCGCCCCGAACTGCGCCGCGCCCTCACCGACTACCTGGCCCGCACCCGCGGCGTACGCACCGACCCCGAACGCATCGTCATCTGCTCCGGCTTCGCCCACGCCCTGCGGCTGCTCCTGCCCGCCGTGCTCCCCGGCCCCCTCGCCGTCGAGTCGTACGGCCTCCCCTTCCACCGCCGGCTCCTGACCACGGCCGGCACCCCCACCCACCCCCTCGCCATCGACGAACACGGCGCCGACACCGGGCAGTTGGCCCACCTCGATGACCTGGGCGCGGCCCTCCTCACCCCCGCCCACCAGTTCCCCACCGGCGTACCGCTGCACCCCGACCGCCGTGCGGCCGCCATCAACTGGGCGAGAACCACCGGGAATTACCTTCTGGAGGACGACTACGACGGCGAGTTCCGCTACGACCGCAAGCCGGTCGGCGCCCTCCAGGGCCTGGATCCGGAGCGCGTCCTCCACATCGGCTCGGTCAGCAAGAGCCTGTCCCCCGCGGTGCGCCTGGGCTGGATGGCGCTCCCCGACCGTCTCGTCGACGCCGTACTGGAGGCCAAGGGCGAACGTGAGGCCTGGGCGAGCGTCACCGACCAGCTCACCCTCGCCGAGTTCCTCACCCACGGCGCCTACGACCGGCACATCCGCCGTATGCGCCAGCGCTACCGCCGACGCCGCGACCAGCTGATCGACGCGGTGACCGCCCATGCCCCGCACCTCACCGTCACCGGCATCGCCGCCGGACTGCACGCCGTCCTCCAACTCCCCGACGGCTCCACCGAGTC
This sequence comes from Streptomyces sp. NPDC048434, assembly GCF_043200375.1. Classification (NCBI taxonomy): domain Bacteria; kingdom Bacillati; phylum Actinomycetota; class Actinomycetes; order Kitasatosporales; family Streptomycetaceae; genus Streptomyces; species Streptomyces sp. NPDC048434. Next base: position 119,250 of record NZ_JBICXQ010000012.1, on the reverse strand, counting down.
GGACGAACACACCGCCCTGCGCGCCGCCCGATGGCAGGGCCTGGCCCTCGACGGCCTCTCCGACTACCGCCACCCCGCCGCGACCATGCCACCGCGCCACGGCCTGGTCATCGGCTATGCGACACCCACCGACAGCGCCTACCCCGGCGCCCTGGAGGTGCTGTGCCGGGCGCTGCCGCCGAGGGCTTGAGGGGCCGGCGAGTGTCGCTGTGGGAGGGAGTGCGCGCCCGAGGCCATGGCAGGAGTTCGGGTCCGCACGGGATGTGTGCATGTGCGGGGAGACGGACGGCTCCTCGCGTGACGACTTCCGCTGGAACTCCAGGCTCCCGCAGACCAGTTGTGGCGGGCCGGATCTTAGCGGGCGCTGCCGATGTTGCGGTCGGCATCGGTGCCCTGGAGCATCAGGGTGGTCTCCTCGATGCGGCTGAATCGGCCGTCGGGCGCGAGGTCGGCGAACACGTAGACCTCCGTGCGCACGGTCGAGTCGTCCGTCTTCGTGATGTGGGCGGTGTGCCGGTCCGCGTACTTGCCGCCGGCGCACAGCTCTTCGTGCACCTGGACATGGCCGCCGGCGACGACGGTGCGCAAGTGGGTGATGTGCTCAACGAACCCGGCGCGGTCGGCCCACTGCCCGTCCGTGCGCTGGCGGTACTCCGGGGTGAAGTGACGGTCGGCGGCCTCCTGCACCGTGATGTCGCGGTTGAAGAGCAGGTCGTTCAGGGCGGCCTCTATACCGGTACGAGTCATGGGATTCCCCTTCGACAGTGCGTGCGCGCCGCACGCATCTCCCTTACCGTAGCAGCAAACGCGTGCGCAGCGCACGCTATTCTTGAGGTGTGGAGAACGAAGTGGGACATGAGATCGCAGAGGCGCTGGGCATCCTGCTCAGGCGCACGACTCGCACGCGGCTGCACAAGCGGCTCACCGAGGGCATGGGGGAGGCGCTGGACGAACTGACGTACCCGGTGCTCAGCGCCCTGGCCCGGACCGGACCCCGCAGCGCGGCCGACCTGGCTCCGGACGTCGGACTCGATCGCTCCGGCGTCACCCGCCGTGCCTCACGGCTGGAGGACGCCGGCCTCATCCGTCGTGAGGCGGACCCCACCGACCGGCGCGCACATCTGCTCGTTCTCACCGAACAGGGCCAGTCCGCGGTGGAAGAGCTGCGGGCACGTCTGGCTGCCCACATCATGGCGAGCATGTCCTCGTGGCCGCCGGGTGAGGCAGAGCGGTTCGCCCACCACCTGCGCCGCTTCATCGTCGAGGGCCCGTTCACCTAGCGGAGGCAGGACCAGCCCAGGACGTCCTATGACGGTCGGCGGCGCTGTGCCGGTGCTGTGCCGATGCCGGCGCTGTGCCGATGCCGGTGCTCGCCGCCGAACTGGGCTGTAGCCAGAAGGCGGCCCCGGCAGCTGCGGTGCTTCCGCCGGTGCGAGCCAGGAACCGCGACGCCCCCGGCTCACCTGCAAGCCGGGGGCGTGGGTCGACTTCCTCGCGTACGTGCCCGTGCCTTGGCCGGGATCCGCGATCCTGCCTACCGGTTCGCGAACTTCTGGCTGATGTTGTTGAAGACCCGCTGAGCCTCCGGGCCCAGGTGCGGGCCGGCCAGCCAGGTGTGGGCGTTGGAGCTGATCGAGGTGTTGGACACCAGCGTCAGCTTGCCGCCGTGGTTGACGAACCAGCCGCCACCGGAGGTGCCGCCGGTCATGGTGCAGCCGATGCGGTTCATGGCGGGCGTGCCCTGCTGCATGACGAGGCGGCCGGGGCGGGCGGGGCAGTTCATCATGCGCGCACCGTCGAACGGCGCCGCCGCCGGATAGCCGAAGGCGTCCAGCGAGGCGATGCGGTCGGCGGAGGGGGTGTCGAACGCGACCCGGGCCGCGGTGCCCACGGTCTCCTGAAGCGACTTACCGCTGCCGTTCTCCGGCTTCACGTGCAGCACCGCGAAGTCATAAGCGGAGCCGCCGTTTCCGGTGTCCTCGCTGCCCATGTTGATCCACTCACCAGACGTGGTGATCCAGTCGGCCCAGAACCGGCCGTACGGGGTGACCTGCTGGGAGGGCGTGCCACTGACCTGGTTCATCGGCACGCCGTTGTCGTTGTAGGACGGCACGAAGACGATGTTGCGCATCCAGCCGCCCCGCTTGCCGGAGTGCACACAGTGGCCCGCGGTCCACACCAGGTTGGACTTGCCCGGGTGCGCGGGGTCCTCGACGATCGTGCCGGAGCAGACCATCGAGCCCTTCGGACTGTCGAAGAAGATCTTCCCGACCGGCGCCATGTGCTGGTGGTACGGGCGGGCGACCTGCTCGGCGTTGATCGGCCGCGGCTCGGGGTCCGTGGCGTCGAACTCGCTTCCGGCGCCGGTGGCCTTCACCCCGATCTCCGGCGAGGTCTTCGTCTTGGCCAGCCGGTCCGTCTTCCAGTGGTCCTTGATGACCGGGTTGGCGAAATCCGAAGCCTTGCGGGCCCACTTGTCCCAGTTCTGCCAGCCGCCGTCCTTCCACTTCTTCAGGTCGTCCAGGCTGGTCGGCATGCCCTTGGGGATCTTGAGCCCCCCGCCGTCCTGGCCCTTCTGGTCGGTGGCACCCGAAGCGGCGGCCTTGTCGTCACTGGGGCCGCAGGCGGTGACGGTGCCCGCGAGCAGCGCGATCAGTGCCGCGGCAGCGGCGGTGGAGCGGCGGATGGATGGCATGGCGCGGAGTCCCCCTGATACGTGGCGACGCCGCGCGAGCGGCGCGCCGTAATTGTCATGTCCCTCATCGGACTGCGCTCTACTATGCCGTCACGCCAAGACCGCCGGGCAACCAGGGCCCGGCATCCTGACGGACGGCAGGACGGGACGTACGCGATGCCACCCTCGTCGATCCTGGTCCGGACGGAGCGGCTCGTACTGCGCCACTTCGCCCCGGACGACGCGGAGTTGCTCGTCACGCTGCACGGCGACCCGAGGTCATGCACTTCATCGACACCGGACGGCCGGTGCCGCGGGCGGAGGCCCTGGAACGGACCCTGCCGGAATTCCTCAGGGAGCCCGGCCGCCGCCCCGGAGACCCCGCCACCGCGCTCGGCGTCCGGGCGGCGGAAGTGGCGGCCATCGGGGAGTTCATCGGCTGGTTCGCACTCCGGCCGACCGCCCCGGGACGCGCCGACGAAGCCGAACTCGGCTACCGGCTGCGCCGGAAGGCCTGGGGATCTTCACATACGTGAGGGTCCTGTGAATTTCGGTCAATTCTTTTGGGCGGTGGCGGGGTTGTGGGGCCGCGAGACCTGAGGGGATCGGCGCTTCCAAGGGCGATGGTCAGGCAGATTTTCCGTGAGGCACCCCGGGTGGCGGGTGGTGAGGGGATGCAGGCGCCGGGCGGGCGTTGTCCGGAAATTTCCTCGGGTTCTGGTCAGGTCTCCCGCCGCCCAGCAGGATCACCGGACCTGCCGGCTCCGGCGGGCCCGACAGTGAAGGAGCTCCTCCATGGCACGCTTCAGACGTATGTCCCGGGCAGCGAAGATCGCGGCGGTAGCCGGTATGACGGCCGCCTGCCTCACCGTCCTGCCCGGCACCTCCGCTGTCGCCAAACCCGCGAATGCGTCCGGTGCGGTCCTGATCGCCAATGGACTGTGGTCCGACCGCATTCTCTGTGCCGGCCCCAACGACGACTCCGTCTGGCTCCAGAAAATCACGTACGGCAACCCGTACTGCCAGTGGATCCAGATCGGGGACAACGGGCACTTCATGCTCTACAACGCCGCGAAGAACAAGGTCATGGCGTATGAGGGAGGCAACGAGGGACCGGTCGTCATGGAAAACCTGACGTTCCCCACGCCGAACCAGCAGGCATTCTCCTTGGGCGGCCGGGAAGGGTGGGGCGCGAACGCCCTCCAGTCGTTCCTGGACAGCGGGCAGAACGTCGACGCCAAGGAGTCGGGCAGCGACGCCCCGAGGACCAACGAGCCCGTTCACACCCGGGGCTGGCGCCACGGTCACCAGATGGAACTGACGTGGAACATGGTGTCCGTCTCCTGAGCGTGCCCACCGGAGGCGGACAGGGTGGCGGCTGCCGCCGCAGGATGCCGCGGCGACGCTGACCTCGCCCGTCTCACCGCGGTCGCCCGGAGGAGAGCCGGCCGGACCGCGCGCAGCCTCGCCCTCAGGCGGCTCGACCTGAGGGCGCAGGGAGAATTGCCGCGAGCCCCGGAAACCAGGCGCCCGAGCCCCCTTCAGAACCGCGAGGCGGTGTGGCAGCCCGTAGAGGCGCCACACCGCACTTCGCGCATGGCCCGCTCCTGTCCTCCCGTCCGGACCTCGCCTCCCGCAGAACTCTTCTCCCGCCGCCTTCCTTCCTCTCGGCTGTGGTGAGATTTCCTCGGTCAACCAGGGGCGTTCGCATCGAGCAGGCCGGAGCCAGGGAATGAGATACAGGCAAGCGCTGGGCCGGGAGTTCGGATGGTTGTGGGCGGCCTACGCCGCCAGCGCGGCCGGGACCTGGCTCGCGTTCGATGCGTTCCCGCTCACCGCCGTCATGGTGCTGCACAGCAGCACGGCGCAGGTGTCCGTCCTGTCCGCCGTGAGCCTGGCGGTGGGGGCATTGATTGCGATGCCCCTGGGGCCGTGGGTGGAGTTCCGTCGCAAACGACCGGTCATGGTGGCCATGGACCTGCTCCGGTTACTGGCCTTGCTGACCGTGCCCGCCGCGTACGCGCTCGGAGGGCTGAGCTTCGCGCAGCTTGTCGTCGTATCGGTGGTCGTCGCGGCTGCCAACATCGTGTTCAATGCCGCGAGCGGCGCGTACCTGAAGGCCTTGGTCAGGCCCGACGACCTCTTGGTGGCCAACGGCAGGTTCGAAAGCACGATGTGGACGGCGACCGCCCTCGGCCCGCCCCTGGGCGGTGTCGCCATCGGAGTGTTGGGGCCGTTGACGACGGTGGTGATGAACGCGGTCAGCTTTCTGCTCTCCGCACTCGGCATCCGGGCGATCCGCAGCCATGAACCGCAGCCGCCGGCCCGCCCCGCACAGCGGTTCACCATGGCCGACGTCGTTGAGGGATGGCGCTACATCCTGCGCCACCCCCGTCTGCGACCGCTGTTCTTCAACACCGGCCTGGTGAACGGGCTGATCATGGCGACCATGCCGCTGCTGGCGGTCCTCCTCCTTCGCGACCTGGGCTTTTCGCCGTGGCAGTACGGTCTCGCCTTCGGCGTGCCGTGCATCGGCGGTCTGATCGGTTCGCGGCTCGCACGGCCCTTGGTCGCGAGGTTCGGGCAGCACCGGGTGATGCTCACCAGTGGCACCCTCCGGGCGTGTTGGTCCCTGGGGCTGGCATTCATCGGGCCTGGCCCCTTGGGGCTGCTGCTCATCATCGTCATCGAGTTCGGCCTGATCACGTGCATGGGAGTCTTCACCCCGGTGTTTGCCACCTACCGGCTCGAACACACCGCCACGGACCGGGTGACCCGGACCCTGTCGGCCTGGTCCATCACGAGCAGTGCCACCACCGCGACCCTGACGGTGTGCTGGGGGCTGCTCGCCGGCCTCACCGGCCCCCGCACCGCCATCGCCCTTGCCGGTGTGCTGATCCTGACCACGCCCGTACTGCTGCCCCGCCGCGCACACGACGACGCTCCGCAGACATCTCCTGAGCCCGTCCGGGAGGGCGTACGACCCCCCACCGCCACCTCGTGAGCCCGTCGGGGGCGGCGTACGCTCCTTCACCGCCACCTCGTGCGTCCGTCCGGGACGGCGTTCGCGCCCCCAATGCCACCTGGTGAGCCGGTCGGGAACGGCGTACGACCCACCGCACCTCGCTGACGCACGGCGCCTCAGCTGACCGGCGGCACCTCACCGGCCCACAGCAGCGCCTCACCGACCCGCTGCACCTCAGCGAACACAGCGCCTCACGGCCCCACCGCGCCCCTCGCCGCCGCTCCGAAGGCGGCGGGAGGCCGGCGCGCGTCTTCCGGACCGGCCCCGGGGTGCTGCTCCGAAAAACGCCCTAACCCTCCTCGCGGAGCGCCAGGTCGAGCAGCCCCGGGAAGCGGGTGTCGAACTCCTCGCGGCGCAGGCGGTTGAGGCGCTTGGGGCCCTGGTCGCGCTGTTCCACCAGGCCCGCGGCGCGCAGCACCGCGAAGTGGTGGCTGAGCGCGGCTTTGCCGACCGGCACCCGGAAGCTGCCGCAGCTGTGTGACCAGTCGGCGGATCCGGCCAACTCGCGTACGAGCTGGAGCCGTACGGGGTCGGCGAGGGCGGCGAGGGCGGTCTCGACGGGGACGTCCTCGGGGTGGGTGTGCGCCGGCACGGCGCGGTGGCTGCTGCGGTCCGGCATTCCACGATCCCCCTTGCAGAGTGTTCGATCCAGATCATACAGTCGGAGTGTTCGCATTCCATTGAACACTCGTGAGGGGCGTGTGCTGTCATGCGTGCGGTTGAGTTCCAGGAGTACGGCGGTCCCGAAGTTCTGAAGGTCGTGGAGACCGATGTTCCCGAGCCAGGGCGCGGGCAGGTGAGCATCGATGTCGCCTACGCCGGTGTGAACTTCGCCGATCTCAAGGCCCGCGCCGAGGCCTACCGCGTCCCGTCCCTGCCCTTCCGGCCGGGCCTGGAGGTCTCCGGGCGTATTCGCGCGGTCGGCGCGGAGGTCGAGGGGCTGCGGCCGGGGCAGGAGGTCGCGGCGCTCACGGACGGCGGCGCGTATGCGGAGACCGTCGTGGCCGCCGCGGCCACCGCGTTCCCGCTTCCGCAGGGAGTGAGCCCTCGCACCGCGGCCACCCTGCCGACGGTACTGCCCACCGCGCATGCCCTGGTGCACGAGGTGGGCCGGCTGCGGGCGGGCGAGACCGTGCTGGTGCAGGGCGCGGCGGGCGGGATCGGCACGGTCGTGGGCCAGTTGGCGAAGGCGGCGGGGGCGGGTGCCGTCCACGGCGTCGTATCGGACGCGTCGAAGGCGGAGCACGCGCGCACGTACGGCTATGACGAGGTGTTCGTGGGGCCGGACTTCGACGAGGAGGTGCGGCGGGCCACGGGCGGACGGGGAGTCGATCTCGCCCTGGACCCCGTCGGCGGTGACACCTTCCGGCGCAGCTTGGACTCCCTTGCGGTCTTCGGCCGCCTGGTCTCGTTCGGTAACGCGAGTTCCGCCGAGCCGTGGCAGGTGGGCCAGCCCCAGCTGTATCCCTTGGGACGCTCGGTCGCCGGATTCTCCATCCTGTCCCTGGCCCAGACGGCGCCGGAGGCGCTGCGTGCGCTGGCCGAACGGGCCTTCCGCACGGTGGCCGACGGCACCGTGGAGCTCCCCGTGACGGCGGAGTTCCCGCTCGCCGATGCCGCCGAGGCACACCGGCTCCTCGGCAGTCGCAAGAGCACCGGCAAGCTGCTGCTGCGGGTGGGGTGACCGGAGGGCACCGGTCGACGGTCCTGCCCTTGCTCCACACGAAGGGAACCGATCTGTGTGCGCTATGGGCGGCAGCGCACAGATCGAGGGTGATGCGGCCTCCGGGGGCCGATGGCCGCTCGGGCGCGGACCTGGGACGCCGCTCGCGGCGCGCTCATGGGTGCCCCTGGGTTGGCGCGCCGCCGACCACGGGCGGGGCCAGGGCCTACCCCTACCCGGCCCTGATCCGCCGGACAGGCCCTACGGTGAGCGAGGTGGCGTGGCTGACCACGAGGTAGGTGAAGCCGTTCGCCAGGCTCGCGCTGCCATTCGGCGTGGTGACGGTAACCGTCGACGCGCCGGGAACCCCGGCCAGTCATCCCTGATGGATGCCAGGGAGGCCATTTACCGTGTCCCCCCGCTTACCGCCGGGCACCCACCCTGGGATCCCGGTAAACGGGAATGTTCGGGCCTCCCGATGTCCCATAACGGAACTTCTGGAGCTGCTCCGCCGTGGGATACCACTGCTTGCGGCAACGGCAGCACCACCACCGCCAATTGTCCCAGTCGGTGTTGGTGTTCGTGGTGTCCTTCCACAGCCAGTCGTCGCAGTCTGGCGTGGGGCATTTCGGCGGCAGCGGCATGACGGGCCTTTCGTCGGTGGCGGCTGCCAGCCTTCTGCGCCTGCCGCCGCGCCGTGCGGCGGTTCGCCGCTCGCCACCCGAACGGGTAGGGGTCCGGCGGTACCCGGCAGGGGGAGCGGGGAACGGGCCGGAACGCGCCCGCGGGCAGCCGCACACACTGTGCGACTGCCCGCGAGATCCCGCGTCAGCCGCTGACCCGGTCGTAGTACTGCTTGGCGGTCGTCCGGCACTGCCGGCGCTCCGCGTCCGTCTTGTGCGGCTGCACGGCGCACTGGTTGTTCATGTCGAACAAGAAGGCCTTGTCTACGCGCCTCTCGTGCTTCGAATGCCGGAACGCCTTCTTTCCCATCATTTTCTTGTAGTTGCGGTAACCGAAGTCATGGCGCGCGCATGACAACTTGAAGTTGAATCCGCCCGGCTTGTCCGCGAGCTTCGTGCACCAGTCGGTGCTCCAGATGAATCCCCAACGGTCGACCCCCGACTTGGCGAGTTCACGCGTATGACGCCAGTCCTTGACGCTCGTCGTGGTGGAGCGGGTCAGCTGGTAGAGCCGCTGGTACTTGGCCTGCTTGCTCGGGCCGGCCTTCACCGCGGCGGCGCCGTCGGCGGCGACGGCCGCGCCCGACCCCGCAAGAAGAACACCGGCTGCCGCGACCGCGGCGAAGGTACTGCGCTTGATGAACATGTCGTCCCCGTTTTCTGTTCTCTGTGGCCCTGGTTGCGCCTGCGGAAGCAGGCGCAACCAGGGGGTCGAAAACATCATCGGGCGCGGCCTGCGGCACCGCCATCGTCTCTTTGGGAGGTGTCCGTCAGGGCAATGTCACCGGGCTCCGGACCGGACAGAGTCCCCGTAGTCCCCGTTGTTTCCCCGCTATTTGCCCGTTGCAGTCAAGAAGCAATTCATGCGGGGCAGTTCACCTGCGCCGACACCACGCACAACGAGGTCCTGTCGTCGAAATGCCGCCGTCACCCGAGGGCGACGGCGGCATTTCGAGGACAGGACCCCGGTCGGTCACACGACTTCAGTACTTGCTGATGCAGGAGAGCGTGACCCGCCCGACCTTGGCATTCGGAATGCTGTTCTTGATGCTCCAGGCTTCCACCCGCCACTTCACCGAACGCATCTCGGTCGGGGTCGCGCGGTCCGTCACGAGGACCTGCTGGGAACCACCGAAATTGTGCGTGTGCAGCGCGCCGCCGCTCGTCGACTTGAAGCGGTGCTTCATGTTGCCGATTCCGGCGGAGGCGATGTAGACCGTCTTACCCGCGGGGCAGCGCTTGGTGCCGGACTTCTTCTGGCTGAGCTTGTCCGACGCCTTTCCGACCCGCCACCCCTGCGTGCTGCAGTAGCCGTACACCTTGCTCAGGTTCTTCCCGCCCCCGTAGGTCGAAGTGACCTTCCATTTGACGGACTTGCGCCAGGTGGGAACGGTCCGCGTCGAGATGCCGTCGGGCGTGTGCCGCCACACCCGCGAGACCAGGTGGCCGCCCTTGGGCTTCCACGACACCCGCGAGGCACCGGCCGCCGAGTCCCAGATCCAGGCGGTCTCGCCCTTCTTACGGCAGTTGAGCTTGCCGCTCTTCGAATGGAATCCACCGGCTTTGACGACTGCGGCGGGCTGCTTCGCGGCGGCCGGAACCGCATTCACGGAGGTGGAGTTGGAGCCGGCGGAGGAGTTGGCTTGCGCCGACTCGTTGCCCATCACCGGTATCAGCACAGCGGTACCGACGGCGAGTGCGCACGCCGACGTAGCCACTCGACGGGGGAGTCCCATACGCGTCCAATCTCTTTTCAGGTCTGACATGAACACCGCCCACAGTAGGGGCGCTCGATCAGACCCCGCTATTGCCCGAAAGGGCAACGCCAGGCCCCTTGCAGGGCTTCGCCGCAGGCGTTCATGTCGCCCCTTCGTACAATATCGACGAGCGATCAGTTGCCTTACTCTCTGCGGGAGTTGGTGGCAGGAACAACGAAGGCACGCAACTCCCGCCGGAGGTAGTCAGCACGTGTTGAATCAAAAGGGGAAGGCGCTCCTCATCGGCGCCACCGCGGCGCTCGCCGTCACGACTGCGGCGCCGGCCCACGCCGGGACCCAGACCACGGCCGCGAAGGTCAGCAAGCACCAAGAGGTCCGCTGCGTCACGCAGAGCGGCAGGACCTGCGCGTACTCGGCCTCCTTCTTCTACTGGAACAAGAAAGGCTCCGACAAGCGCGGCCTGAACTACGTCCAGACGGCCAGGTCTCCGTACAAGGCGGGCAAGGCCCGCTGGCTGTACAAGCAGCCGGGCGGCAAGACGCACGTCGGCAAGAGCTGGCGCAAGGCCCACGCGATTCAGCACGGCAACGCCACCGAGGTCGACTGGGGCAAGGTGGGGGCGACCGTGGGCCCGAAGCTCCGCAAGGGCACGCTCGTCTGCGTGCAGTGGGCACACCTCGCGAAGAAGGCGTGCCACACGCTCAAGTAGCCTGCACCGAAAGGCAGTTGGCAAAGGGGGGTGCCGCACCCAGTGCGGCACCCCCCTTACCGGTCAGGAGTCAGACCGAGCCGTCTACTTCGGCAGCCATGCCTGCCACTTCGACTTGTGGCTGTCGATCCACTTCTTCGCCGCGTCCTCCGGGGACATCTTCTTGTCGGCGATGTCGAGGGCGACCTCGTTCTGGTCGGCCTGGCTCCACTTGAAGTTCTTCAGGAAGGCTGCCGCCTTACCGCCGTGCTTCGCGAAGTTGGCGTTGAAGTACTTCTGCAGCGGCGTGTGCGGGTACGCACACTTGATCTTCTTCGGGTCGGCGTCGCAGCCCTCCTTGTACTCGGGCAGCTTCACCTCCGTCATCGGTACCTTCTTGAACAGCCACTGCGGCTTGTACCAGTACGTCAGGAACGGCTTCTTCTCCTTGGCGAACTGCTTGATCTGGGTGATCTGCGCCGCCTCGGAGCCGGCGAAGACGACCTTGTAGTCCAGGCCGAGGTTCTTCACGAGGGCCTTGTCGTTCGTGACGTACGACGGGGAGCCGTCCATCAGCTGCCCCTGGCCGCCGCTCTCCGCGGTACGGAACTGCTTCGCGTACTTGTTGAGGTTCTTCCAGTTGGTGACGTCCGGGTGCTTCTTCGCGAAGTACGTGGGGACGTACCAGCCGATGTGGCCGGTCACGCCGACGTCGCCGCCGGGCGCGATCGTCTTCTTGTCCTTGACGTATCGCTGCTCCTGGTCCGGGTGGCCCCAGTCCTCCATGATCGCGTCGACGCGGCCCTGGCTGAGCGCGTCCCAGGCCGGGACCTCGTCGATCTGAACCCGGTCGACGCGGTAGCCCAGCTCGTGCTTGAGCAGATACTCGGCAACCGCCACGTCGGACTGGGCTCCCACCCAGTTCTGGACGGAGAGCGTCACGGTCTTGGTGCCCGCCGCGTTCGCGTACGGGGACGCCTGCTTGGTCATGTCGGCGGCGCCGCACCCGGAGAGGGCCAGCAAGGCACCGACCGCGGTCATGGTGCTCACTGCACGCGTGGGTACTCGCATGTCACGCTCCCTTCTTCGAGCCGGATTCCCGGCGTGCCGTGGGCTGCGTCACCCGGTCCAGCATCAGACCGAGGCAGACGATGGCGACGCCGCCCACCATGCCCGTCGCCAGGTCGCCCTGCGCGATGCCGAACACGACGTCGTAGCCGAGCGCGCCACCGCCGACCAGAGCGCCGATGACGACGACGGCGAGGACCAGGACGACCGCCTGGTTCAGGGCGAGCAGGAGCGCGGGGCGGGCCAGCGGGAGCTGGACCTGCCGCAGCTGCTGCCAGCTGGTGGCACCGAGCGAACGCGAGGCCTCCATCGCGCCGCTGTCGACCTGGCGCAGGCCCTGCGCGGTGATGCGGATGACGGCGGGCAGCGCGTACACGACGGCCGCGGCGACCGCGGGGGCCCGGCCGATGCCGAAGAGGGCGACAACCGGGATCAGATACACGAACTGCGGCATCGTCTGGAAGATGTCGAGTACGGGGCGGAGGAGCCGCTCCAGCCGTGTGCTCCTGGCGGTCGCGATGCCGATCGCGAAGCCGAGGACGACCGTGACGGCGACGGCCGCGAGGACCTGCGCGAGCGTGTCGAGGGACTTGTCCCAGACGCCCAGGACGCCGATTCCGGCCATGCCGAGGACGGCGGTCAGGGCGGTCTGCCAGGTGCCGATCAGCCAGGCCAGGGCCGCGACAACGAGCAGCACCGACCACCAGGGCAGGTCCTGCATTCCGTCGCGGACCGGGTCGAGGACCCAGGTGGTGAAGTGCGCGGCCCAGTCGGCGGTGCCGCCGACGACGGGCACGCCGGTGTAGAGGTGGTCGACCATCCAGTCCTTGGCGGTGTTGACCGGCTCGACGATGTCCACCGTCCAGCTCGTCGGCCACTCCAGGCGGCCGGCGAACCGCACGACGAGCGCAACGGCGACGGTCACGACGCCGGCCAGGGACCAGCCGCGCCAGCCGCGCAGCGGAGAGGTGTCCTCGGCGTGCGCGCCAAGACGCTCACCGGCAGCGCCCGTCACGCGGTCGAGGACCACGGCGAGCAGCACGATCGGGATGCCGCCCGCGAGGGCCGCACCGACGTCCACGGTCCCGAGCGCCTGGTAGACGCGGTCACCGAGACCGGCACCACCGATCATCGACGCGATGACAGCCATGGAGAGCGCCATCATGATCGTCTGGTTGAGGCCGAGCAGGAGCTCCTTGCGGGCCAGCGGGAGGCGGGCCGAGAACAGGCGCTGACGGGCGGTGGTGCCGAGCGAGGTCACGGCCTCCATCACGCCGCCGTCGGCGCCGCGCAGACCGAGCGCGGTGAGCCGGGCCATGGGCGGAGCCGCGTACACCACGGTGGCGAAGACCGCGGCGGGGACGCCGACACCGAAGATCAGGGCGACCGGCAGCAGATACGAGAAGGCCGGAAGGACCTGCATGGTGTCGAGGACCGGCCGCAGGATGCGGAAGATCCGCTCGCTGAGACCGGCGGCGAGCCCCATGAGCATGCCGAGCACGACGGCGGCGAGGACGGCCACGACCATCAGGGCCAGCGTCTGCATCGTCGGCACCCACATGCCGAGCAGCCCGCACACGCCGAACGAGGCGGCCGTGAGGACCGCGAGCCGCACACCGGCGACCCGCCAGGCGACCAGCGAGGCGCCGGCCACGACACCGGTCCAGCCGAGCGCGAGCAGCAGCAGGTAGACGCCGCGTACGGAGATCACCACGGCGTTGCTGAGGTGGCCGAGGAAGTAGACGAACAGCCAGTGGCTGTCGCGGTTGTCGATGATCCAGTCGCTGGTCTTGCCCAGCGGACCGGAGACATCGACGGTCAGGTCGGAGGGCCACAGGGCGCCGGGCCACTGGGCGTTGATCAGCGGGACCAGGACCGCCGCGACGACGGCGAGCAGCAGGAGCTTGGCGAGGCCGCGGCGGCGCAGCAGGGCCTGTACCGGACCGGTCTTGGTCTCGGCGCCGAGCGCGCGGGGCGTGGTGGGGGCGGTGGTGCTCATGCGCGCCCCCGCTTCACGGTGCCGGTGGGCATGTTGAGGGCGGCGCAGCGCTGGGCCTCGCGCCAGTGGCGCAGCAGGGTGGCGCGCAGCCGGGCCCGCGGCGTGGCCGCGGGAGCTCTGGAGCCGACGGCGCGTACGGCGCCGTGGTGGGTGGTGGCGGCGTACATCAGGCGGCCACCTCGCCGTGCTCCGGGGCGTCGAGCCGGGCGACCACGTTCAGCAGGCAGGCGTGGTCGACGATGCCCAGGCAGCGGCTGCCGTCGACGACGCGGACCGCACCGCCGGAGCGGGCGACCGCCTCGATGGCGTCGGAGATCAGGGTGTCGGGTCCGAGCGCGGGGCCCTCGTCGGCTTCGCCGTCCTTCGCCGGACGCATCGCACGGCGCACGGTCAGCACCTGCTCGCGCGGGACGTCACGGACGAAGTCGCGGACGTAGTCGTCGGCCGGGGAGCCGACGATCTCCTCGGGGGTGCCGAGCTGGACGATCTCCCCGTCGCGCATCAGGGCGATGCGGTCGCCGATGCGCAGCGCCTCGGAGAGGTCGTGGGTGATGAAGACCATCGTCCGGCCCTCCTCGCGGTGCAGGCGGACGACCTCCTCCTGCATGTCGCGGCGGATCAGCGGGTCGAGCGCGCTGAACGGCTCGTCGAAGAGCAGGACCTCGGGGTCGACGGCGAGCGCGCGGGCCAGGCCGACACGCTGCTGCTGACCGCCGGAGAGCTGGCCGGGGCGGCGCTTCTCCAGACCGGCCAGGCCGACCTTGTCGACCACTTCGTTGGCCTTCTCGCGGCGCTCCGTCTTGCTCATGCCCTGGATCTCCAGGCCGTAGGCGACGTTGTCGACGACGGTGCGGTGCGGCAGCAGGCCGAAGTGCTGGAAGACCATGGCGGCGCGGCGGCGGCGCAGTTCGCGCAGCGCGGTGCGGTCCATGGCGCGGACGTCCTCGCCGTCCATCTCCAGCTCACCGCTGGTCGGCTCGATCAGCCGGGTCAGACACCGCACGAGGGTGGACTTGCCGGAGCCGGACAGGCCCATGACGACGAAGACCTCGCCCTTGTGGACGTCGAAGGAGACATCGCGGACGGCGGCCACACAGCCGGTCTGCTCACGCAGCTCCTGGGCGCTCAGTTTGGCGACCGAGGAGTCCTCGGGGATGCGGTCGGCCTTGGGGCCGAAGACCTTCCAGAGGTTGCGGACGGAGAAGACGACCTCGCGGCCGTCCCCTTCGGAGGCGGACTCGGGCGTGCGGGCGTTGGGTATCTCGGATGCGCCGGCGGCGGTAGCCATCACGCATCACCTCCTTGGGTCGGAGCCTTGTGAAGCAGTTCGGCGCACTTCTCCCCCACCATGAGCACGCCCAGCATCGGGTTGACGGCGGGCATCGTCGGGAAGACGGAAGCATCGGCGATACGGATGCCGGCCAGGCCGCGGATCTTCAACTCGGGGTCGACGACGGCCAGCCGGTCGTCGGCGGCGCCCATCTTGCAGGTGCCGGCCGGGTGGTAGACGGTGTGGGCCGCCTTGCGCACCAGCTCGCTGATCTCCGCGTCGTCGGTGACCTCGGGGCCGGGGAAGACCTCGCGCTTGAGCCACTTCTTGAACGGCTCGGCCTGGGCGACCTTGCGGGCCAGCTTGATGCCGTCGACGAGGGTGTCGCCGTCGTAGTCGACCCCGTTCTCGTCGTACGCGAAGTACCGGAAGTCGAGCGCGGGCTTGACCTCGGGGTCGGCGGAGGTGAGGTAGAGCCGGCCGCGGGAGCGGGACTTGGGGATGTTCGGCGTCATCGACACCCCGTGCTCGGGGCGCTCGTAGCCCAGCCGCTCGGGGTTGTCGGTGAACGGGATTTGGTAGAAGTGGAACATCAGGTCGGGGCCCTTGTGCTCCGGGTCCCGCTTGACGAACAGACCGGCGTCGGAGTCCATCGCGGAGTTGCCCGGGATCGGTCCGTCGGTCTCCCAGACGATCACCGACTCGGGGTGGTCGATCAGGTTCTCGCCGACGCCCGGCAGGTCGAGCACGCACTCGAGGCCCAGCGCTTCGAGGTCCTTGCGGGGCCCGATGCCGGAGTGCATCAGCAGCCGCGGGGTGTCGACAGCGCCGGCGCACACCAGCACCTCGCGGGCGGCCTCGACGTAGACCTCCTCGCCGTCCTTCGTGCGGACGTGGACGCCCTTGGCGGTCGTCCCGTCCAGCTCCAGCTTGTGCGCCCAGGTCTCCAGCAGCAGCGTGAGGTTCGGGCGGTCGCCGGCCTCGATGTGCGGGTGGAGGTAGGCGACGGAGGCGGAGGAGCGCTTGTTGTTCTCCGGGTGGTAGGAGAGGTCGAAGAAGCCGACGCCCTCCTCGAAGGGCTGGTCGTTGAAGCCGACGACCTCGGGGACGCCCAGGGCGCTCTTGGTGGCCTCGATCCAGTCGGTGGCGATCTGGTTCTGGTCCTTCTTGGCCACCCGCACGACGTTGTTGCGCAGCTTGCCGAAGTAGGGGTCCATGTCCTCGGCGCCCCAGCCGGCCGCGCCCGCCGCTTCCCATTCGTCCCAGTCGGACGGCAGCGGCTTGAAGGAGATCAGCGTGTTGTGGGAGGAGCACCCGCCCAGCACCTTGGCGCGGCTGTGCAGGATGTGCGAGTTGCCGCGCGGCTGCTCGGTGGTCGTGTACTCGTAGTCCAGCTCACCGCCGAGCAGGCCGAGCCAGCGGCGCAGCGTCAGCACCTCGTCACGGTCGATGTCGGAGGGGCCGCCCTCGATGACGGCGACGGTGACATCCGGGTCCTCGGTGAGGCGGGAGGCAATCACGGAACCGGCGGTGCCGCCGCCGACTACGACATAGTCATACACAGGCATTGGGGGTGCTCCTTCTTACAACGTGCGTGGTGCTGGTGGTGCCAAGTGAGGGGCGGGGGTCAGCCCGCGAACCAGCGCACCGGCTCCGGCCGGAGGTTCTCGTAAATGTGCTTGCTCTCGCGGTACTCGTCCAGACCCGTGGGACCCAATTCCCTGCCGATGCCGGACTTGCCAAAGCCGCCCCACTCCGCCTGCGGGAGGTAGGGGTGGTAGTCGTTGATCCAGATCGTGCCGTGCCGAAGCCGGGCGGCGACCCGGCGGGCGCGTGCGGTGTCGGCGGAGAAGACCGCACCGGCCAGGCCGTACTCGGTGTCGTTGGCGAGCGCGACGGCCTCGTCCTCGGTGGTGAAGGTCTCGACCGTCAGGATCGGCCCGAAGGTCTCCTCGCGGATCACCTTCATCTCGCGGTGGCAGCCGTCGAGCACGGTCGGCGCGTAGAAGTAGCCGGTGGCCGGGCGGACGTCGGACGGCTTGGGCCGGGTGCCGCCGCAGCGCAGCTGGGCACCCTCGGCGAGCGCGGAGGCGACATAGGCCTCGACCTTGTCGAGCTGCTGCTGGGAGACGAGGGGGCCGCACTCGACGCCGTCCTCGGTGCCCCGGCCGAGCTTGATCTTCTCGGCGCGGCGGGCGAGTTCGGCGACGAAGCGGTCGCGCACCGACTCCTCGATGATCAGCCGGGCACCGGCCGAGCAGACCTGCCCGCTGTGGATGAACGCGGCGTTCAGCGCCTGGTCGACGGAGGTGTCGAAGCCCTCGTCGGTGGCGCAGGCGTCGGCGAACACCACATTGGGGTTCTTGCCGCCCAGCTCCAGCGCGATCTTCTTGGCGCCGGAGACCGCGGCCGCGCCCGCCTTCGTCCCGCTGACCAGACCACCGGTGAAGGAGAACAGGTCGACGTCCGGGTGCTCGGCCAGCCGCTGGCCCACCGGCAGGCCCGCGCCGGTGACGATGTTGGCGACCCCGGCCGGCAGCCCGGCCTCGACCAGCAGCCTGATCAGGTGCACGGTCGACAGCGGGGTGACCTCGCTGGGCTTGATCACAAAAGTGTTGCCGGCCGCGAGGGCCGGCGCGATCTTCCAACTCGCCTGCAGCAGGGGGTAGTTCCATGGCGTGATGAGCGCACAGACGCCGACCGGCTCGTGCACGACCACGCTGTGCACATCGGGCGATCCGGCGTCGACGACCCGGCCGCCGCTCTCGTTCATCACCACGTCGGCGAAGTACCGGAAGGCGTTGGTGACGTCATCGACGTCGACCCGGCCCTCCTCCAGCGTCTTGCCGGTGTCCCGGCTCTCGATGAGGGCGATCTCCTCACGGTCGCGCTGCAGCAGGTCGGCGACCCGGCGCAGCAGCGCGGAGCGTTCGGCGACGGCCGTGCGGGGCCAGGCGCCGGTACCGCCGTCGAAGGCCCGGCGGGCGGCCGCGACCGCCGCGTCGGCGTCCTCGGCACCCCCCTCGGACACCAGCTGGAGCGTCGTCGCGTCGGCGGGGTCGAGGACCTCCCGCGTTTCGCCGGATGTGGCGGGGAGCCACACCCCGTCTACGTGAATGGTCTCGATTGACGACACGTCGTTCTGCCTTCCGGTTACCGATCTGTTCCCACTGGTGCAACCACTGGCGTCACCAGCAACGGGGACCCCTCCCCTGAAGGAGCGGATCTATGCCCAAACATTCATGGAAAGTGACTCGACTCACTCAATGTGCGACGGAATGTCCCGGAACGTACCCTGAGTAGCCGTATGTCCTTGGCGGACTGTCCCCTCGGGACCGGAGGTACCGAGATGAACAGCAGACGGCGTGCCGCCACCGCCACCACGGCTCTGACCTGCGGCGTGGCCCTGCTCGCCGGGGTCGCCTGCACGGCCGCCGCGGTGACGGCCGACGCATCGGACGGCGGCGAAGGCGACCTCGCGAACAAATCGGCCCAACAGATCTCCGACGACGCCCTCCAGCAACTGGTCGCCGCGCAGTCCATGCGGCTGCGCACCGAGACCAGTGCCGATCCCACCAAGATCGACCTCACCCTCGACCGCGCCGGCAACTGCACCGGCGCCATCAGCAAGGGCGAACTCGGCCGCGTCGAGCTCATCAAGCGCGGAGACCAGGTCTGGATGAAACCGGACGCGGCCTTCTGGAAGAGCCAGCTGCCCGGCAAGAAGGGCGATGACGCGGCGGCGCAGTACAAGGACACCTACCTGCACGGCACGACCAAGAACACCTTTCTGCGGGGCCTGTCCGCCGCCTGTGACCTCAAGGCGTTCCAGAAGTCGGCCGCGGGTCCCGAACGGCCCCCGTCCCACACCCCCTCGGCCGCACCCTCGTCCTCGGTCTCCCTCACCAAGGGCCGGCCGACCACCCAGGAAGGCACCCGCGTCCTCCCCGTCGTCAAGAAAGCCCGGGGTGGCGTCCAGACCCTCTACGTGGCCATCGACGGCAAGCACTACCCCCGCAAACTCACCGCCGAGGTCGACCACCAGACCGACACCATCCTGCTGAGCAACTACGACACCCCGGTGTCCACCAAGACACCCGCGCCCTCCAGCACGGCCGACATCTCCGTCCTGGAGGACCAGCTGCGGGGGTCGCGGAACGCCTGACCCCGAGACGTCCCTGCGCTCACGCCGCTCCGCCGGGCGCAGGGCTCACCGGCGGGATCACGCAGGCGTCGGAGAACCCCTGGCTGTGCAGTCCCATGGCGCTGTTCATACGGGAGCGCAGGTTCTCCACCGCCACCATGCAGGTCAGCTCGACGAACGCGGCATCGCCCAGCCGCCCGCGCAGGCTCTCGGCCAGCTCGTCGGTCACGGCCGGCGGTGTCGCGGTCATCGCCTCCGCGTACTCCAGGACCAGCCGCTCCAGCGCGGTGAAGGACTCCTGGTGCGCCCGCCAGTCAGGCACCTTGCTGATCTTCTCCAACGGCAGTCCGAGCCGGTCGGCGTGCCAGTGGCCGAAGTCCACACACCACGAGCAGCCGATCGTCGCCGCCGATGCCAGCTCCGCCAGCAGCTTCAGCGCCGGGTCCAGCGCCTTCCACCGCGCCACCTTGCTTTCGAAGGAGAAGTAGGAACGAAGGACCTTGGGGTGGTGCCCCAGCGCCAGAGCGGGCTGCAGCACCTCGCCGTAGGCGCGCCGCGAGTACCACCGGGCCAGTCGCAGGGTGAGTGTGCGCCGCGGGCTGAGAGAGATCCGTGCCATGGCAGTGCCTCCTGGGCAGAGCGTTCAAGAGCGTCCCGAGGGGTGGCCCCTCACCCCCTTGACGTGGCGGCACCGCGCGATGTGACACCCCCCGGAGCCGTCACCCGCGCTGCCGAACCGGAGGAGCCGTGGACGACGGCCCGGACGACAATGCAGGCATGGCTGACACAGCGGCGAAAGCGGTGCTCGAAGGCGGCCCCGAGGAGCTCCCCGAGCGGATCGTGCCGGTGGATCCCCCCGGGACCGAGCTGAAGATCCCGTACCGGAATGGCTATGAACACTTCCGGGCCACCAGCCGGCAGAAGCACACCGCCGAGGGGGCCCTGCCCGTCTACGAGTGGTGGGAGCGTACGGAGCTGCCCGGGTAGCGCCCTTCTTACGGCCGCACGGGCCTCAGGTGGTGGGAGCGAAGGCCTGCAGGGCGATCTGCTGGGTCCGCTCCTGTTGTGGCCAGTCGGCCTCGGTGCCCAGGACGAGTACGGCGAACTGACGGCCGTCGGTGGCGGTGAAGGCGCAGTCGACGACCTTGACGCGCGCGCCGAGACGCTTGCTGTCATAGGCATAGACCAGTTGGGCGGCGTCCGTGCCCGGCGCCGGGCCGCCCATCGGTGCGAGGCTGATCTCCTCGAACCCGGGCTGGGCGGACCGCTCCTGCGACGCCTTCTGCAGCGCTTGGCGCGGCGTGGAGTCCGGTTCGCTGACCTCGAAGATCTGCACCAGCCCCCGGTCGTCCGATGCGGTGTAGAAGACCCCGTTCTCCTCCTCGCTGCGCTGCCAGCCTTCGGGCACCGCGAGGGTGAAGCCCTTGGCGTCGTGCACGAGACGGTAGCCGTCGGGCAGACCGCCGGCGGAGGGATCGGTCGCGGTGGGCTGCGTGCTGCCGGTGGGCACGGTGGTGGCCGTGCTCGGCGGGGCGGACGCCTTGCTGCCGGCCGGCGGGCGGGCGGCGGCCGGGGCATCGCCGGGATGGCCCCAGAGCAGATAGCCGCCGCCGACGGCCGCCGCGATCACGGCCACCGCCGCACCGGCCACCAGGGCCGTGGCGCGCTGCCGGACCGCGGGCAGGGGCTCGGCAGGAGGCACGGGAGCGGGGAGGGGTCCGTCCGTGGAGGGGGCGCCCGTCGTGGGCGCGAAGGACGGCCGGGGCGGCGGCGGGCCCGTATAGGGCGCGGGCGGCGGTGTGCCGTCCTCCCAGCGCTGGGTCTCGTTGTTCCAGCGGGCCGGGCCGCCTCGTTTCATGGTCAGCCTCCCAGCAGGGCCGCGACCGCCTGGCTGACCGCGGCGCCGGAGGCCAGCAGGCCCACCACGGCACCGGCGTCGGCAAGCGCCGTACGGAGCCGGGACAGCCGGCCCTGGGCCGCCGCACCGGTGTCCGCGATCTCCGTCTCGGCGTCGGCGAGTTCGCCGCTCAGGGCGGTGATCTGCGGGCTCTGCACCGCCCGGGAAAGATCGTCGCGCAGGGCACGGACGGCGCGCAGCAGCTCCTCCTGCGCCGGGTCCGCCGCGGGCGCGGTCCCACCCTCGTTGTGGGTCACCGTGTTGTGGTCGCCGATGGCGACGGGACCCCGGACACTGCCGATGTGGATGCCGTTGCCGCGTTCGTCAGCCGTTGCCACGCCGGGCACTTCCCTTCTCAGCGGAGCCACGCTGGGTGGTGTTCTGGGTGATCGTGTTGTGGTCGCCGATGCCGACGGCGCCCTGTGCGGACTCGACGTAGACACCGCCGGCGGCGACCTGCACCACCCGCTGCTCGAACTCGTCGGTCTGATAGCCGGCCTCGCGCAGCGCCGTGGTCACCCCGGCCGACACCCGCTGCTGAATGGTCCTCAGATAGCGGGCGACGTCCATGTCCTGGAAGAGCGACGACTCACCGAAGGAACCCAGTTCGCGTACGGAGGCGCCGGGGCCTTCGGGAAGCGCCGCACCATGTCCCGCGGTGGCCAGTTGCCAGCTCGACTGCAGGCCGCGCAGCAGCGTGACGAGGGCGTGTCCGGCCGAGCTCGGGGTGCGGGACAGCGCCCACACCGCCTTGCCGAAGTGGTGGTGGTACCGGTACTGGTGGGCGAGCCGGTCGGCGTCCTGGAAGAGCTGCCGCAGCGGCCACAGCACATGGGGCGCGATCTCCAGCATCAGCATCCCGCCCTGCGTGTGGACCCGTACGAAGAGCGTGGTGACGATGCCCTCGTTCCAGCCGCCGACCCGGATGCGCAGGAAGTGCCGGCGGGTCTCGCCGCCCTCCTCCACCGCCGCCGCCCGGTGCATCTCGAACTCGGCCGGTGCGTACGGTGCCGCCGCGCGGGTCGGCAGCCCCTCGGCCGGCAGAAAGACACACTCGTCGATCTCCAGCGCACGCAGCCGGTCGCGCACCGCGGCCGCCGTCTCCGGCGAACCGTGCGGCGACGGCACCCGCAGCGCCGCCACCAGCGGGACGATCCGGGCCAGGATGGCGCCGTTGTCCAGCGGCTCGGGATCGCGGTCCGGCCGGGGGTTCAGCTCCACCGACAGCGACCAGGTCTTGTACGGGGAGCCGGCGCCGCAGAACGGATCGGCGGCCCGGTACATCACCAGCGGCCCGTGCTGCTCGGTCCGCACCCGGTCCCGCAGCCGCTGGAAGCGGTAGCCCTCGGACCGTTCCGCGGGGTCGGACATCACATCGGGGAAGCGTTCCCTGGACAGTTCGCGCGCCAGCACCCGGGCGAACTGCCCGCGTTGCAGCGCGACGACAACCGCCAGTTCCAGCGGCAGCAGCAGCGCGATCCACACCCGCACCAGGACGCCGCCCTGACCGCCGTCACCGGGGTACAGGGCGCCCATTCCCTGGCTGAGGGAGGCGTCCCACGGCGGGGTGCCGTAGGACGAGCCGTAGCCGTCCGAGGAGCCGCTCGTCAGGGGGTTGAGGGCGTCCGGGAGCGGCGAGAACATCCAGTCCGCGCTGATGAGGTTGGCCCCGCCGAACGCCACCACCAGCAGCGACAGGCAGAACAGGGTCAGCGACAGCCGTCCGTACCAGCGCAGGACGAAGGAGGCCACCACGGCCAGCCAGCGCGGAATCGGCGCCCGGCGGACGGCGCGGCCGAGCGCCATCAGGATGACGGGGACGAGGTAGAGCACCGCGAGGCCGGAGGACAGCGGGACGGCCACGATCCACAGCAGCAGGATCGCCGCCGCCCAGCCCAGTTGGAGCCGCCGGGCACGCAGCGCGTGGGCGAGGACCCGGGCGGCATCGATGCCCAGGGAGGGCGCGGCGAACCGCTGCTCATGGACGTACAGCTCATCGATGACCGCGTCGCGGAACGTGTCGTCCAGGTAAGTGCCGGCGCACAGCAGCCGGGTGGCCTCGCCGGCACCCGGCGGGGTCGGGGGAAGCGGTGCGGGCCCGGGGTCCTGGGGCGTCCGGCCCAACGGCCGGGCGTCGTCGGATTCTCCCTGTTGCTGAGGCACATCCATCCGAGCCATCGTCCTCCCCCGAAACTCCAACTGGCCGCCTCGGCAGCCTGATTGGCGAGCGAGCTGCCGGCTCCGGCCACGGCGGTGCGAAGCCGCAGCATAGGGGAGCGGACCGGTCCGTGTCAGCGCGATTACCCAGGGTCCGTGCGATACGGGGAAACAAGCCGAGCCCGCACGGCCGTTGTGGACCGTGCGGGCTCGTCGGTGCTGCGGTGCCGCCCGCGCGGGGCGGCAGCGGCGGTGGGTCAGCCGAGGAGGCCGAGACCGCGGACCGCCTCGCGCTCCTCCGCCAGCTCCTTCACGGACGCGTCGATGCGCTCGCGGGAGAAGTCGTTGATCTCCAGGCCCTGGACGATCTCGTACTTGCCGTCCTTGGTGGTGACGGGGAAGGAGGAGATCAGGCCCTCCGGGACGCCGTAGGAGCCGTCCGAGGGGATACCCATCGAGGTCCAGTCGCCGTCGGCGGTGCCGTTGACCCAGGTGTGGACGTGGTCGAGGGCGGCGTTGGCGGCGGAGGCGGCGGAGGACGCGCCACGGGCCTCGATGATCGCCGCACCGCGCTTGGCGACGGTCGGGATGAAGTCCTCGGCCAGCCACTTCTGGTCGTTCACGACCTCGGCGGCGTTCTTGCCGGCGACCTCGGCGTGGAAGATGTCCGGGTACTGGGTGGCGGAGTGGTTGCCCCAGATCGTCAGCTTGCGGATCTCGGAGACCGGAGTGCCGGTCTTCTTCGAGAGCTGCGAGAGCGCACGGTTGTGGTCCAGACGGGTCATCGCGGTGAAGCGCTCGCGCGGTACGTCCGGCGCGGCGGCTTGGGCGATCAGGGCGTTGGTGTTGGCGGGGTTGCCGACGACCAGGACCTTGATGTCGTCCGCGGCGTGGTCGTTGATGGCCTTGCCCTGCGGCTTGAAGATGCCGCCGTTGGCCTCCAGGAGGTCGCCGCGCTCCATGCCCTTCGTACGGGGGCGGGCGCCGACGAGCAGCGCGACGTTCGCACCGTCGAAGGCCACGTCCGGGTCATCCGAGATGTCGATGCCCTGCAGCAGCGGGAAGGCGCAGTCGTCCAGCTCCATGGCGGTGCCCTCGGCGGCCTTCAGACCCTGTGGGATCTCCAGGAGGCGCAGCTTGACCGGCACGTCCGCGCCGAGCAGATGACCGGAAGCGATGCGGAAGAGGAGTGCGTAACCGATCTGGCCGGCGGCGCCGGTGACGGTGACATTGACGGGAGTGCGGGTCATGGCGATCTCCTGCGCGGTGTTTTTCCGGGGGCAAGCCCCTGGACCACCATGGGTGGCGGTGGGTGTCCCTGCCCAGCTATCGAGGTCTCTTGGTATCGAGAGACCCGGCCGTCAGGCTATCGGACCCCCGCCCGACCCAAGCGACGGGCCGGTGTGGAACACCTCACCGGGTGCTCCCGGGGGCGTCCGTACGGCCGTCCGTGCACGCTTCCCCGGCCCGGCATGCGCTCCGCGCGGGTCTCCGCAGGAAGGGGCGGCGGCCGCCCGCTCAAGGAGGGGGGGAGTGCGGGCGGCCGCCGAGTTGTGCCACACCCGTGGGGGGGTATTTCGTCGCCTGCCCGGGATCCCGGCGGGCATGCCCCCTGAATTTCGGCCAACCTCCGGGGAGGCTGATCCGGGGCCGGGAGCACGCCGGGGCGGCCCCGGCACCTGGCTGTCGCCGCCCGCGCCCAGGGGATATCGCCCAGGCCGCCGGAGGACACGGCCTAGCGGGCCGCCCGGGTGGCCTGGCCGGCGGGCGTGGCCGGAACCGGACGGGCGCAGCTCTTCACGCCCGCCACGGTCGTCTGGCAGGCCGCGACCTTCGCCGGGTCTCCGGACACCTCGACCATCGGGGTGTAGGCGTCGCCGTCCCGCTCGGCCCGCGCCGTGGCGCTGTGGCCGCCGGCGCTGATGGTGGCCTGATCACCCCGTGCCGCGTGGCTGATCCGGGCCCAGGCCGTATGGCAGACCGCGCTGTAGCGGACCTCGATCAGCGCGCGGCCCGCCAGACCGCGGGACGGGGTGACCGCACGCTGCCCGCCGCAGCCCATCTTCTCCGGGTCTTTGCCCACACAGCCGGCTCCGGTGCAGCGCACCCCGGCCGGAAGTGCCGGCTTCGCGCTCGGCGCGGCCGCGGGCGCGGCCGCCGCCTTCTTCGCCGGGCCGGCGGCCGGATTCAGCAGCAGGACGGCGGCGCCGGCCAGCAGCAGCGCGCCGACCGCACCGGCGACGAACAGGACCGTCCGGCCGCGGCGGGCACGGCGGTCCGTGGATGGGGCGGGCGCCGCTGCCGGAGCCGGGGACGGGCCCGCTGCCGCCTCCCATCCGGGGAAGTCGGCGCTCGACGGGACGTCCGAGCGGCGCTGCTGCGCCGTCCGGGGCGGCTCCGCGATCTGCTCGGACTCCGCACCCTTGGCGCTCTTGGCACCCTTCGCCGGTTTTGCGGGCTTCGCCGCCGGCCCGGTCTGCGCCGGTTCCGTGTCGAACTCCCCCAGTGCGGCGCGCGCCTGTGCCACGCGGATCGCTTCCATGGTGACGTCCTGCCGCATCTCGGCCCGGCTCCAGGCCCGTTCGGCCAGCTCCCACAGCGTGGTCAGATGTGCGGGATGCGCGCCGGTCGCCTCGGCGAGCGCGACCACCGCGCGCAGCGGCGGCAGCAGCCGCCCGTTGAGATAGCGCTCCCAGGACGTCTTGCTGTAGCCCGTACGGTCCGCGACGGCAGCCACACTCAGTCCGCTGCGGTCCACGAGCCTGCGCAGCTGCTCGGTGAACTCCCCTACCTGCGGATCGAGTTCTTCCGGCAGCGCCTTCCAGCGAGGCATTGCCTCCCCCTATCCCCCCGCTTACGTGCGACAGCGCGGCTCCCCCGGCCCCGCTCCTTGCTGCCCGCGGGGGTGCGCCCGGCCAGGACGGCAGTTCCCCGTTCACGGGCGCACGGGCGCATCCGGGCACACGTCACCCACCCGCACGCCCCGTGACCCCTGCAGTGTCGCATTTCGACCGGACGCCGTACGACTTCCGTACGTTTCCTGACAAGAACGGGCCAGGTAGCCCCTCGTGGGCCTACCGTGCGAAGCACTCCCCTGTCCCGCCGCCCGCCGGATAGAGACACAGGCGGATGCCCTCGGGCCCGCGGACCGCCACCATCGGCGTGACGAGATACCCCTCGGCATCGAACCGGTCCACCACCCGCACCGACCGCGGCCGCGCCCCCGGCGCCGACACCTCCAGCCGGTCCCCGACCCGGCCGCCACGGAGTCGGCCCCAGGCCGCGCCGCAGGCCTCGCCGTAGCGGATCTGAACATGCTCGCCCCGGGCGGCAGTTCGCTCCAGGGGCGTCTCCACCAGGTCCGGTGGCTCGCAGTACGTCGACTCCGGGTCCTTGCCGTCGCAGGCCCTCGCCCGGCAGCCCGTCACCGCGGAGGGCTGGGGCACCGCGTCCTCCCGCGGGCCGCTCCCGACGCCCCTCTCCCCCGCCCAGAAGACCAGCGCCGCCACCCCGACAGCCACCAGACCGACGCAGGCGCCGGCCACTACGGCCACGACCCGCTGCGGCAGCCGTGCTGACGCCCGCGGCGACCGCCGGGCCGACGTCTCACCGTCACCGCCCCCCGCCCCGGGCGGCGCCTCCTCCACCACGCTCACGCCACAGGCACTCCCCTCTCCCGGCGTGCCGGCGGAGCCACTTGCCTCCCCCCGCGCGCCGTCCGCGGCATGTCCCGCGCCCTGGCCCGGTGCGAGGCCCCGGGCCGGCGCCGCACCCCGGCCCCGCGCCACGCTCCGGCTCCGGGCCCCGCCCGGCCGCCCGCGTCCGCTCCAGGCCGCGTCCGCCAGCTCCCACAGCGCCAAGAGCCCTCCCGACGGCTCCCCCGCCAGCAGGCACAACGCCTCGACCGCGCCCCGCGGCGGCAGCTTCTTGGCGTTGAGATAGCGCTCCCAGGACGACTTGCTGTAGGGCGTCCGCTCGGCGAGTGCGGCCAGGGTGAGCCCGGTACGCCCCCTCAACTCCCGCATGCGCGCTGCCAGTCGGGAGCTCTCGACGCTTTCCCTCGGCTCGCTGCCGGGCCCGCTCACCGGCGCAGCACCTTCCAGGTGTCGGGGCCCACGATCCCGTCCGTGGGCAGCCCGGACCGGGCCTGCAGACGCTTGACGGCACGCAGGGTCTTCCCGCCGACGATGCCGTCCACCACGCCCGGGTCATAGCCCTGGCGGTGCAGCAGACACTGCGCCTCGACGACGTCCCAGCCGGTCGCGCCGCTGCCCAGGATCGCCGTGCCGGTGCGGCTGTGCCCGGCGTACAGGGCACCTCCCCGGCGCTGGACGGGGCAGTCGAAGGCCTCCCCCGGCCGGTGGGTGAACGTGGATGCGGCACTGGGGGCGCCGACGGCCATCGCGGTGCCCGCACCGCGCCCGATGCCGGAGGCGTCCTGCCAGAGGCGGACCACCAGGAGCGCCGCACCGGCCATGACGAGCACGGCCAGGGCGCCCAGCACCAGAGGACCGAGCGGCACGTGCCGTCCGGCCGTGGGCGCGGCGGCCGCGGCGGGGACGGGCGCCTCGTCCCGCTCCGCCCGTGGCGGCGGCGCTCCCTCTGCTTGCCGCACCGCCGGTTCCCGCGGCGGCCGGGCCGCCGGCTGCGGCACCGGCGGCCGGCCCGCCGGCTCCGGCCGCTCCGCGTTCCAGGCCTGCGCGGCGACCTCGTGCAGCGCCAGCAGCCGGGTCGCATCGGCCTCACAGACCCGCGCCAGCGCCGCCACCGCATCACGCGGCGGCAGCTTCTTGCCGTTGAGATAGCGCTCCCAGGACGACTTGCTGTACGAGGTCCGGGCAGCGAGCGCGGCCAGGCTCAGCCCGCTGTGGTCCTTCAACCTCCGTAGCTGGACGACCAGATGCCGCACCCGATGGTCCAGCGATTCGGGCAGCCCTTTCCAACGCGACATGTTCCACCCCATATACGCGTTCGTTCTCCCCCGAGGCCATCAGCCCCCTGTGCCGCCGATGATGGCGCGGACGCGACCTCCGTTTCCGCTTTTTACTCTTTCCACGCGGTATCCCGAACTCCCCGTCGCCCCCGTCACCGTCCCACCGAAGCGTCCACCTCGACGACGTCCCCGCAGGTCACACTCGCGGTATCCCACGGTGTCCGCATACGGCGGCCCCGCCGACGCCGGCCACCGGCGGGTGGGAGCACGGCCGGTGGCACACCCCGGGCCGCACGGCCCGCCCCGCGCCGCCTCCGCCGTGGCCCGTGCGCCGCCCGGCCGCCTTCGTACGGCACCTCGGCACAGCACGGCGGCGGCCCGCCTTCTCCCGGAGGAGAGGACGGGCCGCCGTCATCGCGCTATCGGCCGGGGCCCGGAGACGCCCTGCGGCGTGCGCCCGGGACGGGCCTCGGACCGTGTCGTCCTAGCGCACGGTGAAGTGGACGATGTCGTCCAGGAACGGGATATGGATCCACGGCTTGGGCTGCACCATCAGCGACAGCATCACGATCACGAAGCCGAGCCCCCCGTACGTCGCCATATCGGTGAAGCGCGAGCGCACGGCCAGCATCCCCACCGACGGCAGCGCCCACCGCAGCACCGCCCCGGCCAGCAGTGAGAGCCCGATCACTATCCCCCCGATACGGAACGCGTCGAGCGCCACCAGCAGCAGCCCGAGCGCGACCCCGCCCATGACGGCGAGCAGCGGCCACTGCCGGGCGGGCGCGGGGAAGCCGCCCGAGGCGGCCCGCCCGCCGCCTTCCGGCCGGGCGGTGTCGCGGGTCAGCGTGGGAAAGCGGCGCGAGGAGCGCTGCGGCTCGGAGGCCCCGTCCGAATGCGCTTCGGCACCCATGGCTGGCAGTCCCTTCCGGTGTCCGGTTCCGTCTGTCTCAGAGACAGGCTCTCAGATCTCGCGTGGTCAGCCCGCCGCGCGCTCGGCGGCCTCGACGACATTGACCAGCAGCTGGGCGCGGGTCATCGGGCCGACGCCGCCCGGGTTGGGGGCGACCCAGCCGGCCACCTCGGCGACCCCCGGGTGCACATCGCCGACGATCTTGCCCTGTTCGTCACGGCTGACGCCGACGTCCAGGACGGCCGCACCGGGCTTGATGTCCTCGGGCTTGATGATGTGCGGCACACCGGCGGCGGCGACGATGATGTCGGCCTGCTTGAGGTGCGCGGACAGATCACGGGTGCCGGTGTGGCACTGGGTCACCGTGGCGTTCTCGGACTTGCGGGTCAGCACCAGCGGCATCGGGCGGCCGATGGTGATACCGCGGCCGACGACCACCACATGCGCGCCCTTGATCTCGACGCCGTGCCGCCGCAGCAACTGGACGATGCCGTACGGGGTGCACGGCAGCGGTCCCTCGATGCCGAGCACCAGCCGGCCCAGGCTCATCGGGTGCAGCCCGTCGGCGTCCTTGGCCGGATCCATCAGTTCCAGGACGCGGTGCGCGTCGATGCCCTTGGGGAGCGGGAGTTGGACGATGTAGCCGGTGCAGGCCGGGTCCTCGTTCAGCTCCCGTACGACCGCCTCGATCTCCTCCTGGGTGGCGGTTTCCGGCAGTTCCCGCTGGATCGAGGCGATGCCGACCTGGGCGCAGTCGCGGTGCTTGCCGTTGACGTACCAGCGGCTTCCCGGGTCGTCGCCCACCAGGAGGGTGCCCAGCCCGGGCTGGGCACCCTTGGCCTTCAGCGCCTCGACGCGGGTGGTGAGCTCGGACTTGATAGCGGCTGCGGTGGCCTTGCCATCCAGGATCTGGGCAGTCATACCCTCTATCTTCCCGGATGAGGGCGGTCACGTTCCAATCAGGGCATGCGGGGCGTCCATGGCCGGAATTGATCATTGCACTTGCACAACAGCCGGGGGCCTTGACTGGACAGAGTGAATGCGCAACTAGAAGGATTGACGTGCAGTGCCGCAGGCATCGTCGGGGGCGGGCCAGTGAATCCTGTTTTTCCTCCGCGTCACGCCGCGTCGCGCGACAGTCACCCAACGGAGGAAAGCAGCAGATGAGTTTCGGCGACCCGAACAACCCCTACGGCCAGCAGCCGCAGGCGCCGCAGGGCCCGTACGGCCAGCAGCCCCCGGTCCCGCCGCAGGGTCAGCCCGGCTACGGCTACCCCCAGCAGCCCCCGCAGCAGCAGCAGCCGTACGGCTACCCCCAGCAGCAGGTCCCGCAGCAGCAGGCGTACGGCTACCCCCAGCAGCAGGCCGCTCCCTACGGCCAGCCCGGCATGCCGGGTATGGGCATGCCGACGGGGTACGCGAGCTGGGGTGCGCGACTGTGCGCCCTGCTGATCGACGGCCTGATCGTGGGCCTGGTGCCCGGCATCCTGTACGGAATCGGGGCCGGCGTCGCCGCGTCCTCCGTGGGCAACTACGACAGCTGCGCCTTCGACGACTACCAGTGCCGGGCGGACGCGGCCTCGGCCGGCCCGCCGGCCATCGCCTTCATCCTGATCGGCCTGGCCGGCCTGGTGGCCATGGCGGGTGGCATCTTCATGCTCATCAAGGAAGGCAACACGGGCCAGACTCCGGGCAAGAAGGCCATGAGCATCCGGCTGGTCCGCGAGGACACCGGTCAGCCGCTCGGCTTCGGTATGGCCTTCGTCCGCCGTCTGGCGCACTTCCTCGACAGCATCGCCTGCTACGTCGGCTGGCTGTGGCCGCTGTGGGACGACAAGGCGCAGACCTTCGCCGACAAGGCCGTCGGCTCCGTGGTCGTCAAGACCCAGTAGCCGGTCCGGGGCGACGCCCCGACCCGAGGTGCACCACTCGCGAAGGCCCCCTCGCCACTGCGCGATCGGGGCCTTCGCGGCTCCGTTCACGTCGTTTGAAGGACACGTCTCGTGAGTTATCCCAACCAGAACCCCTACGGTCCGCCGCCGGGTCAGCAGCCCGGTTACGGCTACCCCCAACAGCAGCCGCAGCAGCCGTACGGCCCGTACCCGGGCGGCGGCGGGATGCCCGGCATGCAGCCGCAGTACCCGACGGTGATGCCCGGCGGCGTCAAGGCCGCGCGGGTGATGCTGTTCGTGCTCTCCGGTCTGAACCTCATCGGCCTGATCCTCGCCGTGATGGGTCTGGGCGGCGTCAGCAAGGCCTCGCACAACGTCTCGCCGTACACCGCCGCGGACGACGTCACGGCGATGAACGTCGGCAAGGGCCTGCTGATCGCGGTGATCGTGCTCATCGTGATCTTCACCGCGGTCGCCATCACGCTGGCGCTGCAGTTCGCCAACGGCGGCGGCGGGGTCCGGGTCGGCGCCATCGTCTTCGGCGTCGCCACCATCATGCTGAGCCTGTTCACCTTCCCGGTCGGCCTGGTCCACACGGTCCTGGGCATCCTGGTGATCGCCTTCACGTCCAAGGACGAGAGCAAGTTCTGGTTCAACAGGCCGCGTTACTGACCTCTTCGGGCCGCACGCGACGGAGGGCCGCACCCCGGCTGGGGTGCGGCCCTCCGTGCGTGTGGTGCCGGTCGCTCAGTGGAAGAAGTGCCGGGTCCCCGTGAAGTACATCGTCACGCCGGCCTTCTTGGCGGCCTCGACGACGAGTTCGTCGCGGACCGAACCGCCGGGCTGGGCCACGGCCTTGACGCCGGCCTCGGCCAGCACCTCGAAGCCGTCGGGGAACGGGAAGAAGGCGTCGGAGGCGGCGTAGGAGCCGCGCGCCCGCTCCTCGCCCGCGCGCTGCACGGCCAGCTTCGCGGAGTCCACGCGGTTGACCTGGCCCATGCCGACGCCGACCGTGGCACTGTCCTTGGCGAGCAGGATCGCGTTGGACTTCACGGCGCGGCAGGCGCGCCAGGCGAAGGCCAGCTCGGCCAGCTCGTCGGCGGGCAGCGCGGTCCCGCTGGCCAGCGTCCAGTTCGCCGGGTCGTCGCCCTCGGCCTGCAGCCGGTCGGTCTCCTGGAGCAGGGCACCGCCGTCAACGGGCTTGACCTCCACGGGGTTCGACGGCGCGTCGGGGCAGCGCAGCACCCTGATGTTCTTCTTGCGGGCGAGGATCTCGACCGCACCGTCCTCGTAGCCGGGGGCCACGATGACCTCGGTGAAGATCTCGGCGACCTGCTCGGCCATCGCCACGGAGACCGGGCGGTTGACGGCGATGACGCCACCGAAGGCGGAGAGCGGGTCACAGGCGTGCGCGTTGCGGTGCGCCTCGGCGACCTCCGCGGCCACCGCGATACCGCACGGGTTGGCGTGCTTGATGATCGCGACACACGGCTCGGCGTGGTCGTACGCGGCCCGGCGCGCGGCGTCGGTGTCCGTGTAGTTGTTGTACGACATCTCCTTGCCGTGCAGTTGCTCGGCCTCCGCGAGCCCACCGCTGCCGTCCACGTACAGCGCGGCACCCTGGTGCGGGTTCTCGCCGTAGCGCAGGACGTTCTTGCGGGCGTAGGTCGCGCCGAGGAACTCGGGGAAGGCGGAGTCGTCCGCCGCCGCATAGCCGTCGGCGAACCAGGAGGCGACGGCCACGTCGTAGGCCGCGGTGTGCTGGAAGGCCTCGGCCGCCAGCCGCTTGCGCGCGTCCAGCTCGAAGCCGCCGCCGGTGACGGCCTCCAGGACGTCGCCGTAGCGGGCGGGGTTGACGACCACGGCCACCGACGGGTGGTTCTTGGCGGCGGCGCGGACCATCGAGGGGCCGCCGATGTCGATCTGCTCCACGCACTCGTCGGAGGTGGCGCCGGAGGCGACGGTCTCCCGGAACGGGTACAGGTTGACGATCACCAGGTCGAACGGCTCGACACCGAGATCGGTCAACTGCCGGCGGTGGTCCTCCAGGCGGAGGTCGGCCAGGATGCCGGCGTGCACCTTCGGGTGCAGGGTCTTGACCCGGCCGTCCAGACACTCGGGGAAGCCCGTCAGCTCCTCGACCTTGGTGACCGGCACCCCGGCCGCGGCGATCTTCGCGGCCGTCGACCCGGTCGAGACGAGCTGGACGCCCGCCGCATGCAGCCCCTGCGCCAGCTCCTCCAGCCCGGACTTGTCATAGACACTGACCAGTGCGCGGCGGATGGGCCGCTTCGTACCTTCGGTGGCGGTCACGAGATACGTACCTTTCGTCCCTCAATGCGGTAGCCGTGCCGGGCCAGACGCCCCACGACCTCGACGAGCAGTGATCGCTCGACTTCCTTGATGCGCTCATGCAGCGCGGATTCATCGTCCTCGTCCCGGACCTCGACCACGCCCTGGGCGATGATCGGGCCGGTGTCGACGCCGTCGTCGACGAAGTGGACGGTGCATCCGGTGACCTTTGCGCCGTACGCGAGCGCATCGCGCACGCCATGGGCACCGGGAAAGCTCGGCAGCAGCGCCGGGTGGGTATTGACGGTGCGGCCGCCGAAGCGGGCGAGGAACTCCTTGCCCAGGATCTTCATGAAACCGGCCGAGACCACCAGATCGGGCTCGTACGCGGCGGTCGCCTCGGTGAGCGCCGCGTCCCAGTCCGAGCGGCTGTCGTAGTCCTTGACCCGGCAGATGAACGTCGGGAGCCCGGCGGCCCCGGCGCGCTCCAGGCCCGCGATGGCACCCCGGTCGGCGCCGACGGCCACCACCTCGGCTCCGTACTCCGCCACGCCCTGGCCGGCGATGGCGTCCAGCAGCGCCTGCAGGTTCGTACCGGAACCGGAGACGAGGACGACGATGCGGGCCGGACGGCCGGGGCGGCCGGGCCGGGCCGGCTGGGTGGGGGCTGGGGAGGAAGCCACGACGGGGCTCTTTTCCGATCTCGCGTGCTTTGTGTGGTCATACAAGACTGCGGGTACCGCAGATCCGGGGAACCCTACGAAGGCGCCGACCGTCAGCAACGATACCGGCACACCGAGCGGCCCCCACGGGACGGGGGCGGGCACGGGAGGTAGCGTCAGGCGTAAGACTGCATGCAGTTCGTGGTAACCGGGCGCCGGCCGCTAAGGCCCGCGTACGGACGAGACAAGGGGAAGACGCACTCCAGATGACGGACCGACGCCGCCGCGCGGCCCTCCTGCTCCCGCTGCCCGCCACCGCCCCCGGGGTGGTGCTGCTGCCGCGTGAGCGCAAGTCGTCGTCCTCGTCCCCGGAGTCTTCCGCTCCGGATTCCCCGGACTCCGACCAGGACAACCCCTTCGCCCCGCCGCCGGCCGACGCCCCCGACCAGGAGTGGCGCCCGCGCCACCGCGCCCACACACCGGGCCAGGACGGCAACGACGAGGAAGAGCCGTCGCAGGACGAGCCGGCGCCGGGCTGGGGCAGCCAGTGGAGCCCCCGGCAGCCCGGCCGGCAGAACGGCGGCTTCGGCACCCGGCCCGGCGCCCGCAACGGCCAGCAGGGCGGCGGCCCCGGGGGCCCCGGCAGCCCCGGCGGACTGCGCTGGGACCCCACCGACCCGGCCCAGCGCCGGGCGCGCTTCGCGCTGCTCGCCGGACTGTGGTCGTTCTTCTGTGTGCTGTTCAGCCTGCCGGAGGTCGCCCTGCTGCTGGCCGCGCTGGCGCTCTACTGGGGCATCAGCTCGCTGCGCGCCAAGCCGAACCCCGCGAAGGCCGCCGCCGCGGTCACCACCGCCGCCATGGAGGGCCGCCCGGCCCCCACCGCCCAGTCCGCCCCGGACCCGCAGTCCGGCCCTCCGACCTCGCCGGGCAGCACCCGGCCGCAGGTCACCGCGGCGATCGCGGGGCTGGTGATCGCGTCGCTGGCGCTGATGATGGTGGCCGCGACCTTCACCGTGCAGATCGTCTACCGCGACTACTTCACCTGCGTGAACGACGCCCTGACCCAGTCGGCCGGCAAGTCCTGCGAGCAGATGCTGCCGAAGGAGCTGCGGCCGCTGCTGAGCACCCAGCAGTAGGCGCGGTGGGCGCCGGCCGGGTGTGCCGGTGGCCGGTGGCCAGTTCAGCAATGGCGGGTTCAGCGATGGCCGGTTCAGCAGTGACGGCTTGGGGCTGACGATGCGGTGCTGAGGGTGCGGCGCCGGCCGGTGTCAGCCCTCCGGGGCGGCGTGAGTGGCGGCCGGTTTCGGGGCGGCCAGTTCGGTGGCGGCGCGTTCCGCGACTGACCGTTCCGCGACTTCCAGTTCCGCGGCTGCCAGTTCCGCGACTTCCAGTTCCGCGACTTCCAGTTCCGTAGCCGCGAGGTCGTCGGCGTCCGGCGCACCGTCGGGGCCGGGATCGGCTGCGGCGGCGCCGGGACGGGTGTTCTTGCCGTCGCCCGTCGCCATACCGGGGCGGGGCGTTGCCTTGCCGTCGCCGGTCGCCGTGCCGGGGCAGGTGTCCTCGTCATTGGCCCGGCGTTCCGCGTGCAGTCGCCAGACCCGTAGCCCGATCGCGCCCGGGATGCCGGTCAGGGCGGTCCAGCCCGCTGCCGCAAGGCCCGTACGCCACCAGCTCGGGCCGAATGCGGCGAGCGCGCCGGTGCCCAGCGCGCCACCGGAGAGGCCCGCGAGCACTGCCGTGACGGCGCCGCAAAGAACCGCCCCCAGGGCTGCCGCGCATGCCGTCGTCCACCATGACCAGGGACGTTCCGCAGCGCCGGGCGCCGCCGCTGAACGGGCCACGGAGCGGGCCAGCAGCGCCCCCGCGACGACCGGCACCACAACGACCGCCCAGGTCAGCGGGTTTCCCGGGCCGGCGTCCGGCAGCCCGCTGAGCAGCGGCAGCTGCGGCAGCACCGGATGCGCCGAGGTCCCCAGCGGGCCGACCGTACCGCCCGCGCCGACCGTGAAACCCGGTCCCAGGCCGTAAGCGGCGCCCCAGACGGCCGCGTTCGGGAGCAGGACGAGGCACAGCAGCAGCACCGTGGCCCGGCTGGCCCAATCGGGCGCCAGCTGGAGCAGGTCCTGGCGCACCCGGCCCGCGTGCAGGCCGAGGGAGAGCAGCGTGAGCAGGGCGCCGGAGACCAGCAGGGCGCCGAGGGCGGCGCCGGCGGCGCGCTGCGCGGCGGCGAACCGGGAGCCGCCGAGGAGGCTCCGCAGACCGCCCGGCACTCCGGCCACGGCCCGCAGTGCCCAGGCGGGCAGCAGATCGGCGCCGGGATGGCGGAGCAGGAACCAGGCCGTACCGCCGAGCGTGGCGACCGCGGTGGCCGGGACGTACGCCAGCACGCTGAGCGGTTCGGCGCTCAGCTGCCCGGTGGAGGCGTAGAGCAGCACACCGGCCGCGATCAGCAGATAGCCGGTGAGCAGCGCACCGAGCAGGGTGCGCGGCACGACCGCCCGGGTGGCGCCCGTGCCGCTGCCGGGGCCCGTGCCGGGGCCGGTACGGCCGTCGGCCGCGGTCGCCAGGGCGTGGCGGGCGGCCCGGTGCAGCAGCCAGACCGGGAGCACGGCGAGCAGCAGCGGGGTCACGGCGACCGGGGCGCCGGAGTGGCTCGTGGTGCGTACGAGGTCACCGCCGTGCGCCATCAGCCACAGGTCGGCGGCGAGATGCAGGGCCCGGGACGGGCCGCTGTCGGGGGCCGGGGAGGCGACCCAGAGCAGCAGCACGGCGACCGCCAGCGCGCCGAGGCCGAGACCGGCGGCCGTCACGCCGCCGAGGAAGGCCGCGCCGATCGCGGAGGAGCGCTGCGCGGCGGCTCGGCCCTGCGAGGACAACGTTGGGCCACGATCAGTCAACTGGCTCACGCGGCCATGCTGTCAATAAGAGACGTTTCATCCCTGCACTGGCGAAATGCCCGACGTGTCGCGCTGTATCCGGTGAAGCGAGTTTTCCACACTGCTCTGTATGACCCAGCGCGAGCAGGCCGCCATCGCCTTCGACGACCTCCACACCCGGCACGCAGCAGCGCTGACGCGGCAGACCTATCTGCTCACCGGGCGGCCGCGGCTCGCGCGGCGGGCCGTGGAACAGGGGTTTCGGCTGGCCTGGCAGCGATGGCCGCAGGTCGCGGTGGACCCGGATCCGGCGGGGTGGGTGCGGGCGGCCGCGTACGAGTACGCGCTGACGCCGTGGCACCGGCTGTGTCCGGGGCTGCGGCCGGTCCGGAAGCCGAAGCAGTTCCAGGAGAGCGGCGAGCCCTCGGACCGGGCGCTCCTGGAGGCCCTGCTGAGTCTGCCCGCCCCCTACCGGCGGGCGCTGATGCTGCACGACGGCGTCGGGCTGGGGCTCTACGAGACCGCGGCGGAGATCGAGGCGAGTACGCCGGCCACGGCCGGGCGGCTGACGCATGCGCGCGAGCGGGTCGCCGCGCGGCTGCCCGAGTTGGGGCTCGACGGGCACCCGCCGGTGCGGCAGGGCGAGATCCTGCGGGCCCGGCTCACCCAGCTGGCGGCCGCGCAGCAGGTGACGCCCGTCGCCACACAGCACGTACGGAGCGACAGCGAGCGCAGCGATCTGCGGACCACGCGGACGGCGTTCGGGCTGGCCGGTCTGTTCGCGCTGGTGATGCTGGTGATGATGATCGTGATGCCGGACCATTACACGCGGTCGCCGGACCAGCCCCTGGCGACCGCGCCGCACGTCCGGGTCTCACCGTCCGGGCGCCGTGGCGCGGACATCAAGAAGCACGGCAACGCCGCCGTGCGGAAGAGGCTCCGGGAGGCGCGTCTGTCGCCCGACGTCCGCTAGGGCGTCGAACCGCCGACGGGCGGTACGCCCCCAACGCACACCGCCGAACCCTGCCCCGGTCGCCGAGCGCCCTCGCGGCGGAAGAATCTTCCGCCGCGAGGGCGCGGCCACGAGGGCGAGGGTCCGGCGGTATCAGTGACGGCCGTCGGGACGACGTACGTCCGATCCGGCGCGGACGCCGGGAGGCGGTCAGCCGCCGAGGATCTCGCGGGCCAGCCGCGCGGTCTCCGACGGGGTCTTGCCGACCTTGACGCCGGCGGCCTCCAGGGCCTCCTTCTTCGCCTGGGCGGTGCCGGAGGAGCCGGAGACGATGGCGCCGGCGTGGCCCATGGTCTTGCCCTCGGGCGCGGTGAAGCCCGCGACGTAGCCGACGACCGGCTTGGTGACGTTGGCCTTGATGAAGTCGGCCGCACGCTCCTCGGCGTCGCCGCCGATCTCACCGATCATCACGATCAGGTCGGTGTCGGGGTCCGCCTCGAACGCCGCGAGGGCGTCGATGTGCGTGGTGCCGATGACCGGGTCGCCACCGATACCGACGGCCGAGGAGAAGCCGATGTCACGGAGCTCGTACATCATCTGGTAGGTCAGCGTGCCGGACTTCGACACCAGACCGATGCGGCCGGGCTTGGTGATGTCGCCCGGGATGATGCCGGCGTTGGACTGGCCGGGGGTGATCAGGCCGGGGCAGTTCGGGCCGATGATCCGGGTCTTGTTGCCCTTGGACTTCGCGTACGCCCAGAAGGCGGCGGAGTCGTGGACCGCGATGCCCTCGGTGATCACGACGGCCAGCGGGATCCCGGCGTCGATCGCCTCGACGACGGCGGCCTTGGCGAAGGCCGGCGGCACGAAGAGGACGGACACATCGGCGTCGGTCTTCTCCATCGCCTCGGCGACGGAGCCGAAGACGGGAACCTCGGTGCCGTCGAAGTCGACGCTCGTGCCGGCCTTGCGCGGGTTCACACCGCCGACGATGTTGGTGCCGTCACCGAGCATCAGCTTGGTGTGCTTCATGCCAGTGGCACCGGTCATGCCCTGGACGATGACCTTGCTTTCCTTGGTCAGGAAGATAGCCATGGTTGTTGTGTCCTCGTCCTTTACTTAGCAGCCAGCTCGGCGGCCTTGTCGGCCGCGCCGTCCATGGTGTCCACACGCTGCACCAGCGGGTGGTTGGCCTCCGACAGGATCTGACGACCCAGCTCGGCGTTGTTGCCGTCGAGGCGCACCACCAGGGGCTTGTTGACGTCCTCGCCCTTGGACTTGAGCAGCTCCAGGGCCTGGACGATGCCGTTGGCGACCTCGTCACAGGCGGTGATGCCACCGAAGACGTTGACGAAGACGGACTTGACGTCCGGGTCGCCGAGGATGATCTCCAGGCCGTTCGCCATGACCTCGGCGGAGGCGCCGCCACCGATGTCGAGGAAGTTGGCGGGCTTGACGTCGTTGTGCTTCTCGCCGGCGTAGGCGACGACGTCCAGGGTGCTCATGACGAGACCCGCGCCGTTGCCGATGATGCCGACCTGGCCGTCGAGCTTGACGTAGTTCAGACCCTTGGCCTTGGCCGCAGCCTCGAGCGGGTTGGCTGCGTCCTTGTCCTCCAGGGCCTCGTGCTCCGGCTGGCGGAACTCGGCGTTCTCGTCCAGGGAGACCTTGCCGTCGAGGGCGATGACCTCGCCGGAGGCGACCTTGGCCAGCGGGTTGACCTCGACGAGGAGGGCGTCCTCCGCGACGAAGGTCTTCCACAGCGTCACCATCACGTCGGCGACCTTGTCGGCCACCTCGGCGGGGAACTTCGCCTGGGCGACGATCTCCTGGGCCTTCTCCTTGGTGACACCCTCGTTGGCGTCGACCGGGACCTTGGCGAGCTCGTCGGGGCGGGTGGCCGCGACTTCCTCGATGTCCATGCCGCCGGCCACGGAGGCCATGGCCAGGAAGGTGCGGTTGGTGCGGTCGAGGAGGTACGAAACGTAGTACTCCTCGGCGATCTCCGGCGCGGTCTCGGCGATCATCACCTTGTGGACCGTGTGGCCCTTGATGTCCATGCCGAGGATGTCCGTCGCCCGGGCGACGGCCTCGTCCGGGGTGCCGGCCAGCTTGACGCCGCCGGCCTTGCCGCGGCCGCCGACCTTCACCTGGGCCTTGACGACGGACTTGCCGCCCAGCCGCTCGGTCGCCTCGCGGGCCGCCTCAGGCGTGTCGATGACTTCACCGGCCAGCACCGGTACACCGTGCTTGGCGAAGAGGTCCCTCGCCTGGTACTCGAACAGGTCCACGCGCGTCCGTCCCTTGTCTTCTCAGAATCGCCGTAGTGATCGCGGTTCGTTGTCTGCGATGGGCGTGCCGCGAAGGGCAACGTGACGGCGCTGTCACAGGGGAGGCGTACACGGTGACCGGATACGCGGCATGTCCGTCCCGCAGGTTATCGCCGCGGGACCTGAGGCCCTAAATCGCAGATCACACTCCAGCGGTGATTACCATCACAGATCTTTTGGCCAAGTTACGCCTCCTCCGGATTTCCGCATGTCGTCGGCCGGTTTTCGACCGTCCCCGACGGTCTTGAGGGCCGGGGCCCGCCCGGCCCCCTCCGTCCGACGGCTCCGTCGTCACTCGGCGTGCACTCTCACGTCGTGCGTCGTTCGCCGCCTCCACCCGGTACGCCCCTGTGCGCCCCCATCTCAGGCGATTCCGGTTCCGAAGCCGCGGGAATCCGTTTGGGAAGAAGCTGCGACTCCTCCTCACAAGACCTCCGCAGACGGTGTCCGGAAAGGCCCCTTGACCCTTCAACTGGCCGCTACGGACACTGTGTTGAGCACTTACGGATACATACGCATCAGGAGTCACAAGCTTCAGGCTTGGTCCCGTGCAGGCCGGTCGGCAGATCGCTTTGCATCGGGTGCAGACGGGGGAACTTGATGGGTAGCGGGGGGATGCACGGCCACGGGCACGGGGCGGCCGTGAACTCTTCCGCACCCGCGCCCCTCCCCCTTTCTCGATTTCTTGGTGTCCTCACACTCGGTGCCTGAAGGGATTGGAGGGGGAATGCCGACACATACGACCTATCCCGGCGTCTATGTCGAAGAGCTTCCCAGCAGCATCCGCAGCATCACCACCGTCACCACCTCCGTGACCGCATTCGTCGGCCACACCCGGCGCGGCCCGCTCAACCAGCCGGTGCGGATCACCAGCTTCGCCGACTTCGAGCGCCGCTTCGGTGGTCTGACCTCGCAGAGCGCGGTCGCGTACGCCGTCCATCAGTTCTTCGGCAATGGCGGCACCGTCGCGGTGATCGTCCGGGTCGCCAAGGCCGGCAGCGGCAAGGAAGCCCACGTCACCCTGGAGTCCACCGAGGGCCACAGTCAGTGCCCGGTGCTCGAGGTGCACGCCAAGGAACCGGGCGTATGGGGTTCCGGCCTCCGGGTCGCCGTCGACCACGACACGCCCGCCCGTCGCCGGGCCAGCACCTCGGCAGGGGGCGCTTCGCGCCACCCCTCTCCATCGGACGAGACCTTCAACCTCCAGGTCCTCGACGCCCACGGCACCGCCCGCGAGTCCTTCTCCGGCCTGTCCATGGACCCCGGCCACGGCCACTACGCCGAGACGGTGATCAACGCCGGCTCCTCACTGATCCGCGTCAAGACCGTCGGGGAGGACCGCCCGGACCCGTCCGGCACCGTCTCCAAGGCCTTCCACCACGAACTCCCCGATCTGAACGTCGAGTTGACCGTGAAGATCGACGAGGTCGAGCGCGAGTTCACGCTCTACGACCCGGACTGCGACGGCGAGGCGCCGTGCACCGTCACCGAGCTGGCGCTGCTGCTGGAGCACAAGCTGCGCGCGCTGCCGGACGCCCCGGGCAAGCACGCCTTCGCGGGCGCCGAGGTCACCGCGTTCGGCCGCCGCATCCAGGTCGTCGCCGGCTCCATCGACCCCGACGACACCGTCCGCTTCCTCGGCGAATGCGCCAATGACCTGGGCCTGGAGGCCTCCGTCAACCCGCCGGTCTTCCCGCTGTGCGGCGGCGAGGACGGCGAGGCGCCCGGACCGCGCGACCTCATCGGCAGCGAGGCCCGCAAGAGCGGACTGCAGGCGCTGCGCGATGTCCATGACGTCAATCTGCTCGCCCTGCCCGAGCTGGCGTCGTACGGGTCCACCGAGGACATGGTCACGGTGCTCTCGGCGGCCGGGCGGCTGTGCCAGGAGCGGCGGATCTTCCTGCTCGTCGACGCGCCCGCCGCCTGGAGCGGTGTGGACGCCGCCCGTGCCGGTATCGCCGCCTTCGAGCCGGTCCGCGACAACCACTCCGGCCTCTACTTCCCGCACCTCCAGCTCACCGACCCGCTCACCGGGCGGCTGCGCTCCTTCCCACCGTCCGGCGCCGTCGCGGGCGTCATCGCCCGTACGGACAGCGAGCGCGGTGTCTGGAAGGCGCCGGCCGGAACGGAGGCCCGGCTGGCGGGAGTTCACTCGCTCGCCGTCAAACTGACGGACCGCGAGAACGGGCTGCTCAACCCCCTGGGCATCAACTGTCTGCGCACCTTCCCGATGGTCGGCCCGCTGGTCTGGGGCGCGCGCACCCTGGAGGGCGCTGACGCGCTCGACAGCGAGTGGAAGTACGTGCCGGTGCGACGGCTGGCCCTGCATGTCGAGGAGAGCCTGCTGCGTGGCCTCCAGTGGGTGGTCTTCGAGCCCAACACCGAGCAGCTGTGGCAGCAGATCCGGCTCAATGCCTCGGCGTATCTGCACACGCTCTTCGAGAAGGGCGCGTTCCAGGGCGGCACCCCGCGCCAGGCGTACTTCGTCAAGTGCGACAAGGACACCACGACCGACGAGGACATCGAGCGCGGCATCGTCAACGTCGTCGTCGGCATCGCGCCGGTCAGGCCGGCGGAGTTCGTGGTCGTCAAGATCCAGCAGATGGCCGGGCAGTTCGACCTCCGGTGACGGACAGGAAAGGAGACGTGAAGGAATCCGATGGCTGAGTTCCAGATCAACGCCCATCGCTTCGACCCGTACAAGAACTTCAAGTTCCTGGTCCTGTGGGACGGTCGTACGGTCGCGGGCATCAGCAAGATCAGCCCGCTGAAGCGCACCACCGAGGTCGTCAAGCACCGGCACGGCGGCGACCCCAGCTCCCCGCGCAAGTCCCCGGGCCGCTCCGAGTTCGAGGGGATCACGCTGGAGCGCGGCGTCACCCACGACCCGGAGTTCGACCGCTGGGCCAACAAGGTCTGGCAGGTCGGCGCCGGCCTCGGCTCCGAGGTCTCGCTGGCCGACTTCCGCAAGGACCTCGTCATCCAGGTCCTCAACGAGGCCGGGCAGGTCGCCGTCTCACACAAGATCTACCGCTCCTGGCCGAGCGAGTACCAGGTCCTGGGTGAGATGGACGCCAACGCCAACGCCGTCGCCATCCAGAGCCTGAAGCTGGAGTGCGAGGGCTGGGAGCGGGACTACGAGGTGCCGGAGCCGGAAGAACCGTCGTTCACCCATCCGGCCTGAACGGCGGGACGAGGTGAGCAATGGCAGTCACCGGACCCGCTGAGCTGCTGGCCACCTGGGAGGCCGGGCTGGCCCGGCAGAGCGGCGACCGGGCCCTCCTGCTGCACCGGGCCGCCCGTCCCCGGGACGGCACCGACACCCTGCTGTCGGTGCCGCTCGGGGAGCGGGCCGCCGACCTCTTCGCGCTGCGCCGGGCGCTGTTCGGCGAGCGGATGCAGGTCACGATCGACTGCACGGACCCGGACTGCGGCGAGGCGATGGAGTTCGACCTCGATGCCGCGGAGCTGGGTGCCCGGCCGCAGCTGCCCGAGGGCGGTCTGCGGGTGGCGGAGGGCGACTGGGTGGTGCACTTCCGGCTGCCCAGCCCCGCCGACCTCGCCGCGGTCGCGTC
Source organism: Streptomyces sp. NPDC048434 (assembly GCF_043200375.1). NCBI lineage: Bacteria > Bacillati > Actinomycetota > Actinomycetes > Kitasatosporales > Streptomycetaceae > Streptomyces > Streptomyces sp. NPDC048434. Next base: position 75,839 of record NZ_JBICXQ010000012.1, on the reverse strand, counting down.
CCTGGCCGCCGATGCGGAGGACGCCCGGCGGCTGCTGGGCGCCCGCTGTGCGCTCTCGGCGCTGCTGGCGGGCCGGGCGACGACCGACGAGGAGCCGGCCGCGCTGCCCGAGCCGGTGCTCAAGCGGTTCGCCGAAGCGGCCGAGCAGGCGGATCCGGCGGCCGAGGTGACGCTGAACATCGCCTGCCCGGAGTGCGGCGCGGCCACCCCGGCGGAGCTGGACATCGCCGCGTACCTGTGGACCGAACTGGACGCCTGGGCACGCGATGTGCTCCTGGACATCCATCTGCTCGCCTCGGCCTACGGCTGGAGCGAGCCCCAGATCCTGGCGCTGAGTCCGCTGCGCCGCCGCTACTACCTGGAGCTGTGCGCCGATGCCTGACTACTTCGACCGGCTGCTGACGCGGTATGCGCCGGTGCCTCCGGGCGCCCCGCCCGCGGGCCCGTCCGGTGGCCGTGCGGGCGGGTCCGGCGCGCGTACGGAAGGGCCCCGGCGCGCCCTCGTACAGCCCCGGCTCCCGGGGCCGTTCGAGCGCGTCGAGGCGCTGCGCGGTGTGCCCGCCGAGCCGGACGGACCGGCGCCGCTGTATCCCGAGGCGCCGCGGCCGTTCGCGTCCGAGGGGGAACGGATCCGCTACGAGCGGGAGATCAGGACCACCGAGCGACAGACCGTGCTGCGGACCGAGTCGCCGCTACAAGAGGCCGCGGAACCCGAGCGACAACTACGGCCCGAGCATGCGCTGTTGCGGCCCACCGCACCCCTCGCCCCCGGGCCGCGGCCCTCCACTGCGGACGTCATCCGCCCGCAGCCCAGGACACGGCGCCCGGCCGGCGAAGCGGATACCGCACGGCCGACGGCCTCCACACTCGTCCTCCCCGGTCTCGACGCCGCGCCCCTCGCCGCGGTCTCGATGCTCCGGCCGCGTACCGACGGGCTGCCGGTGGCTCGCGGCGCGGCCCGGACCGCCCCTGCCGGGCGACGCGGGCAGCGCAGTGCCGAGCGGGTGGTGCACGTACAGATCGGCCGTCTCGAAGTGAGCGCGGCCGGTACGGAACGACCCGCGGCAGGCGGGCGGCCGGCGCGTTCGGAGCGCCACGCGCCCTCGCTGAGCCTCGCGGACTATCTGGCGCGCGGGGAGAGGACGAACTGACGGTGAGGCACCCCACGACCTGGCCCGGGCCGACTTCGCAGGGACGGACTTCATGAGCAACGCACTCGCCGTCGCGACGGTCACCCAGGCCCTGGCACTGCTGATCGAGCACAATCTGCACCCCGAGATCGATATGGCCGTCTCGGTGGAGACCCGTAAGCCGCCGTCGGACCCGCCGCCGGACCCGACGATCACGGTCTTCCTCTACCAGGTCACCCACAACCCCTCGATGCGCAACAGCGACCTGGTCACCCGCGCCTCCGACGGAACCCTGCTGAAACGGCCGGCCGCCGCGATCGATCTGCACTTCATGATCAGTGCATACGGCGAGGAGACCGAGCTGGTCGGGCAGCGGCTGATCGGCAGCGTGGTGCGCACCCTGCACGAAATACCGGTGCTGCCGAAGGAGTTGATCGAGGAGGCCGCGCAGCGTCCCTATCTGGAGGGCAGCGATCTCGCCGAGTCCCTGCAGCAGGTCCGCTTCACACCGACGCAGATGGACGTCGACGAGACCTCCAAGCTCTGGGGGATGCTCAACAACACGCCGTACTCGCTGTCGGTCGTGTACCAGGCGTCGCTGGTGCTGCTGGACGGCCACGAGAAGCCGAAGCCGGCGAAGCCGGTGCAGCGGCCGGAGGTCACGGCGCTGCCGTTCGGGGCGCCGGGGGCACCGGAACGGCCGCTGACCGGGGAGCGCACGGAAGCCGCCGGGCCGGCCGAGGCCGAGCCGGCGAAGCGTGCCGGCACCAGGTCCGCGAAGGCGACCGGTGCAGGTGCCGGAGCCGGTGCGGGAGCCGGTGCGGGAGCCGGTGCCGCGCACGCCAAGTCCGCCCGTGACACGACGACCACCGGCAGCACGACCACCGGCACGAAGACCGCCGATGCGCGCACCGCCGAGGAGAAGCCGACCACGCATGTCGGCGCCACCACCAACGTCCGGGCCACCGTCACCAAGGCCGCGTCCGGCGGCGGGGCGCGGGCGGCGAAGAAGGCGGCGGGCGGCGCGACGGCCGGGCGTGGGAGCGGCACGTCGTCCGGTACGGGCGCCAAGTCATCCGGTACGCCGGCCCGTTCGCGTACCCGCAGGACGACCAAGGAGGCCGCGGGGGACGGCGGGCGCGACGGCGACCGGGGCGGCTCGCGCCGCGCGACACGCCGTACGGACGAGCCGGGCCGTACCGACGAGCCAGCTCGTACCGACGAGCCAGGCCGTACGGACGAGCCGAACCGTACGGACGACGGCACGGAGAGCTGAGGCGCGGTGCGCGGAACGGGGGCGGAGAAGGACATGGGCAGCGACCGCGGCACCGGGCCGGACGCGGCACCCGTCGAGGCGGACGGCGCCGCGCTGACTGCCGGCATCCGGTCCGTGCTGGCGCGCCTGGACCTCCACGCCGCGCGCGCCCACCGGACCACGGCGGGTGGCGGTGGCGGGGAAGCCCCCGACACCGGCGCACCCTCCGGCAAGACCGCGCCCCCCGCCCCGCCAGCCACCGCCGAGGCAGACGGCCTCCCCTCCCCCGACGGCCCGCTCCCGGCCCACGCCACCCTCGACGTCCTGGCCTCGTGCTTCGGCCTGAGCACATTCGAGCGGGAGATCGTCCTGCTCGCCGCCGCGGCCGAACTGGACCCGACGACCGGGCCCCGCTGCGCCGCCGCGTGCAGCGACCCGAGCCGTGCCTTCCCGACGTTCTCGCTGGCACTGGCCGCACTCACCGACCCGCACTGGAGCGCACTCACCCCCGTCGCACCGCTCCGCCGCTGGCGCCTGATCGAGCTGGACGACGAGACCCGCCTGACCACCACCCGGCTCCGCCTGGACGAACGCATCCTGCACTTCCTGGTCGGCTCGCCGTACCTGGACGCCAAACTGCACGGGCTGCTGCGCCGTACCACCGCGCCCGGCAGCCTGCCGCCCTCGTACGACGCGGCCGCGGACCGGGTCGCGGCGGGCTGGGCAGGCGCCGGCCCCGACGCTCCGCTCCGTGTCGAGCTGGTCGGCGGCGACCTCCGCACCCGCGCCGACATCGCCGCCACCGCCGCCCGCCGCTCGGGACTCGGCCTCTACTCCATGGCGGCCGATGACGTACCGGCCGACGCCGCCGAGCGGGACCGCCTGGCCCGCCTGTGGCAACGCGAGGCGATCCTGCTGCCGGCCGCGCTTCTGGTCGAGGTCGGCGAGATGGACCGCGCTCAGCACGCCGCCGCCGACGCCTTCGTCGCGGGCGCGGCCGTGCCCCTGATCGTCTCCGGCCCGGATCCACGGCAGACCGGGCAGCCGCGCGGCGAGCGGGTCACCGTACCGAAGCTCTCCGACGAGGAGCAGCTCGGCCTGTGGGTGGACGCCTTCGCCGGCGTCCCCGAGATGACGAAGCGTCATCTCCAGTCCCTGGTGGCCCAGTTCCAGCTCCCGCCGCACGTCGTACGGTCGGCCGCCGCCGCCGTACGCCGCGATCTGTCCGGCTCCGGCACCCCGGACGCCGTCGCACTCGCCTGGCAGGCCGGCCTCACCGAGGCCCGGATGGGCCTGGACGAGCTGGGCCGGCGGATCGCACCACGCGCCGGCTGGGACGACCTGGTCCTCGCCGACCGCCAGCTGCGCATCCTCCAGGAGGTCGTCGCCCACGTACGCCGGCGCAGCACCGTCTACCAGGACTGGGGCTTCGCCGAGGCACTGCGCAGCGGCCTCGGCGTGACGGCCCTCTTCGCGGGCGGCTCCGGAACCGGCAAGACCCTGGCCGCCGAGGTCATGGCCAAGGAACTGGGCCTCGACCTGTTCATCATCGATCTCTCCCAGGTCGTCAGCAAATACATCGGCGAGACCGAGAAGAACCTCAGCAAGGTCTTCGACGCGGCCGAACGCGGCGGCGCGCTGTTGCTGTTCGACGAGGCGGACGCGCTGTTCGGCAAGCGCAGCGAGGTCAAGGACAGCCACGACCGCTACGCCAATCTGGAGGTCAGCTACCTCCTGATGCGCATGGAGGCGTACCGCGGTCTGGCGATCCTCACCACCAACATGAAGAAGGCGCTGGACTCCGCCTTCCTGCGCCGTATTCGCTTCGTCGTGGACTTCCCGTTCCCCGGTGAGAAGGAGCGGGCGGAGATCTGGCGGCGGGTGCTGCCTGCCCAGGCCCCCATGAAGGACATCGACCCGGTCCTTCTCGCCCAGCTCACGGTCGCGGGCGGCTCGATCCGCAACATCGCCCTCTCCGGAGCCTTCCTCGCCGCGGACGAAGGCGACCGCCTGCACATGCGCCACATGCTCGCCGCGGCACGCACCGAATACCTGAAGCTGGAACGCTCCTTGACGCCGTCGGAGGTCCACGGATGGATCTGAAGCACGAGGTCAGGGGCCCCGCGCGGGATGCCGTGCCCGGGTCCGCGACGGCCGGGCAGCCCGCGCCGACGCCACGGTCCGCTCAGCCTTCCTTCCGTATCGACATCGGCGAACTGGTGCTGTCGGGCTTCGACGCCCGCATCGATCCGGACCGCGTATCGGAGGCCTTCCGGCACGAGTTGGCCCGGCTCGTACACGAGCGCGGGGTACCGCTGGCAGCGGACGGGACGGGCGTGGCGCTGGACGGCCTGGCCGGGCTGCCGCCCCTACCGGCGACCGCCTCTCCCGTACGGCTGGGCGAGGCGCTGGCGCGCGCGGTGCACGCGGGACTCGCGGGACGGGGGGATGCGCAATGAGTACGGCACGGTCCTCGACGCAGGACACCCGGTCGGCCGCCGACGACAAGCGCCGCAAGCGCAAGGAGCGGTCCGCCAAGTCCCGCACCCCGGAGCCGAAAGACATCGTCAGCGGCGCCGGCCAGCCCCTCGACCCGGGCGTCCGCCGCGAACTGGAGGAGCAGCTCGGCCACGACTTCAGCCAGGTCCGGCTGCACACCGACCGGGACTCCGGGCAGCTGGCGGAGATGATGGGTGCGGACGCGTTCGCCGTCGGCCAGGACATCTTCTTCCGCGCGGGCACCTACCGGCCGGGCACGGCGGACGGGCAGCGGCTGCTGGCCCACGAGCTGCTGCACACCGTCCAGAATCCGCACGGCCTGGGCGCGTTGCGGGCCGGCCGCGACCTGGGCTCGGTCAGCCTGCCGCAGGAGTCGGTCGAGCGGGAGGCGGAGTCGGCGGCGCAGGCGTCGGTGCTGGGCGCGCTGCGGGATTCCGTACGCGAGGAGGAGCCGGCGGCGGAGGTCGGGCCGGGGCAGGCGACTCCCGGCTGGCTGCGGTACGCGACGGTCGACGCCGATCGCTCCCGTATGGAGAAGGTGGACCCGGCGACGCTGGTGGACCGCCTGACCAACGGTGTCCTGCGGTCGCTGCGCGGTGACCCCGAGGACCGCTCGGGGCGGGTACGTCTGCAGCTGGCGCGGATGGCGCCGCAGGTGCAGGAGAGCGTGCTGGACCGCCTGGAGATACGGCTGTCCACCCCCGAACTCGACCGGCTGCTGGACCTGGTCGAGGAGGTGGCGGAGGGGCCGTTGCCGCCGGCGTCGGCCACGGCTCCCGAAGCCGTCCCCGACGAGGCCGAGGTCCTCGGGCAGGAGCGGGCGCAGGAAGCCGCCGCCGCCCGCGACAAGCGCAAGGCGGACGAGAAGGAGAGCGACGGCCGCCGGAAGCGGGCACAGCAGCGCAAGGACGCGGATCCCGCCGGCGACGGCGGTCCGGAGCGGGACGGGCGGCAGACGGCCGGGGGCGCGGCGAAGGCGTCTGCCGCGGCGGGCGGGACGGCGGCGTCCGGGCAGTCGGCGGCACAGGCCAAGGAAGCGGCCGGCGCTCGGCAGGGGGAGCAGGCCCAGGCCAAGGAGGACGACAAGGCGGCTACCGGGCAGGCCGCGCGGCAGGACAACGAGAGCGCTGCCGGTGGCCAGGGGGAGGACTCGCCGGAGCAGTCGGAGGAGCAGGCCGGCGAGCAGGAAGGGCAGAGCGCCGGCGGGGAGGGTGCGGAGGATGCCGTCGAGGGCGGTACCGGTCCGGAGGCCGTGGACAAGAGCGCCGCCGAGCCCGGCGAAAAGGACCGGAAGGGCGGGGACCGCGACGGGCAGCCCGGCTCAGGGGATCTGGAGAACGAAGAGGACGCCGACGACGAGCCGTTGGGGCTTGAGGAGGAGTCGGCGGACCTCGACGAGGACGACGAGGAGAAGGCGGAGGAGGACGGGGACGCGGACGGGGAACTGGAGCCGGAGGGCGACGAGGACGATGCGGACGCCGATGCCGACGCCGCGGATTCTCCGTCCGATGGCGAGCTCAACGGCTCGGCCCCGTCGGCCGCGCGGCGGGAGAACCGGAAGGACTCCGGCGACCGTGAGGGGGACGGTCACGGCGCTCCGGGCGTGATCGACTCGCCCGCCACCGAGGATCCGACGGCTGCCCTGCGAGAGGCGGAGGGTGGATCCGGCAGCGGTGGGGGTGCGCGCTCTTCCGAGGAGGAGCAGGAGTCCGACGACCGGATCGGCCAGGATCTCCAGACCGACAAGTCCATCGAGCAGGAGATCGGGCCGGAGCCGGACGAGCAGGCGGACGACAAGGTCGGTGCGGAGTCCGGAGATTCGGGCTCGGACTCGGTGGACCCGGACGACGCCGAGCTCGAACGGGAGCAGGCCGAGGAGCGTACGCAGGACGCCGCGGCGAAGCGGCGGGACGACGCGGCTCGTACCGCCTCCGAAGGCAGCGGTGGATCGGCGTCCGGATCCGGTGGCGACACAGCCGCCTCGGGGCAGCTGTCGAAGGCCGACGAGGACGCCCGCAAACAGGCAGCCGGTTCGTCCTCGGCGTCGAACACGGCGGACTCCGAATCGGGTTCGGGTTCGGGTGCGGGTTCGGGTGCGGGCTCCGGCGAGGGGAAGAGCTCGGAGGGCTCCGCGGACACGGGCCCGAAGCCGTCCACCGGTTCCGGTGAGAGGTCCGGCACCGGATCGGGTTCGGGCTCCGCCACCGCGTCCGGTACGGAAGGCGGCTCGGCGTCCGGTTCCGCCGCCGGCACCGCAGCCGGCAAGGACGAGAGCAGGGCAGCGGGCGGCACGGCCTCGGGCGGCAGCGGAAAGTCCCCGGACGACGCGGCGTCGATGGACGCCACCACGTCGAAGGACGCGACCGACGGCAAGGACGCCGCGGAGCCGGCGGGCGCCACCGAAACCAAGGACGGCGCCCGGAACAGGGAGGTGACCGAGGGGAAGGGGCCCGCGACCGTGCCGGGCCCGGAGGCCGGCCCGGACCAGGCACCCGGCACCGGGCCCTCGGCCGCGCCCACGCTGTCACCAGGCAAGGGGGCGGCCGTCCCCATGGCCGCCACGGTGGCCAAGGGCGGCGCCCCCAAGCCGGAACCCTCCGCGAAGCCGGCGCCGGGCCGGCCGGCCGTACGGCCGAAGGCCGGGGCCGCACCCCGGCAGCGTCAGGCGGCCAAGCAGGCGGCCAGGACCGTCCGGCGTGGCGGAGGCGGCGGTGGCGGTGGCCGTACGGCCGCGGCCCCCGCGCGGGGCGGCGGCGGTGCCCGTGCCGCGTCCGGCCCGGCGAAGCCCAAGAAGGACGCCCCGACGCCCGATGTCTCCAAGAGCACGCCCGAGGCCGGGCTGGCCACGGTGTCGAAGCTCAAGCCGTACCAGATGCTGGAGACCTTCAAGGGCGTCGACGGGGCCGTGGGCAACTCGGTCGGCAAGGAGCGCACGGCGCTGCACAAGGGGCCGCCGAAGATGGCGCGCCCCATCGGCTCGCCCCGTACGGTGCCGGGCGGCCCGACCCCCGCCGCCCCGGGGGCGTACACCCACGACAAGGTCGCCCGCACCGACGCGGCCAAGGGCAAGACGGACGAGATCACCGGCGAGCAGCGGCCGGAGGGAGAGGCGCCCGGCGCCGATGTGCCGGAGCCGAGCTGGTGGGACATTCTCCTGACCATCGGCGGCGCGCTGCTCAAGAAGATCTTCCCCTTCGACGACCTGATCGACTCGGTCATGGGCATCGAGACCACGGACGACGGTATGAAGGGCAACCGGGTGGGCAACGCCCCGGGACTGCCGCTCCAGGACGACTCCGATCCGCAACGCACCGACGAGCAGGGGCAGAAGCTCGACGAGCGCAAGGACGAACTGCACCGGTCCGGCCGCGAGGACGCGGCCAAGCCCATGGGCGAGGACCAGATCTACCCGGACGCCCCCCAGGAGACGTTGACCGCCAAGGTGCGCGGCGGCGGGAAGCAGGTCCGGCAGAAGGGCGGCGGGGCGGCCAAGGGGGCCGGCGGCGGCGTGCCGGTCGAGTCCGCGTCCGCCGTGGCCGAGCACGACCGCGGCCCGCAGATCCAGGCGGGCTTCGCCCGGGGCCACCAGCGGATGGCGAAGGAGCGCGGGGCCAAGGACGACAAGGCCAAGGCGGACAAGCAGAAGCACGACCAGGACGTGCAGCGCGAGGTCGACGCCGGCACCAAGAAGCAGGCCGGCGAGCGCGAGAAGGGCCGCGACCAGATCTCCGATGCCCGCGACAAGTGGCGCAAGGAGCAGGACGACAAGGTCACGGAGATCGACGACAAGAAGGGCAAGAAGTACGACAAGGTCCGCAAGGACGTCGACGACAAGCAGAAGGAGACGGACGACAAGGCGGACAAGCGCACCGAGGACGACAACAACAAGATCGACAACGAGCATGCGAACGCGCAGAAGGGCGCGGAGCAGAAGAAGGACGACAAGAAGAAGGAGGCCGAGAAGGGGGACGGCGGGTTCCTCGATCAGCTCAAGCAGTGGTGGGAGAACCTCAAGAACGAGATCAAGAAGTTCTTCGAGCGGGCCCGGAAGGCCGTCACCGACCTCATCGACAAGTTCAAGAAAGAGGTCTTCCAGCTCATCGACGACGCACGCAACTGGGTCGTCAAGCAGATCAATGACTTCGCCGACGCGCTGATCGCGTTCGGCGACGAAATGCTCGCCGACTACCCGGCGATGCGCGACAAGTGGCGCAACACCATCAACGCCGGCCGCGACTACGCCGTGCGGAAGGTCAACGAGGCCGCGGACGCGCTCAAGGAAGTGGCGGGCAAGCTCATCGACGGGCTGGGCGGAGCGCTCCTCGCCGGCCTGGACATCATGGAGAGCGGGCTGCTGGCGGCCGTCGATGTCGCGGAGAGCGTCACCGTCTCGGCGGTGGAGTTCGGGCAAGCCGTCGTCGCCGGGCTCGGTGAATGGGCCGCCATCTTCACCGACATCGTCTCCGACCCCGGCGGCTGGATCAGCAAGGCCGGTTCGGCGGCGCACTCGGGTGCCAGGGACTACCTCTTCGACGAGGTCAAGTCGGCGGTCAAGGAGTGGTTCAACAACAAGGTCCAGGAAATCACCGGCCTTTCGCCGGAGGACTTCCAGGCGTTGATCTCCGGGAACGTCAGCGTCGAAGAAATGGGCAAGATGGCGTGGGACGCCGCCGTCCCCCAACTCCCCATGATCATCGGTGAATTGGTCATCGAAAAGGTCGTCGCCAAGCTGATCCCCGGGGCCGGCTGGGTCATGGCGATCATCGATGCCCTGAAGACCGCATGGGACACGCTCAGCGAAATCCTGGCCGCCTTCGGCCTCTTCATGGACTTCCTGAAGGCCGTCAAGAGCGGAAACGGCGCCCGGCCCTTCGCCAAGGCGGTCGCGGCCGGTGTCGTCGCCCTCCTGGAGCTGATCTACCAGGCTCTGATCGACGGCCTCAACAAGTACATGGGCAAGGTCACCAGCAAGCTCGGCGAGATGCTCAAGAACATTCGCGGCAAGCGGCGGCCCGGCGGGCACGGCGAGCCCGGCGACTCGGGCTCGCCCGGCCAGAACAGCCGGCCCGGACACCCCGACAGCCCCGGCCACACCAACACCCCCGGCCCCGCGGGCCGTCCCGGCCACGCCGACAAGCCCGGCCCGACGGCCGACAAGCCCGGCCCCGCCGACAAGCCCAACCAGCGTCCGGCCCCGCGCAAGCCTTCCCCCGACAAGACCTCCCGCCCGGAAGAGGGCCCCCGCCCCACGAAACACCCCTCTCCCGAGAAGAAGCCCCGCCCGGAGCACCAGCCCCAGCCCAAGCACAAGAAGAAGCCCGACGAGCACGAGCGGCGCGACGACGGCCGCGAGGTCAACGACGCCCGCCGCCGCCTGCGCGACGCCAAGCGCAAGCAGCGCCGCGACGACGACAAGCCCGCCGCCGGCAAGCGCCGCGGCCCGGCCCGCGACACCCTCCGCAAGAAGCGCCCCGACCAGAAGCGGGACCAGGACAGGACCAAGGACCCGCTCCACAAGAAGGACCCCAGGAAGCCTGACCTCAACAAGAAGCACGACGACAAGGGCCACCACAAGGACCGCACCCGGGACAAGGACGGCAAGAAGAAGGTCAGCACCAAGAAACGCCCGCCCCGCAAGCCCGAGTCCCGCACCCGCCGCAAACTCCGCCGCGCCCGCCAGACCATCAAGTCCGCCCTGTCCAGGGCCCGCCGCGCCGCCCGCCGCCTCTTCGGCAAGGGCCGCAAGCTGGGCCACAAGCTCAACAACCGCGCCCATCGCCTGCGGGACCGGTGGAGGCGGCAGCGCGATCGGCTGCGGCGTCGTCATGAGCGGAGGCGGAACAGGCGGCAGGAGAAGGACCGACGGCAGGAGCCCACCCGCGACCACGACATGCCGAGGGTGCGCTTCCGCAACAGGGACGGGGAGGTGCACACGTTGATGTACCGGGGGCAGGGCCCCGGTGCCGACTTGGTGGTGCGCAGCCAGACCGACCCGATCCTCAAGTACCTCGAGGACTGGGAGGGGGAGGCTGACGAGATCCGGGACGACCCCCAACGCCGGTCCAACCAGCAGGGCGCCGTCCGCGCCGCAAGGGCCGAACACGTTCAGGTGGACAACCTGCAGAAGCGGCTGCCGGCCAGGGGTACGACGGCGAGAAGCGGCGAGGCCGCGTACACGGCCCTGCGTATCGCACTTACCAGGCTTTCCAGAATACTGGAAGTCCGTGATATCGATCCGAATGATCCGCCGCTTCTCCCGATGGTTCTCCCGCCGTACACCGACGGCGTGCGCGGCGCAGGATTTCAGGCAACCGGCATCAATAAAACCATCAAGAACCACAAGGGGGAGAAGCCCGGCAAGAACAATAAAATCCCGCTCGGCTGGGACCTTGTTCCCAGTAACCTGAGAAATGAAACCGCATGGGTTCGTATGCACCTCTTCACGGAGAAGTTCGGCGGAAAAGCCACGGGCTCAAATCTCGTTCCCGCGCCAGGCACGGCAGTCAACAGCAGATTTGCGTACCGCGTAGAACTCCCCGCCTACAAGGCGATAACAAATGACCCCAAGGTGCGCATGATCTGGTACAACTACGACGTCAGCTACTACACGGGCCCTGATGAGTACTTCCCCAAGAAGATCTCCATGGCATGGGGACAGTACAAGCCGGCGGGAAATACCTGGCGGAAGCAGCCGGCCAAAAACCACTATACGCGTGACAATATTGAGCGCCCGAACGCCCTGGACTCCAAGTTCGACATCAACGGAAAAGGGCCAAAATCCATCAGGGACGAATTCGGCGTCAGCCTTGCGTTCGCGAAGGCCGTGCGGGATCAGTCACCGTATCGCGATATATATCAACTGATCGTGCGGATGAAGAAGTACAAGAGGGACCTTGCCGCCACTTCACCGAGGAAACTCAGGAACTTCGAGCACGAACTCAAGGCAGTGATCGACAAGAAAGCCGATATTCGTTTCACCTAGCACACCGAGGGATCATGGCGCGTTTCACTGCACAAGAGCTCAGGTACCTCAAAATCCTGGATGAACTCCAGGAAGCTGAAGAGGTCGACGTGCACTTCGAAGAGAGGGGGAACATCGAGGAAACCGTAGGAGAGGCGCCAGAGGCTTTCGCCCTCATTTCAGAATGGCACGGCATTGATCTCTCGCCAGAGCTACAGCGCGCATTCCTTCGCTTCGACGGGGTCTCATGTCACTGGCACATGGCGAAGGGCAACACGTCCCTGAATGGCGAGTTCTCACTCCGGCACCTGTCTGCCGCCATGTTCGCAACCGGGGACAGCTTGATCCACGAAGACTGCAGTGAGGCTCAGCGCACTCTCTACTCGGAGTTCCGCATATTCGACGATCACCCGAGGACGGGAGCGGGGACGCTCGTCGCACTCCGCGTCCAGGACGGCACCAATGACGCAATCTCCCCGGAGATCTGGCACTACGACAGTTCTGACGGGGCATTCAGACTGGACATCGACTACGCCGAGTACCTCGATGCACTTCTCATCACTAAGGGGACGCACGGCTGGCAGTACTTGTACGCCGACGTAGACCTCGGGGACAGCGGTTTCGGCGGCATCGCGGACGACATGCGGAACATGCTCGAGGTGTTCCCGACGCTCTTCCCCGACTACGAGTACGAGCCCCTGCGTCGACGTCTGGAGGAAAGGCTGTGACCCGTTACGCCGACATCCCCAAACCCATCCGGTCCGGTCTTGTCATCGTGGACCCCGAGCGCGGAACCCCCCAGCGCATCATCGTCCTCCAGTTCAACCCGGACACGCTCGAACGCTCCGTTACGCCGCAATCCGCCGGAGGGGAAGGCGGGGGCGGGGATAGCGGTGGAGACCGTAACGAGGCCCTGCGGCTCAAAGGGCCCGCGCAGGAGACCTGGAAGTTCACCGCGGAGATCGACGCCACCGATCAGCTCGATGTGGCGGCGCCGGACGGGATTCATCCGGAACTGGCCGTGCTGGAGATGCTGGTGCAGCCGACGACGGCACAGCTACGGGCCGCCTCGCACCTCAGTAAGAAGGGCACGATCGAGATCAGTCCGATCGAGACACCGCTGACGCTCTTCACCTGGGGCAGTAAGCGGGTCATGCCCGTGCGGCTCACGGAGTTGTCCGTCAATGAGTCGGCTTTCGATGTGAATCTGAATCCGATACGGGCCTCGCTCGGGATCGGGATGAAGGTGCTGACGGTGAGTGATCTGCCCGCCGGGCACCGGGGGGCCGAGTTGTACCTCGCGCACCTTGCGCAGAAGGAGCAGTTGGCGCGCAAGGCACGGGCGGGGAGTTTTGCTCAGTTGGGGCTCGGGAGGGGGATCTGAGGCGTGATCGAGCCGTATGAGCGGGCGTTGGACGACGTACCGGGAGCGCATCCGTATCCGCGGAGCAGTCGGTACCACGCGGTCGAGATCGGGGTGCACCGGGCGCCGGACGGTACCGGGGTGCGGTATGCGAAGCGGCGGTTGCTGCCGCCGCTCGATGAAGCGGCCGAGGAGACCGTGCCCCATACGGTCAGCAGCGGGGAGCGGGCGGATCAGCTGGGGCAGCGGTATTTCGGGGATCCGGGCCAGTGGTGGCGGATTGCCGATGCCAATCCGGTGCTGGATCCGCGGGAGTTGACCGATGAGCCCGGTGAGCGGGTAGCGGTGCCGTTGCCGGGTGGGTTCCCCGGTGGGACGGGTGGGCCAGGGGTGCGGAATGGGTGAGGACCAGCCGGTGGGGAGCGGGCCCATCCATGTGTCCTTGTACATGGGGCCCAAGTCGGCGCGGCTGGTTCCGCAGGAAGTGACGGAGGCGCTGCTTTCGGCGCAGATCACGAGTACGGCGGGGGAGCGCAGCGGTTTCCAGATCGCCTTCGATCTGACGAAGAAGGGGGCGATCATTCAGCGGCTGCTGCCCGAGGGGTTCTTCGACCCCAAGACGCGGGTGATTCTGGCCGTGTCGGTCAAGGGGACGCCGTTCGTGCTGCTGGACGGGTTGATCGTGCGGCAGGAGGTGGGGGCCAGCAATCAGCCGGGGCAGACCACTCTGACGGTGACCGGGGAGGATCTCACGCTTCTCATGGACCTGGAGGAGCGGACGGACCGGTATCCGAATCTCGCGCCCTCGCAGCGGGTGGAGCGGATTCTGGGAAAGTACGCGGATTACGGGATCGATGCCCGGATCATTCGGGAGCAGGTGCCGCAGCCACCGCGGGAGCAGCTGAGGGTCGACTACCAGACCGGAACCGATCTGCAGTATGTGAATGAACTGGCCAGTGCCAATGGGTACACCTTTTATCTGGACCCGGGGCCGGTTCCCGGGCGGTCGACCGCTTTCTGGGGCCCGGAGCAGCGGCTGGGCCAACGGCAGCATGCGCTGAACGTGAACATGGACGTCCACTCGACCGTGGACCAGATGACGTTCGCCTATGACGGGACCGCGCGCGAGGAGCCGCAGGCCCGGGTCCAGGATCCGGTGACGCGGCAGGCTCCGCTGCTCGCACAGCCCGACATCAGTCCGCTGCGGCCGCCCCTCGGATTGCGCGGTTCGCCGGCACTCAAGCGGCGGACGCTGTCGGGGACGGCGAAGAAGGATGAGGCGCTGGCCAAGGCGGAGGCCCTCGGGCGGGCCGCCATGTCGGCCGACGCGATCTCCGGGTCCGGGCAGCTGGACGTCAACCGGCATGGATATGTGCTGCGGGCACGGGAGTTGGTCGGGGTGCGCGGCGCCGGGGTCACCTATGACGGCGATTACTACGTGAAGAGTGTGACGACCAATCTGAGGCCGGGTTCCTACCAGCAGAACTTCACCCTGTCGCGGGAAGGACTGATCGCCCGTAGCGGCACCGTACGACCGTAGCGACATACAGCCGCGGTTCGCCCCCTAACAGCACGCACGAGATCCAGGAGACGTGGAGAGATGGCCGGCGCACCGAACAACCGCTTCCTCGGCAAGTTCCGGGGCCGGGTGGCGGCGAATGACGACCCGATGGGGATCGGACGGCTCAGAGTCCAGGTGCCGGACGTGCTGGGCGATGAGGTGTCCACCTGGGCGATGCCCTGCTTTCCGTTCACGGGAGAGCGGGCGGGACAGGTGGTGGTGCCGTCCGTCGGGGCCGGTGTGTGGGTCGAGTTCGAGCAGGGGGATCCGAGTTTCCCGGTGTGGACCGGCTGTTGGTACGGGCGACGGGACGAGTTGCCGGAGGACGCGCAGGTCGATCCGGCGATCGCGCATCCCGTGGTGATTCAGACGCCCAAGAAGCACAAGTTGGTGATGTCGGATGTGCCCACCAACGGAATTCTGCTGGAAGCGCCGGGTGGCGCATTCGTGAAGATCGATGCGACGGGTGTCCATATCAATAACGGGCACGGCGCTTCGATTTCCTTGGTCGGGGATCAAGTCGACATCAATGAGGGCCGGTTGACCGTGCCCAAGAAGCGCTGAAGGGAACGGGGGGACAGAAGACAATGGCGAGCGGAAATCTTGTCCATGGCGGGGCCGTGATCAGCTGCCCGCACGGAGGGCGCGCGCTGTCCGTGGCGGGCGCGGGCAGTGGCGCGGAGGTGCGGATCGACGGTGCGCCCGCGGTCACCGCAGCGGACCTCTACACGGTCAGCGGGTGCACACATGTCGTCGCCGGCCGTCCGCGGCCGTGCACCAGCATCCGCTGGACCCCGGCCGCGGGCGATGACGCCGTACTGGTCGACGGGGCACCGGTGCTGCTGGACACCACGGCGGCCATGTGTTTCCACGCCGGGCTGGTGCCACAGGGCCCCCCGGTCGTGGCGTCCGTCCACCAGGGGGTTTCCAGCCGATGAGGACCACAAGGCCAGTGCGTACCGAGATCGCGTTTCCGTTCCGGATCGACCGGCGGGGGCGGACCGCGCAGGCCGGCCATGACGCGCACGTACGGGACCTGATCGAGCAGCTGTTGTTCACCAGCCCCGGTGAGCGGGTGATGCGGCCGGACTTCGGGTGCGGGCTGCTGGATCTCGTGTTCACGCCTAACAGCCCGGAGCTGGCGTCGGCGGTCGAGCTGTCGGTCCAGGCCTCGCTGCAGCGCCTGCTCGGTGACCTGATCGAGGTCGAGTCGCTGGACGTGGTGAGCGAGGAGAACGTCGTACGGGTGTATCTGCGCTATGTCGTGCGCTCCACCGCGAGCCGGCGTGACGAAGTGTTCGAGGGGCGGGGCGAGGCATGAGCGAACAGCGCGGCGCGGCAGCCGAGTTGAGGTGCCGTACGGACAGCCGGCGCGGGCGTATCAGGGCGGCGCGGCTCAACGGGATCGATGCGGTGGAGGTCGCCGATGACGGGGTGACGCTGACGGTCACCTTCCTCGGTAAGGCGCCGCACGGGCTGTGTCCGGAGAATGTGCGTATCGACGGCGGGCGCCGGATCACCGGGCCGGCAGCCCTGGAGGTCTCCGTCGAGCGGGAGGAGGACCCCGAGCTCGACGACCGGCTGCATATCGTCCTCGACCGGACCGGTGACACCTCGCGGTACGGGCTGTCGCTGGTCGCCACCGATCCGTACGGCCGGCCCGGCACCGAGCCGTACGAGGGCTTCGACCAGCGGTATTTCCGTGCCGAGTTCTTCTTCCGGACCGATTGCCCGAGCGCCTTCGACTGCGCCGGGGAGAGCGCCGGAGACGACTGCCCGGACACCTTCCGGCCGGCGCCGGTCATCGATTACACCGCCCGCGACTACGACAGCCTGCGCCAACTCGTCCTGGACCGGCTGCGGCTGACCACTCCCGACTGGGTCGAGCGCAATCCGGCGGATCTGGGGGTGACGCTGGTCGAGCTGCTCGCGTACACCGCGGACCAGATCAGTTATCAGCAGGACGCGGTGGCGACGGAGGCGTATCTCGACACGGCGCGGCGACGGGTCTCCCTGCGCCGGCACGTGCGGCTCATCGACTATCTGATGCACGACGGGTGCAGCGCGCGGGCGTTCGTGTCCCTGGAGACCACCGGGGAACTGACGCTGCTGCCGGGCGAGTTCCGCTTTGCCGCCGTCGACATCCGGACGTACGGGCCGCGCGACCGGCCCGAGATCGGCAGCGTCATCGACGACCGGGATCTGGCGGTGCTCGACGAGCGCGGTTCGGTCGAGGTCTTCGAGCCGGTGGCCAACGCGCCGCTGGCCCTGCGGGCGGAGCACAACGCCGTCCGGCTGTGGACCTGGGGCGGGGAGGTCCCTGCGCTGCCGAAGGGGGCGACGAGCGCGACGCTGCGGGACGAGTGGGCGGACGACGGGTGCGCCTCCCGTGCACTCCGCCTCTCCCCCGGTGACCTGCTGCTGTTCGAGGAGGTCAAGGGGCCGCGCACGGGCACACCCGGCGATCAGGACCCGGCGCACCGGCAGCCGGTCCGGCTGACCTCGGTCACCCCCGGTGTGGACCGGCTCGACAACCAGCCGGTGCTGGAGGTCACCTGGGCGCGGGAGGACGCGCTGGCCTTTGCGCTGTGTCTGTCCACCCGGGGCGGCCCGGACTGCGCGCCCGTCGAGGACGTGAGCGTGGCGCGCGGCAATGTCGTACTCGTCGATCACGGGCGGTCGCTGACCTTCGGGGCCTCGGCAGCGGAGACCGAGCAGGAGACCGTCACCGTCCCGCCCGTCCCGGCCGTCCTCGGCTCCTGCGATCCGCCCGCATTCGGCTGCGGCGACCGCAAGGACGGGGGAAATGCGCCGGCCCGGGTCATCAACGCCCTGCGGGAGAAGACCGGTGGTCACCGGGCGCTCTCCCCCGACGACATGCGTGAGCTGTTCACCGTCGTCGGCGAGGAGGCGACCGTACGGGCCGGGCTCGGCCTGGAGCCGGCCGGAGCCGGGCGGGGCCGGGAACGCGTCGTCCCCGGTACCGCGTATGCGCAGGCCGAGGCGCTGCGCACGCTGCTGGCGCAGGTGGTCTATCCGGGCATCGGACCGCGCTTCCGGCCGCTGCTGCACCGCTCCCCCGTCGCCCAGACGGTGCCCTTCCCGCAGGCCGCGCAGGTGGCCGCGGGGCAGGCCGGTCATCTGGCGGGTATCCGGGAGCGGGTGCGGGCGCGGCTGGTGGAGCTGTGGCGCAGCGCCCGGGACCACGACGGGCTGTCGGAGGACGAGATCGCCGAGCTGGCCGTGGTGTTCGGCCTGAAGATCCTCGAACGGCTGGAGCTGCGCCGCCACCCGGTACGGGCGCTGCGTGAGCTGCTGCACCGTGCGGACCGGCTGCTGGACGCCAAGCTGCGCCGGCTGGAGGTGCTGACCGCGCGGGCCCGTGCGGGCACGGTGCTGGACGGGCGGATCGCCTGGGAGATCGCACAGAGCTGGGGTCCGGCCTACGCGGTGGGCCTGCATCCGGACGAGCCGGTGCTGCACGGTCCGGCCGCCACCCTGCTGCCCGATCCGCGCGCCGCGCTCCCCGCCGTGCGCATCCAGGACGACGACGGTGAGTGGCGCCCCCGCCGCGATCTCCTCGGCAGCGGGCCCCGCGAGCGGCATGTCGTCGGTGAGCTGGAGGACGACGGGCGGATCGCGCTGCGGTTCGGCGACGGGCGGTACGGTGCCCGCCCCGCACCCGGCAGCCGGCTCACGCTGCAATACCGGATGGGCGGCGGCAAGGCGGGCAATGTCGGCGCCGAGGCGATCAACCACCTGGTGCTGAGCCGGGATCCGCAGACCTCCGACGCCGGGGACCCGATGCCGGTGGCGGGGGTCCGCAACCCGCTGCCCGCGACGGGCGGCACCGAGCCGGAGCCCCTGGAACAGGTGCGGCAGCTCGCCCCGCTCGACCTCAAGCGGACCCGCCTGCGGGCCGTGACCGCCGCGGACTACGCGGAGCTGGCGTCGGCGCTTCCCGGCGTTCAGCGGGCGGCGGCCGAAATCCGCTGGACCGGCAGCGTCCAGGAGGCGCATGTCGCGATCGACGCGGCGGGGACCGGTGAGCCCGGCCCGCGGCTGCTGGATTCCGTCGCGGATGCGCTGGAGTGCTACCGGCGGATCGGGCACGACCTGGTCGTGGGGCCGGCCCGGACGGTGCCGTTGGACATCGCGCTGGAGGTGTGTGCCGCGCCGGGGCATCAACACGGGCAGATCCTGGCCGAGTTGACGCGGGTGCTGGGCAGCGGGCGGCAGTCCGGCGGCCGGCTCGGCTTCTTCCACCCGGACGCGCTGACGTTCGGGGAGCCGGTCCGGCTGAGCCGGCTGGTCGCGGTGGCCGCGGCCGTGCCCGGCGTGCAGAGCGTGCGGGTGACCCGGCTGCAACGCCTTTTCCATCAGGGACATATCGACAACAAAGCGCTGGAGGACGGTGTGCTGCGGCTCGGCCCGCTGGAGATCGCCGTGTGCGACAACGACCCGGAGCGGCCGGAGAACGGCTCGCTGGTCATCGAGCTCGGGGGTGTGCGATGAGCGGCTGCCGTTGCGGCTGCGGGGGCGGCAGCGACGAGCGCCGCGCCCCCGACGCCCTCTACAACCCGCCGGGACGCACGGCCCTGGACTACCGCGTCGGCGACTACGGCTCGTTCCTGGCCGGGATGCTCGACCGGCTCGCCTCGCCCGCCTACCCGGCGCTGCGCGGCCTGACCGTGGGGGTCCCCCCGCGCGAGCAGAGCCGAGCGTGGGGGAGTACGCCGGAGGACCCGGCGGTCGGACTGCTGGACGCCTGGGCGGTGCTCGGTGACGTACTGACCTTCCACAGCGAGCGGATCGCCGAGGAGGGCTATCTGCGGACCGCCAACGAGCACCGGTCGCTGGCCCTGCTGGGGCGGCTGGTGGGGCATCGACCGCGGCCCGGTGTCGCGGCCGACACCCACCTCGCGTACACCCTCGACAAGGATCCGCGCGCCGAGGACCTGCCGGTGGTCATTCCGCGGGGCGCGCGCAGCCACAGCGTGCCGGCCGCCGACGTGGAGGAGTCGCAGACCTTCGAGACCGACGAGGACCTGACCGCGCGATGGGCGTGGAACGAGCTGACGGTGCGCAGGCGGCGTCCGGCGCTGCTGGTCGCCGAGGATCTGGCCCAGCGGTCGGAGCTGTACGTATCGGGCACCTCGACCTCCCTCCAGACCGGTGACCAGCTGCTCTTCGACTTCGGCGACAGGCAGTTGCTGCTGCCGGTCGCGAAGGTACGCATCGACCGGGACGAGGACCTCACCGCGATCGGGCTGCCGCGGTCCGCGCCGGCCACCCTCAAGGAGCTGGTGGACGAGCTGCGGCAGTGGATCACCGAGCCGGAGACCGGCGTCGACCCGGACGACCCGGACTATCCGCCGGACCCCGGGCCGCAGGTCCCGAACCCGCGGCCCGTCAGCAAGCTGATCGAGACCTTCGACATCCAGGTGCTGGCGCCGCTGCGCAGGGATCTGGACGGGGACGCCGGCCGGACGCCGGCGGCCTTGGCCGAGCGGCTCGCCGGGCCGCATGAGCGGCTGGCCGAGGCACAGGTGCTGGCCGCGCCGTACGAGGCGGTCGCGGCCTGGTTCGAGCGGCTGGCGGCGGTGGTCGGCGAACTGCGGGAGCGCGCGGGGCAGCTGGCGCCCGCACGCACGGTGCCCGGCACGCCGAAGTCCGCCGCGGGGCAGGGCGCTCCGGCACTGGCGGCGCTGGGTTCCGTCCTCCCCGCCCTCCGTACCCGGTCGTCCGCCCGCCGTCCGGCGCGCGGGGCGCCTCGCGCGAACCCGGCCGGCTCTTCGCTCCGGGTTCGGACCTGACCGCGCGGCTGCTGTCCGCGCTGGACCCGCGGCTGGCGGACGGGATGTACGCGGCGTGGCGGCAGGCGGCGCCCGCCGTGCCGTCCGCACTGCGCGAGCTGCTGGCGATGCGGGTGACCGCCGCGCCCTTCGGGGCGACCGCGCCGCTCAAGCCCGTGCAGGACGACAAGGGCCGGGTCATCCGGCAGGCCGACTGGCCGCTCACCGGCGGGGTACTGACCAGCATGCGGGTCGTGTTCGACACGGCCGGCAAGGTGCCGGTGAAGGCCGAGTTCCAGCACATCGAGACCGGCAGTTCGGTGCAGCGCACCGAGAACCTGCCGTCCGACGGGGCCTTCGACTTCGGTCCCGGACGCATCGAGCTGTCCACGCGTACCGGCCCGGACCACGATCTGAGCTGGCTGGGCCGTCGTCCGACGGACTCGCAGGATGCCGGGATCACGGCCCGGCTGCTGGCCGGCCTGCCGGAGCGCACCCTGTTCGTGGCCCGTCCGGACGACGAGGACCGGATCGAGATCGCGGTGCACAACGGCGAGACCAAGACCTGGCGTCTCAAGCCGGGCGACCAGGATCAGATCCGGCACGGCGCGTACGAGGTGACGGTGCGCCGCACGCCGGGCAGCGAACCGCCCGCCGTGGAGATCGGCATCGCGACGGTCCCGGAGGCCGCCAACCGTTCGGTGCTGCCGTTGGACTCGGTGCAGGACGGCATCACGGTCGGCAGCTGGGTGGCCGTCCAGCGGCCCCGTAAGGGCGCGGACGGGCCCGACGGCATCCCGGGGGACAGGAAGCTGGCGTTCGTCACCACCCGGGTGACGGCGGTGCGTACCGCCGCGTACACCGATTTCGGCATCACCGGACGCGGCACCGAACTGACCCTGGCCGACCCCTGGCTGGACGAGCACGATGTGGTGCTCTCCGCGATCCGGGACACGACCGTGCACGCGGGCGGCGCGCCGCTGCGGATGGCGGACGAGCCGCTGGGCGAGGACGTGCACGGCAACGAGCTGGAACTGGCCGCCCTGTACGACGGGTTGCTGCCCGGCCGGCGCCTCATCGTCTCCGGCGAGCGCACCGACGTCCCGGGGTCGGCGGGGCTGCGCGCCACCGAGCCGGCCGTGATCGCCTCGGTCGACCAGCGCCTGGACCCCGGGCTGCCGGGCGATCAGGTGCACACGGTGCTCACGCTCACCGCGGATCTCGCCTACTGGTACCGGCGGGACACCGTCCGCGTTCAAGGCAATGTCGTCCCCGCCACGCATGGTGAGAGCCGCGACGAGCCGATCGGCAGCGGAGATGCCGCACGCGGGAATCAGACGTTCGCGCTCTGGCAGTCGCCGCTGACCTGGCTGCCGGACGACAATGCGCTCGGCGCCGTCCCGCAGTTGGAGGTGCGGGTCGACGGTCTGCTGTGGCATGCGGTGGACAGTCTGGCCGGGCGCGGCCCGCGGGAGCGGGTCTATGTGACGGGGACGGCGGACGGGGGCACCGCCCCGTCGAGCCGAGCCGGGGGTGGAGCCGGCCGTACGACGGTGACGTTCGGCGACGGGGTGCACGGCGCCCGGCTGCCGAGCGGGCACGACAACGTACGGGCCCGCTACCGCTTCGGCACCGGGCGGGCGGCGAATGTCGCGGCGAACCGGATCACCCAGGCGGTCACCCGGCCGCTCGGCGTCACCGGCGTCACCAATCCGCAGCCGGCGAGCGGCGGTGCGGACGCCGACGGGCCGGGGCTGACCCGGCGCACCGTGCCGCTGGCGGTCTCCGCGCTCGACCGGCTGGTCTCGCTCGCGGACTACGAGGACTTCGCCCGCTCCCGGGCCGGCATCGGCCGGGCCGCGGCCCGCGAACTGTTCGACGGGCGGCGGAAGGTGCTGCATGTGACGGTGGCGGGGGTGGACGACACCCCGATCGCGCCGGACGCGGAGGTGCTGCGGGCGCTGCGGTCCTCGCTCGCGGAGTACGGCGACGCCCGGCTGCCGGTCCGGGTGGACGTGCGGGAGCGGGTGCTGCTGCTGCTCGTGGCGCAGCTGAAGGTGGCGGCGGACCACACGTGGCCGCTGGTCGAGCCGCGGGTGCGGCGGGCGCTGCTGGCCCGGCTCGGCTACGACGGGCGGGAGCTGGGACAGGCGGCGCAGTTGTCGGAGGTGCTGGCCGCTGCACAGGCCGTGCCGGGTGTCGACTATCTGGATGTGGACGCGTTCACCGGTGTGCCGGCGTCCGCCACTCCCGCCGAACTCGCCGGACTGGGCGATCAGTTGACCGGCCCGCCGAATGCTTCGGTACCGGCCCGCCTGGCCACGTACGACGAGCGGATCCATGAGGTGACGGCGGACGGCGGCGAGACGCTGAGCGCGGTCGCCGGACAGTACGGCATCTCGCTGGCCGAGCTGCTGCGGCTGAACCCGGACATCACCGACACCCGACCGCTGGCCAAGGGCCGTGCGGTCGCCGTCTTCCGCGGCATCCGCCCGGCCCAGCTGGCGCTGTTCTCACCGCAGGTCGCGGACACACTGATCCTCACGGAGGTGACCCGATGACGACGTCCAGGGAGCCGGACGGGCTCGCGGAGCTGCTTCCGCAGTGGCACCGGCTGCGCGACGCGGAGAACGGGGAGCCCCTGCGCGCCCTGCTGGCCGTGATCGCCGAGCAGGTGGACCGGGTGCGCGACGGGGTCGCCCAGCAGTACGACGACTGGTTCGTGGAGAGCGCCGCCGAGTGGGTGCTGCCCTACCTCGGCGATCTGGTGGGCTACCGTCCGCTGCCCGGGTACGAGCGGGTGCTGGCGACCGGGCTGCGGGACGGCGGGCTGCCGGACTCCTCGCGGCGGCGGCTGGCCGAGGCGCTCGCGCCGCGCCGCGATGTGGCGGCGACGGTCGGCAACCGGCGGCGCAAGGGCACTCTGGCGCTGCTGGAGGAACTGTCGGAGTCGGTGGCGGGCTGGCCGGCGCGGGCGGTGGAGTTCTCCCGGCTGGTCGCGCACCAGCAGCCGGTGAAGCTGTACGGGTCGGGCACCGAGGCCGCCGACGAGCGGCGGCGCGGGCGCGGGCGGCTGGTGGACGTCCGGGACGGTGCGGCACTGGACCTGGCCGGCGGGCCGTTCGGGACGGTGGCCCGCTCGGTGGATGTCAGACGGGTCAACTCGCCCCGAACGCAAGGCGGTTACACCCCGGCCGGGGTCGGGCTGTTCGTCTGGCGGCTGAAGCCTCAGTCGGTGACCCGGGCGCCCGCGTACTGCATCGACCGGGCCCGTAACCTCTACACCTTCTCGATCCTGGGCAACGACACGGCGCTGGTGACCCGCCCGGAGCCGGAGCCGTCCGCGAGCCACATCGCCACCCTCGACAATGTGCCGGCCGCGATCCGCCGCCGGCAGCTGCACGAACGGCTCGCCGACTACTACGGGCCGGGCAAGAGCTTCGTCATCCGGCGGGACGGGCACGACACTCCGGTGCCGCCGGCCGACATCGTCGTCGCGGATCTGAGCGACTGGCGCTACCGGCCCAAGCGCGGGCAGATCGCCGTCGATCCGGAGCTGGGACGGATGGCGTTCGGCGCGCGCTCGGCGCCGCGGCAGGGCGTCTGGGTGGACTACCACTACGGGTTCGGCGACGAGCTGGGTGGCGGGGAGTACGAGCGGGAGCGGGACACCCCTGCGGACGCCGCCGTCTACCGGGTCGGGCCGCGCCAGGACTTCCGGCGGATCATGGATGCGTACGGGGCGTGGCAGCACGACCGGCGGGCCGGGCGCTGCGGCCCCGACGGGGTCATCGAGATCACCCACAGCGGCGCCTACCAGGAGCAGCTGGACTTCGACCTGGAACCCGGCGACCGGCTGGAGCTGCGCGCCGCCGAGGGCACCCGGCCCGTCATCCGGCTGCTCGACTGGTACAGCAACCGGCCCGATGCGCTCAACATCCGGGCGAGCGAGGCGGATTGCGCGCCCGGCGACCGGCCGCGGATGGTGCTGGACGGGCTGCTGGTCACCGGCCGCGGGCTGAATGTCAGCGGGCCGATGGGGGCACTGGTGCTGCGGCACTGCACGCTGGTACCGGGCTGGTCACTGGAGCCTGAGTGCGATCCGCACTCCCCGGAGGAGCCGAGCCTGGTCCTGGACCGTACGACGGCGTGTGTGGAGATCGACCGCAGCATCCTGGGCACCATCGAGGTGATCGGTGACGAGGTGAGCACCGATCCGCTGCCGATCCATCTGCGCGACAGCATCCTGGACGCCACCGGGTCCGACCGCGAGGCCCTTTCAGCGCCGGACTGCCGGCATGCGCATGCGGTGCTCCACGCACACCGCGCCACGGTCATCGGCGAGGTGCACACGCACGCCGTACAGATCGCCGAGAACAGCATCTTCACCGGGCGGCTGCACGTCGCCCGGCGCGGCATCGGCTGTCTGCGGTTCAGCTATGTCCCGCCGGGGTCGCGCACCCCGCGCCGCTACCGCTGCCGGCCGGACCTGGCGGGAGCCGAGGACGCCGCGCGGGTACGGCCGCTGCTGCGCGGTGAGCGCTACGGGACGCCGTGGTACGGGCAGTTGGCGGCGGGCTGCGCGGAAGAGATCAGGCGCGGCGCGGAGGACGGCGCCGAGATGGGCGCGTACCACGACCTCTACCAACCGCAGCGCGAGGACAGCCTGCGGGCCCGGCTGGCGGAGTACACGCCGGCGGGGAGCGATGCGGGGGTGGTGTTCGTGACGTGAACCACCGGCCTGTTCGTGACGTGAACTGCCCGCGCACTGCGCGCCCTTGCTGTGCCCCGACCGCCGACCTTCCGAGCATCCCGTACGAGGGGGACCCTTTCCATGCACGCTGATCTCTCGCGCCTCACCCACCGGCCGGCGCGTCACTACTCCGCGGTCGTCGCCCAGCAGGGCCGCGTCCAGCTGGACGCGGACGCCAATGAGCAGACGGCGATCCAGCTGTTCCAGGCCCGTACGCTCGCCGCCGATCTGATCGGTCAGCACGGCGGGCCGCGCGGCGCCACCGGCTTCAGGATCCAACTGCGGGGCGGCAGCCGCGAGCTGGACGACCTGATCATCGGCCCCGGCCGCTACTACGTGGACGGCATCCTGTGTGACGCGACCCGCCCGCAGCCCGGGGTGCCGGTGCCCGCGGCCGGCGCGGACGGCGCCGGCGGCAAGGACGGCGCCGCGGCCAAGGACGGCCAGGACGGCGGCGAGGGCGCGGACGAACCGGCCGCACCGCCCACCACCTGGACGTACTGGGACCAGCCCGACGGCTTCCGGGACCCGGAACGGCCCGGCGACCGGCTGCCCACCGCCTTCCCGTATCTGGCCTGTCTGAAGGTGTGGGAGCGGCTCGTCACCGCGGCCGAGGACCCGGCGCTGCGCGAGGTCGCCCTGGGCGCGGCGATGCCGGACACCGCGGCCCGCACAAAGGTGGTGTGGCAGGTGCTGCCCCTGCCCGCCTCCGCACTGGGGCTGGACGACGACAGCCCGTCGGTCGACGACATCCGTACGGCCTTCACCCGCTGGGCGCAGAAGGCGGGAGCCCCCGGCTCCCGTCTCGCGGCCCGCAGCGCACGCCCGGACCACGCGGACGACGAGCCCTGCCTGGTCGTCCCTGACGCCCGCTACCGGGGGCCGGAGAACCAGCTCTACCGGGTCGAGGTGCACGACGGGGGCAGCGCCAAGGACGCCACCTTCAAATGGTCCAGGGAGAACGGCTCCGTCACCTTCCCGGTCGACGGACTCGACGGCACCTGGGTGGAGCTGGCGACCCTGGGCAGCGACGACAAGCTGGACCTGGACGTGGGCGACCGGGTCGAGTTCGTGGACACCGCGTATACGAGCCGGGGCGAGGCCGAGCCGCTGCTGCGGGTGGAGGAGCTCGATCTGCCGGGCCGCCGGGTACGGCTCTCGGACGAGCCGGCGCCGGGCGTCGGCCGGCGGCCCGAACTGCACCCGTTCCTGCGCCGCTGGGACCACCAGGAAGGCGGCCGGCGGACCACCGGGCGCGCTGAGCGGGGCGGCCGGCTCAAGCACGGAGCACTGCCGGTCGAGGAGGGCGGCTGGCTGCCGCTGGAGGACGGCGTCGAGGTCTGCTTCGCGTCCGGCGGCAGCTACCGCACCGGCGACTTCTGGCTGATCCCGGCCCGTACGGCCACCGGCTCGGTGGAGTGGCCGACGGATGCGGCGCGCCGCCCCCTGCTGGAGTACCCGTCCGGTATCGCGGTGCACTTCGCGCCGCTGGCGTGGGTCGCGGGCGAGCAGGGCGAGACCGATCTGCGGCTGGCGTTCGCCCCGCTGTCGGCGGGCATTCCGGCGGCGGACGAGGCGGCGCTGGCCGCCGAGGAGGAGGCACGGGCGGAGGAGGCGGACGGCGCGGCGTACGACGCGGCGGATCCGGCGCCGAGCAGGTCACAGACCACCGCGGCGGCCGAAGCCGCGGCCGACGAAGGAGGTGCGGGCTGATGGCCACCGCCCTGACCGCGAGCAAGCTGATCGCGGCGCTGCGCGACGAGGGCCTGGTGGTCCACGAGGTCCGCAACTGGCGTCAGCACAACCGGAACACCAAGGGCCGCTGGGGCCCGTTGAACGGCGTGATGATCCATCACACCGCCACGAAGGGCACCGACAGCTCGGTGGACCTGTGTTACGACGGGCGCTCCGATCTGCCGGGGCCGCTGTGCCATGGCGTGATCGACAAGCAGGGCGAGGTCCATCTCGTCGGCAACGGCCGCGCCAACCACGCCGGACTCGGCGACCGCGACGTCCTGCGTGCGGTGGTCAACGAGGACGCGGAGCTGCCGAAGGACAACGCCGCGGACACCGACGGCAACCGTCACTTCTACGGCTTCGAATGCATCAACCTCGGGGACGGCAAGGACCCTTGGCCCGAGGAGCAGAAGCTCGCCATCGAGAAGGCCGCGGCGGCGATCTGCCGGGCGCACGGCTGGAGCGAGCGCTCGGTGATCGGGCACAAGGAGTGGCAGCCGGGGAAGGTCGATCCGCGCGGCATCGTGATGGACGACCTGCGCGGCCGGATCAAGAAGCGGCTGGCGAAGGCGGCGGAGGGCCCGCCGGATGCCGACGGTACGGATGCGGGCGGTACGGATGCCGGCGGCTCGGGGCCGGGTGGCTCGGGCGGCGGTTCCGGTGACGGTTCGACGCGGCCGGTGCCGCCGAAGCCACAGCATCCGCCGTACGAGTCGTTTCCCGGCCGCGACTTCTTCCGGGCGGGGGCCCGCAGCCCGGTGATCACGGCGATGGGTGCGCGGCTGGTGGCGGAGGGCTGTGGCCACTACAAAGACGGCCCCGGTCCGGAGTGGACCGAGGCGGACCGCAAGTCGTACGCGGCCTGGCAGCGCAAGAACGGCTTCCGCGGCAAGGACGCGGACGGGGCACCCGGGCAGGTCAGCTGGGAGCGGCTGCACGTACCCAAGTCTTAGGCGCGGGAGGCTCGTTGGCGCAGCGCATCAGGGATGCGGTGCGGCGCGAAGTGCTGCGGCGCGAAGTGGTGCGGGGGAGGGGTGCTGCGGGGGAGGGGTGCGGCGCGAAGTGGTGCGGCGCGGCGCGGTGGATACGCCAAGGCCGGGCGGCCCTCCCCCACAGAGGTCCGCCCGGCTGTTCATGGGTGTTCCGGCGTCGGCCGCCGCCGCGGCCGATCAGCCGGTGGTGTCGGCCTGAGGCCTCAGACCGCCTGGACCGGGAGGGCCGGCAGCGCCGGGATGTTGGCGGCGTTGGTCAGGTCGGCCAGGTTGGCGGGCACGGCCGGAACGGCAACGGCGTCGGTCAGGTTGGCCGGGACGGCAGGCACCGACGGGACGGCCGGGACGGCAACCGCGTCGGTCAGGTTGGCCGGGACGGCGGGGACGGCCGGAAGGGCGTCGGTCACGTTGGCCGGAACGGCGGGGACCGAGGGAACGGCCGGAACGGCGTCGGTCACGTTGGCCGGCACGGCCGGGACGGAGGGCACGGCAGGGACGGAGGGCACGGCAGGCACGGCCGGCACGGACTTCACCGGGGCCAGGCCCTGCACACCGGCGACGGCCTTGCCGGCGGTGCCCTGCGCGTCGGCCACGACGACGGCGGTCAGGCCCTGCGCGAACGGGGTGGCGTCAGCGGCCGCACCCTGGGCGAACCCCACGGTGTCGGTCGCCTTGCCCTGGGCGAACGGCGCCGCGTCGCCGGCCACACCCTGGGCGAACGGCACCGCGTCGGCCGCGGCACCCTGCACGAACAGCTGCGCCTGGCCGCCGACCGTGATCACGAACGGGGTCGCCTGGCCGGCCGCGTCACCGGCGAGGTGACCGGCACCGCCGACCGCACCCTGCGCGACCGGCACGACCTTGACGACGACCCGGCGGGCGACGGGCGGCAGCACGTCGGAGGCCGCCTTGTCGACGACCGGGCGGGCGGTGGCCAGGCCGCCCTGGGCCTGCTTCGTCAGCTGCTCGGGGCGGATGCCCGCACCGGCGAGACCGGCGAGCAGGTTGTCGACCGAGCCCGGAGCCTTGGGCAGCGCGGGGACCTTCGGCAGCGCCGGGGTGCCGGGCAGGCCCTGGGGCAGGCCGCCGGGGAGGTGGGCGGACGGGACGCCCGGGGTGGCGGGCAGCGACGGAACGGAGGGCAGCGTGCCGTTCGTGAGGCGCCCGGCCTTGCCCAGGTCGGCGGCCTTGCCGGCCTTCTTGACGGCCTTCTTGGCCTTCTTGGCCTTCTTCAGGTCGGCGGCCTTCTGCACCTCACCGGTCTTCGGCAGGCCGACGCCGTGGGCCTGCTTCTGCACGCCGTCCACCGCACCGGTCACGTCACCGACCTGCGGCAGCTTGCCGGTGGGCAGGTTCTGGGTGGACACGCCGCCGAGGGCGCCGGTGGCCTTGGCCGCCGTCTCCTGGGCGGTCGTGGTGACGGTCTTGGCCGTCTTCGTCGCGGTGCCGGCCACGTCACCGGTGGGCAGCTGCTTGGCGGTGTCGGTCACCGTGCCGGCGGCCGGCAGGTCCGAGCCGACGGGCAGCTCGGCGGCGTTGGCGGCGACGGAGCCCAGGGCCCACAGACCGGTGGCGGCGGCGGCAACGACGATGGAACGGCGGATGTTCGAGCGCATGGAGGTGATGTCCTTCGAATTCAGGGGTGTAAGGGCAGACCTGTCCCGCCCCCGCGCGGCAGGTCCAGTTACAGACGCGGAGCGGTCTGCCCTAGCCCGGGAATTCGAGGATTTCTTCGGCACGCCGACGCGTCGGAGCGCCATCGGCCGTGCGGACGCCACCCGGCAGCAGCCGGAAGCGCGTGGGATCCGCCGGGGCGGCGGCGTGCTGGTCCCCGCCACGGGGGCCATGGCCGTCACCGGCGGAGTGCGAGGTGGGCGCCACCGGGGCCTGCGGGCACTGTCCCGGAAGGCCGTTGTGGCCCGGGGCGGGCTGCTCGTGGACGGCGGCCGAACGGTGCTCGGCGGCCGAACGGTGCAGGTCACCGACGAGGTGCGACGACTGGGCGGCACGAGCGGCGGCAGCCTGGGCAGCGGTCCGCGGACCGGCCGGCTGTGCGTCGCCCGGCGTACGGCCGTGCTGGTTGCTCGCGCCGTCTCCGGGTCCCGTCTGTTCACCGGACGGGAGGTGTACGGGCAGTGCGGCGCCGGCCGAGTCCCCGGCTTCCCGTACGACCCGGCTCACCGGCTCGGTGATCCGGCCGGTGACCGGCGCGGCCTGCTCGGCGGCGGGCCGTACGGCCTTGGCCACCGCGTCGGAGTCGGTGGGGGTGCGCTCGGCGAGCTTTGCGCCGGACGCCTTGCCCTGCCGCTGGAGCCTGGTGCCGGAGCCGGACAGCTGGTGCGCCCGGTCCGTCGCCCGGTCCCGGGTGGCGGCCCGGTCCGGGGTGGACGCCTCGGCCGGGGCCTTGGCCGGGGTCGCCACCCCGGGCAGGTCCGCTGTCCGCGTGCGGTCGTCGGCATGGGCGCCGGGACCGAAGGCGAAGCCGAGGGCGACGAAGCCCACCAGGAAGAGCCCGGCCAGCAGCGCACGCCGCACGGCCACCGTGCGCGGCAGGCGCACGGCGGCAGGCAGGGCGAACACAGCAGACAAGGAGGACCTTCCCCTACGGACGGGGACGCCCAAGGCACACGGCCTCGGCGTCACGCGCGTCGCGGGCGATCGAGCGATGGCCTGATCCTTGCATGAGGAGCCAGGTGCCACGCAAGTCCGCCAGGGGTTCCTGTCACCGTTGCTCCGCCATGTCCGGTATGGGCAGCGGCCGTTTCTCGATCGCGGCCGCCATCACGTCCGGAAAGAGATCCGGGGTGCAGGCGAACGCCGGTGCCCCCAGGGCCGCGAGGGCCGCGGCGTGGTCACGGTCGTAGGCGGGCGCCCCCTCGTCGGAGAGTGCGAGCAACGTCACGAACTGCACGCCGGACGCCTTCATCGCGGCGACCCGCTTGAGCATCTCGTCCCGGATGCCGCCTTCGTAGAGGTCGCTGATGAGGACGACGACGGTTTCGGTGGGGCGGGTGATGCGGGACTGGCAGTAGGCGAGGGCACGGTTGATGTCCGTGCCGCCGCCGAGCTGGGTGCCGAAGAGGACATCGACCGGGTCGTCCAGTTGGTCCGTCAGATCGACGACCGCGGTGTCGAAGACGACGAGCCGGGTGTCGAGGGCCCGCATGGAGGCGAGCACCGCGCCGAACACCGAGGCATAGACGACCGAGGCGGCCATCGAACCGGACTGGTCGATGCAGAGCACCACGTCCTTCTTCACCGACTGCGCCGCGCGGCCGTAGCCGATCAGCCGCTCGGGGACGATCGTGCGGTACTCCGGGAGGTAGTTCTTGAGGTTCGCCCGGATCGTGCGGTTCCAGTCGATATCGCGGTGGCGCGGCCGGCTGATCCGGGCGGAGCGGTCCAGTGCGCCGGTGAGGGTGGCGCGGGTGCGCTGCGCCAGCTTCTTCTCCAGCTGCTCGACGACCTTGCGGACGACGGCGCGGGCGGTCTCCTTGGTGGTCTCGGGCATGACCTTGTTGAGTGAGAGCAGGGTGCCCACCAGATGCACATCCGCCTCGACGGCCTCCAGCATCTCCGGCTCCAGCAGCAGCGCGGACAGCCCCAGCCGGTCGATGGCGTCCCGCTGCATCACCTGCACCACGGAGGACGGGAAGTAGGTACGGATATCGCCGAGCCAGCGCGCCACCCCGGGCGCCGAAGCCCCGAGCCCCGCCGACCGCCTGCCGTCGGCCGCCTTGCCGCCGTTTCCCTTCTCCCGTCCGTAGAGCGAGGCCAGCGCGCCGTCCATCGCCGCGTCCCGCCCCCGTAGTTCACACCCCGTCCCGTCCGCGCCGCCGCCACCGAGCACCAGCCGCCAGCGGCGCAGCCGCTCGGCTTCAGAGGCGGGGGCGGGGGTAGCGGGGGTGGCGGGAGCGGGGTCCGGGTCCGTCGTGCGGGCGGTGGTCGTTGCCGTCACCGGGGCAGTAGTCGTGCCCGTTGCCGTCGCCGGGGCGGTGGTCGTACTCGTTGCCCCCGGGGCGGTGGTCGTAGTCGTTGCCGTCACCGGGGCAGTGGTCGTAGTCGTTGCCGTCGGGTCCGGTGTCGTGCGGGTCATGTCCGTGCCCCCGTGAGGTCGTCGGCCGGTCGGATGGTGTCCGGTTGCGGGTCGTTCGGCTCCTCGCCCGGCTCGTCGTCGAAGCCGTGGGCACCGATCCCCAGCAGCATGCGCAGGGTGGGGAGGACGGCCGCGGCGCGGTCGCGGTCCAGGCCGGGGCCGAACCCGGGTGCGGCGGCGTCCGGGGCATCGCCGGCCGGGTGGCGGGACGGGGCCGCGGGGCCGCGGCGGATCAGTTCGCCGAGGGTGCGCCGCACTCCGGCCTCGTACTCCGCGAAGGTCCGGCGCAACAGCGGCAGGACGTCCGTGAACGCGGCGTCCGGCACACCGGTCAGCCAGCCGTCGACCAGCGCGAGCAGCCGTTCGTCATGGACCAGCAGCATGCCGCCGTCCCCGCCGCCGACGAATCCCTCGATCCATCCGGCAGCCTCGGTGGGCGGGGTACCCGGCGAGAGCGCGAGCCCCATCAGCCGCTCCGCTCCCCCGTCGCCCAACTCCCCCTCGTCCAGCAGGAGTCTGGCCGCCCGACCGCGGATCAGGCCCGGTACGGCGTCCCGTTCGCTCACCGCCCGCAGCACCCCGGCCCACCGCGTCCGCAGCTGCCGCGATCCGGGCCGCTGCCCGGTCTCCTGCTGGCCGAGGAGGCCGACGGCCTGGTGGGTGGCGTCGAGATGGCCGCGCATTTCGGCGGCGCCGTCGGCATCCAGGCCCGGACAGGCGGGTGGCAGTCCGACGAAGACCCGCTCGGCCAGGCCCGTCGCCACCTCGCGGAGCGCCACGGCGTCCGTGCCGCGCACATCGCCGTAGCGCACCGACCGTACGAGGGCGGGCAGCGCCTGGGCGAGATGGCCCACGTCCGCGTCCAGCGCCGCGCGGTCGGACAGCGCCCGCATCACCACCGGTAGTGCGTCGGGGAGTTCGGCCAGCAGACAGCGCTCGGCGAGCGCCGTCACGTCGGCGAGCGTGGCCGCCCCGGACGCCTCGGAGGCGGCCTTGGCCGTGGCGGCCGAGAGCACGGTCGTGCCCCAGATGCCGGCCTCCGCGACCCGCACCGACAGTTCGGGCTCCCAGCGCAGCCGCCAGGTCTCCCGGAAGGTGCCGGTGCTGCCGCGGGAGCGGGTGGGCTCGCCCCAGGGGATGCCGAGCAGCCGGAGCCGGTGCAGCAGGCGGCTGCGGCCGGCGTCGGTCTCCTTGCGCAGGTCCAGTTCCCGTTCCCGTTCCAGCGCCTCCGGTTTGAGCCGCAGCGTCCGCTGGCTGCGGGCGATGTCCCGTTGCAGCGGCACCGCGGGGGCGTCCTCAGGGACCTCGCCCAGCACCTCCCCGACCACCAGCCGGTCGTGGATCAGCGAGGACGGCGCATCGGAGCCGTCCCCCATGACGGCCCGGATCGCGTCGTCCAGTTCCGTCAGCCCGGCCAGCGGACGGCCGCGTACCGTGGCCAGCCCCTCGGCGAGCCGCACCGCTTCGATGACATGCGCCGACGAGACGGCGTAGTCCTCCTCCCGGAGCAGCCCGGCGACCTTGGTCAGCCAGCGTTCCACGGGGCGGTCGGGGACGCTGAAGAGATGGCCGTACCAGCCCGGTGAGGCGATACCGGCGCCGTAGCCACTGCGACGGGAGAGCCGTCGGTGTGTCCAGGGCACCCAGGTCACCGCCGTCTTCACCTTCGGCAGTCCCTTGAGCAGCTGCCGGTCGGCGGCCACGGTGGTGCGCTGCGCCAGGGCCGGTACGTGCCAGGCACCGCACACCACGGCGATGCCGTCCCCGAACTCCCGCCGCGCGGCCCGCAGTCGCAGCCGCATATGCGCCTCGCGCACCGGATCGCGGTCATGGCCGCCGTCCCCGTACGTCTCGCGCAGCGCCCCCATCGCCTCGGCCAGCGCCACGAACGGGGCCAGCGCATCCACACCGGAGCCTCCCCCGCTCCGGGCTCCTCCCCCACTCCCGGCTTCGCCTCCACTCCCGACTTCGCCCCCACTCCCGGCTTCGCTCGAAGCTTCGCTCGGGCGGGAGGACCCCCCTGACCGGAAGGCACCCCCGCCTCCGCGGTGCTCGACCACGTCCTCCCACCAGCGCTCCGGGTCGTCGTACCCGGCCGCCTCGGCCAGCACCCGGATCGGATCGACCCGCACCTCGGTCGCGGTCTCGGTCGCGGTCGCGGTCCCGGCTTCAGTCGCGGTCGCGGTCGCGGTCCCGGCTCCGGTCCCGGTTCCGGCTCCGGCTCCGGCTCCGGCCTCCTGCGCGCCGAGTCCTTCGCCGGCGGTCCCCGGGCCGCCGTCCGCGCCGCCTCCGTCCGCCACGCCTCCGGCCGCTGGGCTTGCGGCCGCTGGGCTTGCGGCCGCTGGGCTTGCGGCCGCTGGGCCTCCGGACTCTGCGCCATCGGGCTCCGTGCCTCCCGACTCCGCGCCACCGGTCTGGGCGCGGTCGGCTTGCCCGCCGTCAGCGTCCCTCTCGCTGCCGGGCCCCTCCTTGCCGGCCCCCTCCTTGCCATCGGCCTCCTTACCGGCGGCCGGCCCCCCGTCGGCCGCTCCCTCGCCCGCCGTCCCTTCGTCGTCCCCCATCGCCAAGGAGTGCGCCGCGGGCAGATCGATGAAGCGGACGGGGACGCCGCGCTCCAGTGCCCAGCGCATCGCCACCCACTCCGGGGAGAACTCGGCCAGCGGCCAGAACGCCGCACGGCCGGGATCGTCCTGCGCATGGGCGAGCAGTGCGACGGGCGGGCGCATCCCCTCCTGGGCGGCCAGCGGCACCAGCGCGTCCGCCTCCGGTGGTCCCTCGATCAGGACCGCGGCGGGCGTGCACTGGTCCAGGGCGGCGCGCACCGCCCGCGCCGAGCCGGGGCCGTGATGCCGCACCCCGAGCAGCACCGGCCCGGTCATGCGCTCACCTCACGGCAGGCGCGGTAGAAGTCCTTCCAGCCGTCGCGCTCACGCACCACGGTCTCCAGGTACTCCTGCCAGACGACCCGGTCCGCTGCCGGATCGCGGACCACGGCTCCCAGAATGCCCGCGGCCACGTCCCCGGAGCGCAGCACACCGTCCCCGAAGTGGGTGGCCAGCGCCAGCCCGTTCGTCACCACCGAGATGGCCTCGGCCGTGGAGAGGGTGCCGGACGGCGACTTGAGCTTGGTGCGGCCGTCGGAGGTGAGGCCGGCCCGCAGCTCGCGGAAGACCGTCACGACACGGCGGATCTCGTCCAGGCCCTCCGGTCCGGCCGGGAGGTCCAGCGAGCGCCCGATCTGCTCGACCCGGCGCGAGACGATGTCCACCTCTTCGTCCGGGGTTGCGGGCAGCGGCAGTACGACGGTGTTGAAGCGGCGGCGCAGCGCGCTGGAGAGTTCGTTGACCCCGCGGTCCCGGTCGTTGGCGGTGGCGATCAGATTGAAGCCGCGGACGGCCTGCACCTCCTGTCCCAACTCCGGGATGGGCAGGGTCTTTTCCGACAGGATCGTGATCAGCGTGTCCTGGACGTCGGCGGGGATGCGGGTCAGTTCCTCGACCCGTGCGGTCATGCCCTGCGCCATCGCGCGCATCACCGGACTGGGCACCAGCGCCTCCCGGCTGGGGCCGTTCGCGAGCAGCTGGGCG
The DNA here is from genome assembly GCF_043200375.1 of Streptomyces sp. NPDC048434. NCBI lineage: Bacteria > Bacillati > Actinomycetota > Actinomycetes > Kitasatosporales > Streptomycetaceae > Streptomyces > Streptomyces sp. NPDC048434. The sequence continues at coordinate 40,110 of NZ_JBICXQ010000012.1, read as the reverse complement.
TAGTTCCAGCCGTAGCGGATGGCCTCTTCGGGTGTGCCGGCGGTGCCCTGGACCAGCAGGGTGGAGTCGCCGCTGACGGCGGCCGCCAGATGCTCGGACACCCAGGTCTTCGCGGTGCCGGGCACGCCGAGCAGGAGCAGTGCGCGGTCCGTCGCGAGGGTCGTCACGGCGACCTCGACGATCCGGCGCGGGCCGACATATTTGGGTGTGATGACCGTGCCGTCCGCGAGCGCGCCGCCGAGAAGGTACGTCGCGACCGCCCACGGCGAGAGCCGCCACCGCTCCGGCCGCGGCCGGTCGTCGGCCGCCGCGAGGGCCTTCAGCTCCTCCGCGAAACTGTCCTCGGCGTGCGGCCGCAGCGCTTGGCCGCCCGTGGCGTGCGGCGGCGTCCCGCCGCTCGGATTGCTGTCGTCGTCCGTCGTCTGGAAGCTGTTCTCGGACATGGTTCCCCCTCGTCGCAACGTCTGCGGCCGGGACCCCGAAATCCCTGCGGCCGCTTGCGGAATCAAGCCTGCACCACGCCACTGACAATCCCCCGAAAACCCGCCCTGAACTGCGAGTTCATCGCGCGTCACGGCGATTGTCAGTGGGGCGTCGTAGCGTCGATGACATGAATCCGCAGGGGGAACGCTGGACGACGGATCAGGTGCTCGCGCTGGCGCCTGACGAGGCTTCGCGCAAGGCGGGCGGCAAGCTCGCGGCGCCGGGACCGTGGTCGGAAACGGGCGCGGACGAGGGCGCGGTGTGGGGGCAGTGCAAGGGCAGCGGCAAGAAGCCGTATCAAACGGTCGTGGAGCTCAACGGACCCGCATTCAAGTGCAGTTGTCCGAGCCGCAAATTTCCGTGCAAGCACGCGCTGGGGCTGCTGCTGCTCTGGGCGGGCGGCGGCCAGGAGGTGCCGGCAGGGGAACCGGCGCAGTGGGCGGGCGAGTGGCTGGCCGGACGCATTGAGCGCGCCGAGCGGTCCGCGGATTCGCCCCCGGGCGGCGGCACTCCGTCGCGTGCGCCGGCCGACCCGGAGGCGGCCAAGCGGCGGGCGGAGCGCCGGATGCAGCGGATCGGCGCCGGTGCGACGGAGCTGGAGCAGCGCCTGGAGGATCTGCTGCAGTCCGGTCTGGCCTCGGCCGAGCGCGCCGGTTACGGGGCCTGGGACGAGACGGCCGCCCGCATGGTCGACGCCCAGGCGCCCGGTCTCGCCTCGCGGGTAAGGGAGTTGGGCTCGGCAGTGGCGTCCGGTCCGGACTGGCCGGCCCGGCTGCTGGAGGAGTGCGCTCTGCTGCACCTCCTCGACCAGGGGTTCCTGGGCATCGAGCGGCTGCCGGCTCCCCTCGCGGCGACGGTCCGCTCGCGTGTCGGGCTGACCACGGACACGGCGGATCTGCTGACCGGCCCCGGGACGACCACGGTCCGGGACCGCTGGCTGGTGCTCTCCCAACAGGACAGCGAGGACGGCAAGCTGACCACCCGCAGAATCTTCCTTCGGGGCGAGCGGACCGGCCGGATGGCGCTGCATCTCTCCTTCGGCGGCGCCAACCGCCCTCTGGACCTGGCCCTGCCGCCCGGCCTGGTGCTCGATGCGGACCTCGCCTATTACCCGGGCGCCCGCCCCCTGCGCGCCACCCTGGGCGAGCGGCACGCCCCGGCCGCCCCGGGGGCCGTGCCACCGGGCTGCGGCATCGATGCCGCCCTCGCCTCGTACGGCGACGCTCTGCGCGACGACCCGTGGCTGGATTCCTGGCCGGTGGTGCTCGCCGAGGTCACCCCGATTCCGGGCCGGGACGGAAAGAGCTGGCAACTGGCCGATGCGGACGGGGAATCGGCGCTGCCGCTGGACCCGCGCTGTCCGGCCCGTACGAACCTGTGGCAGCTGGCCGCCATATCGGGCGGCGCGCCGGTCACGGTCTTCGGCGAATGCGGCCACCGCGGCTTTCTGCCGCTGACCGTCTGGGACCCGGCCCCGGTGTCCCTGTGACCCGAGCCCCCGCCACACCGCCGGCTACTGCCTCCCGCCACCCGCGCCCGCCGTCCACCACCGATCCCCGGAGGAAGCGCATGACGCCCACCACCACGCCCACTCCACCCACGACTCCCGCAGCTCCCGCCACTTCCAATGCATCCTCCGCCCCCTCTTCCCTCACCCCGACCGCCCCGGCCCCCTGGGCCGATCTCGTGAGCGCCGCGCTCCTCGGGACCGAGCGGCGGACGCCGCCGGTGGCGGTGCGGTCCGGGCAGGGCGGCGCGGCCGCGCTGCTGGACGCGGCCGCGGTGAGCACGGTGCGCCGGCGCGCCGCACTCCGCCCCGCGCCGGCCGGTGAGCGGCCCGCCGCGGCCCCGGCCGACCTACGCCCCCCGTTGCCGTCCGCCGCCCGCCGCCGGCTGTCCCTGCTGCTGGCCGACCGCGGCGCAGGCGGCAGCCGCCGCGGCACGGCCCCCGATCTCACCGAGCTGCTCCCCCAGTGGCTGGCCGCCGCCGGTGAGTACGGCTATCGCGCCCCGGAGGCGCTGCTGCCCGCGCTGCTCGACGCCGCCCGCGCCCGTACGGACCTGCGGCCCGCCGCGCTGGCGCTGGCGGGGCCGCGTGCCCTGTGGCTGTCGCGGCTCAACGACGAGTGGAAATTCGCGCTCCGAGGGGTCGGCGGCCCGGCCGAGCTCTCCGGAGACGACAACCCCGAGGGCGTACGACGCCGTTGGGAGGAGGGCCTGTTCGCGGAGCGGGTCGCCCTGCTGACCGCGCTGCGCCGCCAGGACCCGCAGGCCGGCCTGGCCCTGCTGGCCACGACCTGGCCCACGGAGCGGGCCGAGGACCGTCTGATGTTCCTCGACTCGTTGCGCGAGGGCCTCTCGGGGACCGATGAGCCCTTCCTCGAACAGGCGCTGTCCGACCGCAGCCGCAACGTCCGCGCCACGGCCGCCGAACTGCTCTCCACGCTCCCCGGCTCCGCCCTCGCGGACCGTATGGCGCAGCGTGCGCACACCTGCGTCGGCCTGGACCGTACGGCCGGCGCACCGGTGATCGCCGTGGAGGCGCCGCACGAGTGCGATGCGGGGATGCAGCGGGACGGCGTGGCGCCCAAGCCGCCCTCCGGACGGGGCGAACGGTCCTGGTGGCTGGGCCAGTTGGTGGAGGCAACGCCGCTGGACGGATGGCACGCCCGGTTCGGGGGCCGCGACGCGGCGGAGATCGTCGCCCTGCCGGTGGGCGACGACTGGCGGACGGAGCTGCACGACGCCTGGTGCCGCGCCGCGGTGCGACAGCGGAACGCCGACTGGGCGCGGGCGCTGCTGGGCGCGCCGGGCGCGCCGTCCCAGGCGGCCGAGGTCGCACCGGCCGGCTCGTCGCGGGACCTGACGAAGCTGCTGACCGTGCTGCCCGGTGCCGAACGGGCCTGGTGGGTGGCGGAGTTCATCGCGGCACACGGGCTGTCGGAAGCCTTCCGGATGCTCGGCGTGTGCGCGGTCCCCTGGGCCGAGCCGCTGGGCGGGGCCGTCGTCGACGCCCTGGACATCGCCCGGGACGCGGGCAGCTACCCGTGGAGCTTCAGCGGGGTGATGGGCCTGGCCGAGCGCTGCCTGGACCCGGCCGCGGCGGGCCGTTTGGAGATGCTCACCGCCGTCACGGACGAGCCGGAGGGCGCCTCACCGGGCGCCGGCGGCTACTGGTCCGAGGCCTTCCAGCGCCTGGTCGGCACCCTGCGCCTGCGCGCCACCATGCACGCGGAACTCACCCCGCCCCCCACCGGTCACGACAGCGGGGGCGAGAGCGAATCGGCCGGCCCTGCCGACACCGGCACGAGCACCGGCACCGACACCGGCACGAGCACGAGCACGAGCACGAGCACGAGCACGAGCACGAGCACCTGCACCGATACCGGCCCGGACACCGGCATCACTACCGGTACCCCGGCCGGCGCCCCCCGCCGGGCCACGCGACAGCCCCTCGCCCCATGACCCTCCGCTCCGGAACCACCGGTGCCGCGGCCGCCCAGGCCGCCCGGCCGTCTCGCGTCTCAGACCGCCAGCGACCGCACATTCGCATTGACCCACGCCACGATCGAGGCGGTCGTCGCGCCCGGCGTGAAGATCTCCGCGACGCCCTGCGCCTTGAGCGGGGGGATGTCGGCCTCTGGGATGATGCCGCCGCCGAAGACCTTGATGTCCGCCGCGTCGCGTTCCTCCAGCAGGGCGATGACCTTCCCAAAGAGGGTGTTGTGCGCGCCGGACAGGATGGACAGCCCGATCGCGTCGGCGTCCTCCTGGATGGCGGTGTCGACGATCTGCTCCGGGGTCTGGTGCAGCCCGGTGTAGATCACCTCCATACCGGCGTCGCGCAGCGCCCGCGCGATGACCTTGGCACCCCGGTCGTGCCCGTCCAGGCCCGGCTTGGCCACGACCACACGGATCGGCCCCGACCTGCCCGCCGCGCCCTGGCTCCCCGCTTGCGCTCCGTCATGCCGAGCCACACTCATCACTGCCTCCAAGCCATGCACGGCACCGTGGTGCCGCCGAGCCGACAATCGATCGCGCGACCGCGATCCGGCGGCCACGAGCGTGAACGAACGTTATCGCCAGCATCCCGTACCCAGCCGTTTCGTGACATCCGGGGAGGGGGAAATCACACATGGGACACGTTCGCTACGCGCCGTGTTCCGTGTGTCGTGCCGCCAGAGCCGGGCGGATCCGTACACGCGGGGCGGGCGCACGGGGAGTCGCAGCCGGGCCACCGCGCCGCCGGGCGCGCATCAGGGCGGGTACGCCGCATGCCCGCCGTCGCTGCTCATGGCTTCCCACGAGGGCATACGGGGGTCAAAGCCGCCTCCCGCGTGCCGTTCGGGAGGTCGGCCATGCAGGCCCTGCCCTTTCTCTCCGCACCCCTTCTGCTCGCGCGCCTTTGCGCCGCACCACTCCGGCGCGCCCGCCGGCTCCCCACCTACGCCTCTTCCGTGCTCCTGCGCAGCACGGCCGTGGAACTGGCGGTGCTGGCCGGCCATCTCCTCCTCTATCCGACCGGCATCTCCCCGGAACGCCCCGTGCCACGACCCGCACCGCACCCCGCGGCCGGGACTCCGGAAGGGCACCCGGCGCCGGAGCCCTTGCAGCCCGCCGCCGATGCACCGTCACTGCTGCCTACCGAGGGCCGGGCCCATCCGCCGGTCCTCCTGCTCCATGGCTTCATCGACAACCGCTCCGTCTTCCTGCTGCTGCGCCGCTCACTGCAGCGGCACGGCTGGCGTCGTGTCGAGGCGCTCAACTACTCCCCGCTGACCTGCGATCTCCGTAAGGCCGCCGAGCTGCTGAGCCGGCATGTGGAGGAGGTGTGCGCGCGGACCGGTCATCGACAGGTGGACATCGTGGGCCACAGCCTGGGCGGGCTCATCGCCCGCTATTACGTCCAGCGGCTCGGCGGCGACGCCCGCGTCCGTACATTGATCACGCTCGGGACCCCGCACTCCGGCACCCGCATCGCGCCCTTGATGTCGGCGCACCCGATCGTCCGCCAGATGCGCCCCGATTCCGAGGTGATTGCGGAGTTGTCGCTTCCGGCGCCACATTGCCGGACGCACTTTGTCGCTTTCTGGAGTGAAGAGGACCGGGTGATGGTTCCCGCCACGACGGCCAGAATCGACCACCCGGATTTGCTCGCTTACAACGTGCATGTCGCCGGTGTCGGACATCTCGCGCTACCGGTCAACGGCACCGTCGCCGCCGGCATACGTGAAGCGCTGACCTCGGCGGAGACGGCGGAAGGAGCCGCGGACGTCATTTCGGTGGCCTGACCCCGACCGGTGGCGAACGCCCCGTTTCGGCCTCGCGCGAGGCCGAAACGGGGTCGCACAGGCGACCTGATCTTGGCTTAATGTCGAACAAACATCGAACGGGGCGCCAAGGGCTCGCATGGGGACTGCCGAAAGGCGGCCAAATGCCCGGTCTGGCCGAACCCAAAACCTGTGGAAGATTGTCGCCGCCATGTACCGCCGGGTACAGTCACCGCTAATTCTCCTGCTGCCGAGGCGAAAGAGAAGTTGGTGAACGACCGTCACCCATCGGGGGCTCAGCCCCCGACCAGCTCCACTTCCGACGCCTCGTATGCGCATTATCCGGCCTACGACTCCTACGGGCAGCAGCAATCCCCTTCGGGCAGCGCCGAATACGGCGACGGCGACCCCCTTTTCGGCTCGCTCCCCAGCTCGTACGAGACCGGTATGTACGACACCGGCACCTATGACACCGGGATGTACGACACCGGTACGCACGACACGGGCGCCTACGGCATGAGCGCGTACGGCACGGGCACCTTCCACACCGGTGCGTACGACACGGGTGCGTACGACACAGGCGCATACCCGGCGGCCGACGGCTACGACACCGGCAGCTACACCACCGGCGCCTACGACACCGGCACCTACGCCTCGGCACAGTGGGACACCGGCGCCTACCAGACCGGTGCCTACGACAGCGGCGCCTACGCCGCCACCGACCCGCACCCGGCCGCCGCGGGCTACGACCCCTATGCGCACACGTCGTACGAGACCCCGGCGCACGACGCGACCGCGTACGCCTCTCCCGCGTACGAGACGGCGGCCGCCTATGAAGCCACGGCCTACGGGCACGGCGGGTACGACACCGGGAGCTACCCCACCGGCACGTACGACACCGGGAGTTATGCGACCGGCGCGTACGAAACCACCGGAGCGTACGAGACCACCGGCGCCTTCGACACCGTCGGCCAGCAGGCCACCGCGCTCCAGGAGACCGGGAGCTTCGAGGCCACGGCGGTCTGGCCGACCACGGACCGGAACCTGATCGCCGGCATTCCGGCCCAGGCCGGCCCGCCCCCGACCGACACCGTCCACTGGGACACCACCGCTTGGGGCGACACCCCGCACTTCGAGACCGGTCAGCCCGACGTCGGTCAGCTCGACACCGGTCGGTTCGACACCGACGGTTACGACGCCGATGTTTTCGAGGCCGGCCGGACCGGGACCGACGGCGGCTCCCCCGGCGAGGGTGATCTCTCCGACGACGCAGCCGCCACCAGCGATGCCGCCGCCGTGGCGGACGCCATGACGCAGGCCATGCCGGTCACCGCCGCGGCCCCCGCCGGGCGGCGGGTCGTTGGCCCGGACGCCGGGAAGGCCGTCCGTGGCCGGGGCCGGAAACGGCCGGTAAAGCGGTCGGCGCTGCTGACCGTGGCCGTCCCCTCGGTCGCCGCCATGGGCGTGTGCGCCGTGGCTGCCGCGTCCGTCACCGGATTCACCGGGGACGACAAGGGCGACGCGACCGCTCAGGCCGCGCCCGACCCGGGGGCCGTCAAACCGTCCGCGGCGAACAACAAGCTCGACACCCAGCTCGCCGGACTCAGCGCCAGCGCCGACGACTTCCGCGACCGGGCCAGCCGCACCCAGGAGCGGATCGACCTCAAGGAGCGCCAGGCGCTGGAGCGTGAGCGCAAGGCGAAGGAGGCGGCGCGCAAGGAGGCGATGCGCCCCAAGTTCGTGCTGCCGGTCACCCAGCACGGGCTGAGCGCCACCTTCGGCCAGGCCGGTGTGAACTGGATGTCCGTGCACACCGGCATCGACTTCCCGGTCAGCTACGGCACCCCGGTCAGCTCGGCCACCGACGGCACCATCCGCACCCAGTGGAACTCCGCCTACGGCAACATGGCGATCGTGACGGCGCCGGACGGCACCGAGATCTGGTACTGCCATCTGAGCAGCACCAAGATCCGGTCCGGGTCGGTCAAGGCCGGTGACCAGATTGCCTATTCGGGCAACTCAGGCAACTCCACGGGACCGCATCTGCACTTCGAGGTGCGCCCCGGCGGCGGCGCGGCGGTCGACCCGCAGCCGTGGCTGCGCGACCACGGCCTCAACCCGAACTGACCGCCGTCTCGCCGTCACAGCCCCCGGGGGACACCCCGCGGGGGCTGCTCGGCCCCCCGTTACAGCTTCTCCACCGGCGCATACCGCAGCAGCAGCCGCTTCGGCTTCTCGCCGCCGAAGTCGATCGTCGCCTCGGCGTTGTCTCCGCTGCCCTTGACGCCGACGACCGTGCCGAGCCCGAAGGTGTCGTGGGTGACCCGGTCACCGATGGCCAGGGCGACCACCGGACGGTCCGCGGCGCGGCGGGTCGCAAAGCCGCTCGGGCCCTTGGCGCGCGACGACGACAGCATGGAGCCAAAGCCGCCGCCTCCGCTGCCCGCCGACATACCGCCCATCGACGCGGACGGCGTCGCCGGGCCCGTGCGCTTCCAGTCCACGTAGTCGACCGGGATCTCCTCCAGGAACCGGGAGGGCGGGTTGTACGAGGGCTGGCCCCAGGCGCTGCGCATCGTCGAGCGGGTGACATAGAGCCGCTCGCGGGCGCGGGTGATGCCGACATAGGCCAGCCGCCGCTCCTCCTCCAGCTCCTTGGTCTGGCCCAGCGAGCGCATGTGCGGGAAGACGCCGTCCTCCAGGCCGGTCAGGAAGACCGTCGGGAATTCCAGGCCCTTGGCGGTGTGCAGCGTCATGAGCGTGATCACGCCGCTGCCGTCCTCGTCCTCGTCCGGGATCTGGTCGGAGTCGGCGACCAGCGCGACCTGCTCCAGGAAGTCGGAGAGCGTGCCGGGGCCCGGGGCATCAGCCCCCGATGTCGCAGCCTCACCACGGTCCTGCTCGAACTCCAGGGCCACGGCGGCGAGTTCCTGGAGGTTCTCGATCCGGGTCTCGTCCTGCGGGTCGGTGGAGGCCTGGAGTTCGGCGAGGTAGCCCGTACGCTCCAGAACCGCTTCCAGGATCGTGGCGGGGCCGGCACCGGACTCTACGATGGTGCGCAGCTCCTCCATGAGGACGTTGAAGCGCTTGACGGCGTTGGCGGAGCGGGCCGCCATGCCGTACGCCTCCTCGACGCGGCGCAGGGCCTGCGGGAAGGTGATCTTCTCGCGCAGCGACAGGGCGTCGATCATCGCCTCGGCGCGGTCGCCGATGCCGCGCTTGGGGACGTTCAGGATGCGGCGGAGCGGGACGGTGTCCTCGGGGTTGGCGAGCACCCGCAGATACGCGAGGACGTCGCGGACCTCCTTGCGCTCGTAGAAGCGCACCCCGCCGACGACCTTGTAGGGCAGCCCGACCCGGATGAAGATCTCTTCGAAGACACGGGACTGGGCGTTGGTGCGGTAGAAGACGGCGACCTCGCCGGCCTTGGCGTCTCCGGCGTCCGTGAGCCGGTCGATCTCGTCGGCGACGAACTGCGCCTCGTCGTGCTCGGTGTCGGCGACATAGCCGGTGATCTTGGGGCCGGCACCGGCGTCCGTCCACAGGTTCTTGGGGCGGCGGTTCTCGTTGCGCTCGATGACCGCGTTGGCGGCGGAGAGGATCGTCTGCGAAGAGCGGTAGTTCTGCTCCAGCAGGATCGTCGTCGCGTCCGGATAGTCCTCCTCGAACTGGAGGATGTTGCGGATCGTGGCACCGCGGAAGGCGTAGATCGACTGGTCGGCGTCACCGACGACGCACAGCTCGGCGGCGGATACGGCGGGGCCGACCAGCTCGCGGACCAGGGTGTACTGGGCGTGGTTGGTGTCCTGGTACTCGTCGACGAGGACATGGCGGAAGCGGCGGCGGTAGTGCTCGGCGACATCCGGGAAGGCCTGGAGCAGATTGACCGTCGTCATGATGATGTCGTCGAAGTCCAGGGCGTTGGCCTCGCGCAGCCGCGCCTGGTACATCGCGTACGCCTCGGCCAGGGTCTTCTCGAAACCGTCGGCCGCCGTCCCGGCGAAGGTCTCCTCGTCGATGAGCTCGTTCTTGAGGTTGGAGATCTTCGCGCTGAAGGACTTGGGCGGGTAGCGCTTGGGGTCCAGGTCCAGATCGCGGCAGACCAGGGCCATCAGGCGCTTGGAGTCGGCGGCGTCGTAGATCGAGAAGGAGGATGTGAAGCCCAGCTTCTTGGACTCGCGGCGCAGTATGCGTACGCAGGCGCTGTGGAAGGTGGAGACCCACATGGCGTTGGCCCGCGGGCCGACGAGCTCCTCGACGCGCTCCCTCATCTCGCCGGCGGCCTTGTTCGTGAACGTGATCGCGAGGATCTGGCCGGGGTGGACATGGCGCTCGGCGAGCAGATGCGCGATGCGGTGGGTGAGCACCCGGGTCTTGCCGGAGCCGGCGCCGGCGACGATCAGCAGCGGGCCGCCGGTGTGCACCACGGCGGCCTTCTGCTCGTCGTTGAGCCCCTCCAGCAGCGTCGCCGGATCGAGGGCGGGACGGGCGGCGCCGTCGCGGTAGTACGCCTCTCTGGGCGGGGGCGCGTCGAACTTCCCGCCGAAGAGGTCGGCGGGGATCTCCTCCGGGGCCGGACCGTGCTCGTCCTCGGGAGGCGGCGGGTGCTCCTCGCCCTTGTGGCCGAGGTCCGCCAGGAAACTGTCGTCAAAGAGGCTGCTCATCGCCCACCGAGTCTAGGCCGCCGCACTGACAGTCCGCCGCGGAGTAGCCCATTGTCTGCCGCTTGCGGGGCGAGGCGTGGCACCGCGGCAGGTCAGGTGGCCGGGACCGTCACAGATCGGTCGGCGGCTCGTCTACCCGAATCCGACATCTGCCACAACAACCCCCGCATCGCGTTCAGGTCACGAAAAGGTTTCGGGCATATCGAACATCAGCCTTCACAGGAGCCACACGAGTTGGCTAACGTCCTCGCTCAGGCAGCCCGCCTCCCCGTGGACGACAGCGTCCGCACGGGCCGCCCACGCCGAGTCCGGCCCTGCCCTCAGGCACCCGGAGCCGGGGACCCACCAGCACCACCGGGGTGAATCGATCCGGACAGCCGTCGCCAGCGGACGTCCGGACCGTAGGGCAAGCCTTCCGTCAGCGACACCGCCCGAACCCGACAGCTAACCCGGTAGGCGGTCCACGGAAGGAGTCGCCGGCCTTGGCGTCGCATCGCAAGCCGCGCACCAGCATTCTCGCCTCACCCGGAGGCCGACGTACGGCCGTCGGGCTCACCACTGCCGCCCTCGCCTCGGCCACACTGCTCTCGCAGTCCGCCGACGCGGCCCCCAGGGCGCCCAAGCCGACCGTCGAAGAGGTCAAGCAGAAGGTCGACGGCCTCTACCGCCAGGCCGAGGTGGCCACCCAGAAGTACAACGCCGCCAAGGAGCACGCCGACACACAGCGCCACACCGTGGACGGCCTGCTCGACGCCGCCGCCAAGCGTGCCGAGAAGATGAACGAGTCCCGGCGCCAGTTGGGGACCTTCGCCTCGGCGCAGTACCGCACCGGCGGCATGAACCCGACGGCGCAGCTGATACTCGCCAAGGATCCGCAGCAGTTCGTCGACCGCAGTCACCTCATGGAGCGGCTCACCGGCCGGCAGAAGCAGGCCGTCACCGACTACCAGGAGGAGCAGGCGGCGGCCGCCCGGCAGCGCGCCGAGGCGACCCGCAGTCTGGAGCGGCTGCAGACGTCGCAGACCTCCCTCAAGGAGTCCAAGCGGTCCGTGCAGCAAAAGCTGGCCGAGGCCCGGCAGCTGCTCTCCCGGCTGACCGCCCAGGAGAAGGCGCGGCTCGCGGAGCTGGAGCGCCGGAAGGAGGCGGCGGCCAAGCGCAAGGCCGAGGAGGAGGCGCGCAAGCAGCAGGAGCGCGAGCGCCAGCGGCAGCACGACGGCGGCGGCTCGGCCGGCGGACAGACCGGCGGCGGTGCGGACGACGGCGGCTCGACCGGCGGTTCCACCTCCGCCAAGGCCGACAAGGCGCTCGCCTTCGCCCGCTCCCAGATGGGCAAGCCGTACGTCTGGGGCGCGACCGGCCCCAGCTCCTACGACTGCTCGGGCCTGACGCAGGCCGCGTGGAAGGCCGCCGGTGTCAGTCTGCCGCGGACCACCTGGGACCAGGTCAAGGTCGGCCAGCGAATCGCCACCAAGGACCTCAAGCCCGGTGACCTGGTCTTCTTCTACGACGACATCAGCCACGTGGGCATGTACATAGGCGGCGGCAAGATGATCCACGCGCCGCACCCGGGCGCCAACGTCCGCGAAGAGTCCATCTACTACATGCCGATCTACGGGAGCGTCCGCCCAGGCTGAGACCCGGCCGCGCTCCCCCGGACCACCCCCCACGGCCACCCCCACACGCCACCGCGCGGCCGTCGCCTCCGGATTCGGAGTGCGATGACCGCGCGGTGTGCCGTGGAGGGGGCCTTCCCGGCCCACGGGGGAGCCTTCTACCCGGCCCGTGGAGCCCTGTTCCCGGGCGGACCGCCGCTCCGCTCAGGTCCAGAGCACGGCGATGAAGATGTTGGCCACCGTCAGCGCACCGACCGCGCCGAAGAGCGGCTTGGCGACCGTCTCCTCGTCCCGCTTGACGTAGACCAGCGCCAGGATGACCACCAGAACGGCCATCTTGATGCCGATCTTGATGTTGTTGAGGCTGTGGCCCGCGGCCTGGTCGAGGCCGACCAGCACGATGCCGGTGACCAGCATCGTCAGCGCGCCGTGCAGCATCGCCGGCACAAACCGGGCGGTGCCCGCGCTCATCGCCTTCATCTGGGTCAGAAAGCCGCCCAGCAGGGAGGCGATGCCGATGATGTGCAGGCCGACGAAGAGATTGATTACTACGTCCATAGTGCTGGATCGTATCCGCCGCATAGCACGGCCCTTCGGGCAGGGCGCCCACAATCGCCGCTTCGGTCAGGCCGGGCCCGGTCCCGGCCGTGCGGCCACGGCGCCGCGGTCAGCCGCGCGCCGACCGCGGTCGAAAGCGAACAATCCCGGGCAAGCACACCCGTCGCCGCAACACCCGGGCTTAGCGTCCTCCTCCAGGCGGCCGACTCCCCGCCATCGCCGGCCTCCCACCGGCGTCCTGTCGGCCGCTTCGCCGAGAGGCGTGGCGGCGGTCCGTTTCCCTCGTTACGGACCGCCGCCGGGCCCACGGCTCGAAGGGAAGGAAGTGACGGCCACCGTGGCCTCGCACCGCAAGCCCCGGCAGCATCCGCTCACCGCTCTCACCGGTGGCTCCCGCAGCGCACGCACCGCCCGTACGGCCGCCACCCTGGCGCTGGCCGGTGCCGCCACCGCCACCGGCTTCGACGGCACCGGCCAGGCCGCGCCCCAGCCCACCCCCGCCCAGGTCAAGAACCGGGTCGACGCGCTGTACCAGGAGGCAGAGGTGGCCACGCAGAGCTACAACGGCGCGAAGGAAGCCGCCGACACCGCACGCGAGGAGCTGAGCAGGCTGCAGGACGAGGCCGCCCGCAGGACCGGGAAACTGAACGCCGCCCGCACCGAACTGGGCGCCATGGCCGCGAGCCAGTACCGCTCCGGCGGCATCGACCCGACCGTACGGCTGTTGCTGTCCGCGGACCCGCAGCGCTATCTGGACGGCGCCGCGGTGCTGGAGCGTACGGGCAGCCACCAGGCGACCGCGGTGGCCGGATACGCCCGCCGGCTCGGCAGCGTACGGCAGATCCAGCGGCGGGCCGAGGACACCGCGGAACGGCTGGCGGACACCGAGGCGGCGCTGAAGAAGCACCGGGTCACGATCGTCCACAAGCTGGGCGCCGCCGAGCAGTTGCTGAGCCGGCTGACCGCGGAACAGCGGCAGCGGATGGCGCGCCGCGGCGGCGCCGGCGAGGGCCGCGCGGACCGCGGGACCGGGCGCGGGGACGGCCTCCTCGGCGGGGTCCCCACCGGTTCGGCAGCCGCCGCGGCCGCGGCGCAGGCCCCCGACCCCCGTGCCGCGCGGGCCGTCGCTTTCGCCTACGGCGCCCTCGGCAGGCCGTACGTCTGGGGCGCGACCGGCCCCTCCGCGTACGACTGCTCGGGGCTGACACAGGCCGCCTGGAGGTCCGGCGGTGTGGCGCTGCCCCGTACGACCTACACCCAGATCAGCTCCGGGCCGCGTATCGACAGGTCCCAACTCGCCCCCGGTGACCTGGTGTTCTTCTACTCCGGCATCAGCCATGTGGGGCTCTACGTCGGGGACGGCAAGATGATCCATGCGCCGCATCCGGGGGCGCCGGTACGGATCGCGCCGATCGACCAGATGCCGTTCGCGGCGGCGACCCGGCCGGCGTAGGGGGCCGTTTGCGGGGGTGCCGCGCTCACGCCCTGAGCTTCATCCCCAGCCAATGGAAGATCTGCGGCACCTGGTGCCTCCACACCACCGTGGTGTGGCCGCCGGCGCCCGACGAGATCTGCTGCACGTCCACCGTCGTCGGGTACTTCGCGAGCTGTCGCAGACCGATGCCGGCCTGGTAGCCGTCGCCCGCCGCGCCCGACACATACAGGGCCGTACGCGGCGGCTTCCCGGCCGCGTTGGCGGACTGCAGGATGTGCATCGGGTTGGACTCGACGCGCAGCTTGGGGTCCTTGCCGGCCAGCGAGTCGCGTTCGAGCGCCGGGTCGTTGTAGCCGGACATCGCCACCGCGGCGCGGTAGCGGTCCGGGTGGGCCAGGGCGAGCTTGGCGGCGCAGTGCGCGCCCGCCGAATAGCCGGCCAGGGCCCAGGAGTCGGCCTTGTTCCCGGCCCGGAAGTTGTCGAGGATCATCTTGCGGACATCGACGGTCAGCCAGCTGTCGGCGTTGACCTTCCCGGGGATGTTGACGCAGCCGGTGTCCGCGCCGGGGAGGATGTTGGTGCGCGGTGCCACCAGGATGGCCGGTTTGACCTGGCCGCGCTGCATCAGCGGCTGGAGTTGCTCGGCCACGTGCAGCGAGCCCAGCCAGGACTTCGCCGAGCCCGGGTAGCCGGGCAGCAGCTCGACCACCGGGAACTTCTTGTTCCGGTAGGCCGGGTCGTTGTACTGCGGCGGCAGCCATACGTAGACCTCGCCCAGCACGCCCGAGATCCGGCCCTTGAGCTCGGTCATCTGCACGCCGGGGCCCACCCTGGGGTCGTCGGCCGGGCGGAACTGCTGGAGCTGCTTGGGCTCGTTCTTGATCTGCTGGCCGCCCATGCCGTCGGGGCCGAGGTCCCGGGCCGCCTCGACATGGCTGCCGGTGCCGAGCAGATCGCCCCAGGTGTCGTAGAGGTTGTTTGCGTTGTTGACCAGGACGAAGACCACGGTGAGGGCCGTGACCTGGGCGAACAGCAGCATCAGCAGCCGGCCGAGGCCGCGCGCCAGGGGCGGCCCGGCTATTCGGCCCCACAGGGCGAGCGGCAGCACAAAGGCGACGATCAACAGCGTGACCGAGGTGAGGAAGAAGGGCGTGCCCGTCAGGCTCATCGGGATCTCGCTTCCAGGACAACTACGCGAAGGACGTGGGGGTGGTTCCGGCCCCGCCTTCGGCAGTGAGCCTCTCCGCGCCCTTAGATGGTGATCCGCGTGGTCCTGGTTGCCCGTCTTTGGCCGTTCTTTACGACCCGCTCTCCGGCGGCCCCGCTATCCGGCCCCCGAGCGGGTTGTGCAGGTCAGACCAGCCGCCGGGCCGTGGCCCAGCGGGTGAGCTCATGGCGGTTGGAGAGCTGGAGCTTGCGCAGCACCGCGGAGACATGGGATTCGACGGTCTTCACGGAGATGAACAGCTGCTTGGCGATCTCCTTGTACGCATAGCCGCGGGCGATCAGCCGCAGGACTTCGCGCTCGCGCTGGGTGAGGCGGTCCAGGTCCTCGTCGACCGGCGGGGCGTCCGTCGAGGCGAAGGCGTCCAGGACGAAGCCGGCCAGCCGCGGGGAGAACACCGCATCGCCGTCGGCGACCCGGAAGATCGCGTTGACCAGGTCCGTGCCGGTGATCGTCTTGGTGACATAGCCGCGGGCGCCGCCGCGGATGACGCCGATCACGTCCTCGGCCGCGTCGGAGACGGAGAGCGCCAGGAAACGGACCGGGCGCTCCGGGTCGGCCATCATCGCGGCGCTACGGCGCAGCACCTCGACACCGCCGCCCCCGGGCAGATGGACGTCCAGCAGGACGACCTCGGGGCGGGTGGCCGTGATGACCGTGATCGCCTGGTCGACGTCGGCCGCCTCGCCGACCACCTCGACGCCGGTGCGCCCGGTCTCCCCGATCTCGGCCTGGACGCCCGTACGGAACATCCGGTGGTCGTCGACCAGCACGACCCGTACGGTCCGGCCCTCGGCCGTCCCGCCGCCGGTCTCGCCCTGCTGTGCGCCCTCGCTGCTCATCTCTTCCGCCCGTCCCTCGATGTCTGCCCGGTCATCATCCCGTGCTCCGGCCCGCGGTGTCGCCACCGGCTGCCGCTCGCCCGGCCCGGTCATGTGCCGTGCTCCGCCGCCGGGCGTTCCATTTCCAGCTCGACGACCGTGCCGCCCTCGGGGGCGGAACGCAGCCGGGCCGTACCGCCGTTGCGCTCCATACGGCCGATGATGGATTCCCGTACGCCCATCCGGTCCTCGGGGACCGCGTCCAGGTCGAATCCGGGGCCGCGGTCGCGCACCGAGACAAAGACCGTGCGTCCCTCGACCTCGGCGAACACCTGCACCGCGCCGCCCTCGCCACCGTACTTGGCGGCATTGACCATCGCCTCGCGTGCGGCCTGCATCTGGGCGCCCAGCGCCTCGTCCAGCGGGCAGTCGCCGACGATCACGACTTCGATGGGGACGCCGTGGTCGTCCTCCACCTCGGCGGCGGACGTGCGGACCGCCTCCGCCAGGGTGGCCGGTTCCTCGTCCTCCTCCTTGCCGCGGCCCTCGGGTTTGTAGAGCCACGCGCGCAGCTCCCGCTCCTGGGCGCGGGCCAGCCGCGCCACCTCCCGGGGATCCTCGGCGTTGCGCTGGATCAGGGTGAGGGTGTGCAGCACGGAGTCATGGACGTGGGCGGCCACTTCGGCGCGTTCCTGGGCGCGGATGCGCATCAACCGCTCCTCGGAGAGGTCCTGGGTGATCCGCACGAGATAGGGGCCCGCCAGCAGCGCGATGCCGACGACGACGGCGAGCGAGGCCTGCAGCACCGCGCCGAGATGGCGCACCGACCCCTGCAGCACGACGATGCCGGTCACCCCGACGCCGACCAGCAGCACACCGGCCGCGCCGCGCAACACCGGCAGCACGCCCTTGCGGCGGCCGAGCTCAAGCCATTGCGCACGGCGGGAGTTGTCCGCCTGGCGCCACACGAGGGCGACGCCGGCGCCGATCAACACCACCGGCCAGACATAGCCCTTGGCCTGACCCAGCTGAAATCTGGAGGCGACGATCGCAGCGCCGACGAGCAGCGCAATCAGCGCGAAGACCTGGCCCTTGTCGGGCTTGTGCCGCCGCAGCCGCAGCTTCCCGCCGGCCGTGGCGGGCTGCCGGTGGTCCACGCCGCCGACACCCAGCGGGACGAAGAACCAGAACGCGGCATACAGCAGGGCGCCCATGCCGTCGGCCAGGAACAGGGCCACGAACACGATCCGCACCCAGGAGACCGGCAGCCCGAGATGCCCCGCCAGACCGCGCGCGACACCGCCGAGCAACCGCCCGTCGGCGCTGCGGTACAGCTTGCGCACGGGTGGCTCATCAGGGTCCGGCGCCGGGGCGTAGCTCGTCTCGGCGCGGGGCGGAGCGGTGGTCATGTCCCCGATCGTCACACGGCGCCGGGGCCCGGGGCATCAGGGTCGACCCTGAACCCGTCCCTGACGTTTCCGGGGTTCGGCCCGGGACCGGGCCGTCGGCGACCGGTCCGGCCGGCCCGTGGCGGCCCGTGACGGCCTGCTCCGGCCCGCCGGCTCCGCCCGCCGCCTCAGCCCTTCGGGTCGGTCCTGCGGAAGCCGTCCTTCACCACCGAGAAGACCTTCTCGAACTTCGCCCAGTTCGCTTGCGGCGCGGACACGTAGATCGCGTACTCCTTGGCGCCCTCGCGGCCGAACCCGAGATCTATCCCCCGGAACGTACGGGCCCGGCCCCCGAAGGTGAACTCCCAGATCGCGGCGGGATCGTGCTGGTAGGTCGTCTTCTGCATACGCAGCTGTGAGTAGACGGGGTACAGCTTCTTGAAGGCCACCTCGACGTCCTTGAAGTGCTGGACCTGGTCCCCCGAGGAGAAGTCCAGGACGCTGAGGGTGAGCTGCGCGCGCTCGGCATCGGAGGAGTAGACGATCTGCCGGCCGCCGTCCCTGGCTTCCCGCCTCCAGCCGTTGGGCACCGGAAAGCTGACGCCGACCCCGGACTCCGTGACCTTGCGGTAGCCGTCGGGGAGGGCCGGCGGGGGCCCGATGTCGTTGTCCGGGACGCTGGGGACTCCCGGTACGCCCTTGTCGGAGGCGTTGGGGGACGCACCCGAGTCGCCGTGGTGCATCAGGTACCAGGCCGCGCCCGCACCGCCGCCGGCGAACAGCACCCCGACGGCGCTCCAGACCACGACCCGGGCGGCACGCCGCTTACGGGGCTTGCCGCCGGACGGCGCTCCCGTACGGTCCACGGCCGTCCGCCCGCCGCCGGCCCCGTCCGGGAGGGCCACCGGGCCGGTCAAGGCCTCGCCGCCGGTACCCGTACCCGGCCCCGTGCCCGTATGCGCCCCGGTGCCGGTGCCGGTGCCGGTCCCGGTGCCTGTCCCGGTGCCTGTCCCGGTGTGGCCCGACATGGTTCCCGTCGCGCCCGTATGAGACACCGGACGGGTGGGAGCCTCCGTCTGCTCGTTCGACTCGGCCGACTCCGGGGCACCACGTCCGACCGTGCCCAGTGCCAGCGTCGGCCAGCCGAGCAGCGCCGTTTCCGCCTCGGCCTCGGCGGACCGCAGCGCCTGCTCGACGACCTCGGCCGTCGGGCGGTCGCCCGGCTCCTTGGCGAGCAGCGCCTCGATCAGCGGGCCCAGCGCCCCGGCGTTGCGCGGCGCCTCCAGCGGGTCCATGGCGATCGCATACGCCGTCTCGACCGCGGTGTCCTTCCGGAACGGGGGCCGTCCTTCGACCGCTTGATAGAGCGTCGCGCCCAGCGCCCACAGGTCGGAGGCGGGACCCGGGCTGCCGCTCCTGACCCGCTCGGGCGCCAAGTAGTCGATGGAGCCCACCAGCTCGCCCGTCTTGGTGAGCGTGGAGGTTCCGCTGGCGACCGCGATGCCGAAGTCGGTGAGCACGACCCGGCCGTCCTCACCGAGCAGCACATTGCCCGGCTTGACGTCACGGTGCAGCACACCGGCCGAGTGTGCGGCCCGCAGCGCCGCCACCATGCCGCGTCCGATACGGGCGGCCTCGCGCGGCGTGACCGAACTGTCCTGCCGCGCGGCTTCCTTGATGAGATCGCCGAGCGTCGTCGAGCGGACGTACTCCATGACGATGCACGGCATGCCCGCGTCGTCCACGACGTCGTGCACCCCCACCACATTGGGGTGGTTGATGCGCGCCGCGGCCTGCGCCTCGCGGGTGGTGCGCTCATAGCGCCTCGCCAGTTCGTCCGCATCGAGATACGGCGCCACATGCAGACGCTTCACCGCGACCTGACGCCCAAGGACTTCGTCCCGGGACCGCCAGACGGTTCCCATGCCGCCCTGGCCTATCCGCTCAACCAGGCGATACCGCCCGGCGACCAGTCGCCCCTCGTCCACCGACGCCGCCTCCGTCACCGCACGCCCCTCCGGAAACCCGTACGTATCCAGGGCGCAACGATAGTCGCCCTCGCCGGTGGAAAGCCCTCCGGCCACCGCCCGTCCGCGCCCGTGTTCCGGCCGGGCCCCCAGCGAGGGGGCATATGCGAAGGCACGAGGGGTTTCGGGACCCCCCTGGGGCATATCGGGGCGGCCATCAGGGAATCTCAGGGATCTGCCAGGGTTTCCACGGATGCCGGGACTCCGCTGCCCACGTCACCATGGGTCCATGAACGATGCAGCCCCCGTCGAGGAGTCGGCACCCTCCGACCCCGCCGGCCCCACCCCGTCGCACGCCCCGCTGCGCCGCAGCCGGCGGCACAAGGTGATCGGCGGAGTGTGCGGCGGGCTGGGCCGCCAGTGGGATCTCGACCCGGTGATCTTCCGGATCGTGCTCGCCGTGCTCTCCGTCGGCGGCGTCGGCCTCATCGTCTACGGCTTCGCCTGGCTGCTCATCCCCCTCGACGGCGAGGACGAGAACGAGGGCCGCCGGCTGCTCTCCGGCCGTGTCGAGGGCTCCGCGCTGACGGCCCTGCTCTTCGCGCTGGTCGGCTGCGGACTGTTCCTGACGACCCTCGCCAAGGGCAGCATGATGTCCTTCGCCATCATGCTGACGCTGGCGGCGGCCGGTTCCGCCTATTGGTCGCGGCGGCGCCGGGAGGTCGAGACCAGGGGCCCGGAGTCGGTGGACGCCGCCACCGCCCAGGCTGTCGCCGACGCCCCGCCCGAGACCAAGGCCCCTCCGGTGCCGACCAGCCCCTCCTGGTGGCGCAACCAGCGCTCCGGGGAGGCGGGCGGCCCCGGCTATCTGTGGGGACCCGAGAACACCCCGCTCCCGCTGGACATCGCCTACCGCTACGAGCACGGCGCAGGCACGGCGGCCGCCGACCGGCCTCACTCCTCGTCCGACGCGGGCGGCCCGCCCGGCCCGCCTCCGCACGGCGCACCTCCCGACCGCGCCCCGCGCGCAACCCGCCGCATCGGCCGCCCGATCGGCGGCTGGACGTTCCTGCTCGCGCTGCTCGCCGGCGGCACCACCGCCCACACCGTCTTCCGCCAGGACGGCTTCGCACCCTCCCTCCAGGCAGGGCTGGCGTGTGCGCTGGCCGTCTTCGGTCTGGGGCTCGTACTCAGCGCCTGGTTCGGGCGGACGGGCGGCGGCACGGTCTTCATGGTGGTGCTGACGGCGCTGCTGCTGGCGGCCGCGACGGCCCTGCCCGACAACATCACCACCGACTGGCAGAAGCACACCTGGACCCCCACCACCCTCGCCGCCGTCCGCCCGCATTACGAGATCGGTTCGGGAGAAGGGTCATTGGACCTCGGCGACCTGCCCGTCAAGGGCGGCCGTACCGTCCACACCACCGCGGAAGTAGGCCTCGGCCGCCTCCAGGTGACGCTGCCGCAAGGCGTCACCACCCGCCTCCATATCTCCCTCGGCCTCGGCGACATCCAGCTGCCCGGGGAATCGCCGCACGACATGGACCTCTCGGCAGGAGGCGACCAGCGGACCATCACGCTGCCGGCCGACGGCCTCAAGAGGGGCGAGAAGCCGCGCGGCTCGCTGGATCTGGACCTCGAACTCGGCGCGGGACAGATCGTCATCCAGCGCGCGACACCGGCCTCCGCCCCGTCGATACCCGCCCCGGCGCCGCCCGCACCGCCGACCGCCCCGACCCCCGAGGGAGCCCCCCAGTGAAGCGCCATCGCTTCGAACCGGCCCGCCTGATCGCGGGCCTCACCGCCCTGACCGTCGGCACGGGCTACGGTCTCGACGCCCTCGGCCGCTGGGAGGCTCCCGGACTCTGGCTCTTCCTCGCCCTCCCCGCCGGCCTGCTCCTCTCGGGCCTCACTGCCGCCTTCCGGACCACGGCCCGCCGCGACACACCGCACACCGAGGCGCCACCCCTGCCGCACCCCTGACCGGCCCGGCCTCACGTGACCGGCCCGGCCTCACGCCGCCGCGGAAAGACCGAGCGGCCGCACCGCATCGGCCGAGCCGTCCGAGCCGTCCGAGCCGCACCGCGCTGTCCGAGCCGTCCGAGCTGCACCGATCCGTCCGAGCCGCAGGGCGCCGTCCTCACCTCATAGGCCCTCCGGATGCCGGGCTGCACGGCAAAGCTGCACGGCAAAGCAGCCCCGCCCGCGGACCGAGTGTCCGTGGGCGAGACAACAACGCGGCGAGGCGACTACGCGGCGCGGGGCCGTGCCAGGCGTCGCGGGCCCGCGCTGATCCGCAAGAGACGGCCTAGCCGAACAGCTGCGTCCCATGCCGCTTGCGTCGGTTCGCCAGGGCGGCATCCAGGGAGTACCTCGGTGTGCCGGCCAGTACGAGCGGGACCCAGGCCATCAGATAGGCGAGGTCATTGCCGTAGTAGTACGGCGTGGTCGCCCAGCTCACGGTGAGCCACAGCGTCAGCGCGATCAGCGCCCCGCCCAGGGCCGCCAGCCGCCCCAGCAGCCCCACGAGGGTCCCGAGGCCCACCGCCAGTTCGCCGGCCGCGATGGCATAGCCGAAGCCCACCGGGCTCTTCTGTGCGAGGTCCACGAGCTGCGGCAGCGCCGCCACGTCATGGACCTGGCGCAGCATTTCACCGAGCGACCCCGCGCCACTGGTCGCCAGGAACGCCGGATCCGTCAGCTTGTCGATGCCCGCGTAGAGGAAGGTCGCCCCCAGGAACAGCCGCAACGGGAGCAGCGCATTGCGCGCCAGCTGCCCCCGCAACCCGACGCCGGAGCTCTCAACGGCCACCCCTCCCAATTCGGCACCGATCGTACGATTCGCGTGAACCATGACGTCCGCCTCTCCATTGCCTCCGGGCGCAGACGATTGTGCCCCCGCCCGCGCCTCGTGGGGAGATACGTACGCACGTGCGCGAGAGGTTCAACGGCGCGATGCACTTCGGGCGGTTGCGGCACACAAAATCGTCACGCAAGGGCGACCGGCCGCTCCGCGCCGCCCGCAGCCATCCTCACCCCGCCCGCTGCGGCCTCAGTCCAGGACGTCGATCGGGTAGCCGTTCGTCTCCACACCCGCCGCCGTGATCACCCGGACCGTCACCCGGCCCGGCTCGACATCGACCGGTACCGGGACGGTCAGCACCCCGTCCCTCGGATTGGCGAAGCCACCGGCCACTGGAACCAGGGGGACGGGTACATGAACATCGCCGATCCGCACGACGGTCCGGGCGAGCCGGTCGGGCGTCCCGGCGCCCGGCGGGACAAAGCCGGCACCGCGGATCTCGATGTCGTCGCCGGTACGGACCGGTGCGGCGAGATCACCCAGCTCACGGGCGCGGACGACGGAGAGGATCACCGGGCGCCCGCCCGCCACCGCCTTCCCCCACAGATAGGTCGCTCCGGAGAGTGCGAGGAGCACCACCAATCCCCAGGGCAGCTGCGGCACTTCCCCCGGCCGCCCGGCCAGCCGTACCAGGGCGCACACCAGCACGGCCGCGTTCACCAGGACGTACTGCACGTCCAGGAAGCTGCCCCGCCCCGCGTCGTCCGCCAGCAGGTCGGCGGCCCGTGGCCGCTCCGCGGGAACCTTCTGCAACCGCCCCGACCGCACCCGCGCGGCCACCAGCCCGTACGCCAGCACGGCCACCCCGCACCCGACGGCGAGCATCGCCAACAGGGCACCGGACCGGTCGAGTTCCAGGCCTCCGAGCAGAGCGCGCCGCTCACCCGGGGCGGCGGCCGTCGCCAGCTGCCCGGCCGTCGTCAGCACGGCGTACAGCACCGCGGCCGCCCAGCCCGACGCCACCGCGCGCGAGGTGGACAGCCGCCCGTCCTCGCCGATCAGCGGCGCCAGCGCCCCGCCGTGCGCGCGGTGCCACCAGGCCGCCGCCGTCAGCCCCAGCGCGAGCACGACGGCCGCGAGCAGCCCCGCCGTACGGGCCGCCGTCCAGCCGTCGCCGATGGCGGTCAGCGCCTGCCCGAGCAGCAGGGCGATCACCGCGCCCCAGACGACGAGCAGGGTGCGCCACCGTACGGACGTCAGCCAGGCGGCCCCTTCGGCGGCGCCCCGCTTGGCCACCTCCCGTGCGGACAGCGTCAGTTCGTCGGAGACCCACTGCCGGGCCGCGCCGGCCGAGCGTGCGAGGCCGGCCGGCACCCCGTGCCCGGCGGCGAAGTCCTCGCGCAGCGCGATGAACGCGGCGACCGCCTGCCGGTGCCCCGCACGGGCGCCGTGCGGGCACCGTCCGCATCGGCACTCGCCGCCGGTGGCGCGCTCCGCGCCGTCCCCCGGCTCGCCCGTTCCGGCCATCCTGCCCGCCGCCTCAACCGACACGTCCGTTACCGCCCCGCCACCGCTCGTCGCCAACTTGTTTTATACAAAGGCGAATTGTGCCCCAAATGGTCGGGCGGACATCAAACGTCCAGCTGGTGGCGGGTGGCGGGCGCATCGGCGCGTTGACGTACGACAAGCGGCGGCCCGGCCGTCGCACGCGCCCCGGCATATCCGTACCGGTGTGCGCAGGCTTCCGCACACCTGACCGGCGGCCGACCACGCAACCCCGGCGCTTCCCCTATTCGGGCGAACCGGGCCACGGCGACGGCTGATTGGCACGCGCGCTGCGCAAGCTCTCGCCGTGTTCCAAATAGACGGACCTCACGGATCGCACAGCCGCGTTGACCTGGACCGACCACCGGAACCGAACGGACCCGACGCACTGACTGAACCGAATGAACCACATGGACCGGGTGGACCGGGTGGACCGGGTGGACCGGGTGGACCGGGTGGACCGGGTGCACGTGATGCAGGCGATGCAGGCGATGCGCGATATGCGCCGGTTGCACCGAGCGGACCGTTTGCACCGGGCGAACAGGATGGACCGGGCGAACAGGGTGGACCACAAAAGCAACAAGACAAGGGGACACCACCCCACGACCACACCCATCAACGCCGAGCCCGCCCCCTTCACCCCCTCGGCGGCATCCGGCGCCTGGGGGCCGGACTGCTGGCCGCCGCCGCTTTCCTTCTCCTGACCGGGGCCGCCGCGCTGCTCGTCACCGCGCCGTCGGCGACCGCCCATGACCGGTTTCACCACCCGGCCACCGGCGACAACTGCGCCTATGCCGGTACCGCACCACCCGTGGACGTACCGACCGGCTTTCCCATGCCCCGCCACTGGCACTTCCCCTGCACCGCAACCAAGCCTCCGCCCCCGCCACCCCACACGCCGGCGCCGCCTCCGCGGAGCCCGAAGCCCGCGCCACCACCACCGCCCGCCCCCAGACCGCGCCCGACACCACCACCCCCGCCTCCGCCTCCGCCCCCTGCTCCCCGCACCCACCCCGCGGCCCCGCCGCCCAAGCCCAGGCCCAAGCCCAAGCCGCCGACCCCCCGCCCGGCGTCCTCTCCGCCCGTCCTGCCCCGCAGCTATGCGCCGGTGTCCCACAAACCGCGTGCCGGGCGCTCCGTGGTGACCACGACCCTGCTGATCACCGCCCCGGCCGTGCTGGCCGGCGCCGCCCTCCGTCCCCGTTCGAGCTCCTCGTCCGGTTCCGCCGGGCGCCGTTCCTCGTAGGAGGTCTCCATGTCGCAATGGCTGGTGCTGACCATCGCCATCGTCGTCGCCTGTGGCGTCGTCCTGACCATCACCGTCCTCAAGGAGCGCCGGGTCGGTGAGGACGACGACCCGACCGAAACGCCCGATGTGATCGAGTATCTGACGATGATGGTGGGGGTGGTGTACGCGATCGTGCTGGGCCTGGCCATCGCCGGTGTCTGGGAGGCCAGGAGCGCGGCCGAGGACACCGTACGGACCGAGGCGCAGGCGCTGCACGAGGTCAGCGCGCGGGCACGGACCTACCCCGCGCCGGTACGGGACCGCATCCGCTCGGACGTCGACGCGTATGTGTCCTACGTGGTGCACAAGGAGTGGCCGGTCATGGCCAAGCAGGGGGCACTGACCGGGCACGCCGCCGACCTGCTGACGAAGGTCCGGGCGGATGTCACCGACTACCACCCGCGCAACGACTTCGAAGGGCAGTCCTACCAGCCCCTCGTCGACCAGGTCGCGGTGGCCGACGGCGCCCGTACCGCCCGTGCGGACGCGGCCGATTCGACGCTGCCGGGCGTGGTGTGGTTCGGGCTGATCGCCGGTGGCGCCATTTCGATCGGCGTCATGTTCACCCTGCAGATCCGGCGCTCGGGGCGGGAGTTGCTGATGGCCGGGCTCTTCAGCGCGTTGATCGCCTTCCTGCTGTTCCTCGTCTGGGACTTCGACGCGCCCTTCAGCCGGGGCATCGCAGCAACCGCCGCACCGTTCCTCGATCTGTTCCCGCACTTGTGAGACGGGACCGCGCCCGGCGGGACAGTCGTCCGTCCCGCCGGGCCCGGCCGGCCGATCCGAAAGGAACGGCCTGGGTGCGCCGTCCGGTGGTTCGCGGGGACACGTCACGCTCCACGGACACAATGAGTAACCACATGGATACAGTGCGCACACAGGGTCGATATACCGACCTTCTCGTCGTTTAAGGAGAGAGCTGTGGCACGAGAAGCCCGACACGGAGCAGTGACCGACCCCAAGTCCAGGGCTCAACTTCACCTCGCGGACTGGCAGGCCGCCGGCCTGGAGGCCGGCAAGTTCTTCCCCGCGAAAGATGCCGGCCTCACCGACCCGTACGCGCGGGACGATGTCCCCAACTTCCAGCCGCCCCAGGACGGCCGGATCGCCAGCGCAGGGAAGGACTTCGCGTCCAAGCTCGACGAGCCCGACGCGCAGCAGGACTGGTTCAAGCACCAGGTGGCCGCCGGCCAGGCGCTGGACATCACCTGGAACTACCACGCCGCGCACAAGACCCGCCGCTGGAACTACTTCCTCACCAAGAGCGGCTGGGACCCGGGGGCGCGCCTGACGCGGGCACAGTTCGCCCCGGAGCCGATCGCCACCTACCAGAACAGCGGCCAGCCGTACTGGAGCGCCGACGACCTCCTCCCCGAGGACCCGACCATCCACCACGTCACGCTGCCCGGTGACCGCAAGGGGTACCACGTGCTGTTGTCGGTGTGGGAGGTCGCCGACACCGGCAACGCCTTCTACCAGGTCATCGACCTCAACATCGGATAGCTCAACGCGCGGTCCGAGCTCGGCCGGCGCCCGGTCGCCTTCATCGGCGGCCGGGCGCTGCCACCGACCGGGGGCCGGTCCCGGAACCCACCGGACGTGCCCTGGGCGTGTCCGGTGGGTTCCGCCTGGCCTGCGGGCGAACGACGGGACTGCGCGGACCCGCCCTAGCCGAACAGATCCGGCTCGCTGCGCACGATCTGCTGGTACAGCGGCTGGTAGTTGATCCAGGCCACCAGGTCGTTGCCCAGCTGTTCGCGCGTGCGGACGGCGTTGTGGTGGTCGATCAGGACCGGCTTGCCGGCGGCCTTGGCGGCCAGTTGGACCTGGCAGGAGCGTTCCATCGTGAGGAACCACCACGCCGCCGCGTCCACCGAGTCGCCCACCGTCAACAGGCCGTGGTTACGCAGGATCACTGCCTTGTGCGGCCCGAGGGCGGCCGCGATCCGCCGGCCTTCCTGCTCGTCCACCACCACGCCCGTGTAGTCGTCGAAGAGCGCATGGTCCTCGTAGAAGGCACAGACGTCCTGGGTGATCGGGTCCAGCAGCTCACCCAGTGAGGACAGTGCCCGGCCGTACGTGGAGTGGCTGTGGGCCGCCGCGATGACGTCGGGACGGGCCCGGTGGACCTGGGCATGAATGGCGAACGCCGCCTGGTTGACGTGGTGGCGGCCCTCGACGACCTTGCCCTCCGCGTTCACCAGCAGCAGATCGCTGACCGTGATGTGCTGAAAGGACATCCCGAAGGGGTTGACCCAGAAGCAGTGGGGGAACTCCGGGTCGCGCGCGGTGATATGGCCCGCGACGCCCTCCTCGAAGCCGTAGCGCCCGAAGAGGCGCAGTGCCGCGACCAGGCGCTCCTTGCGGTGGCGCCGCTCGTCCTCGACGGTCTGATGCGTCGGCGGCATCGCGAACTGCAGCTGATCGGTGGGTATGGGGCTCGGCTCGGGCATCGCGGCTCTCCTCCTGGCGCATACGGCACTTGATGCTCGATGCGGAAGCTACCTTCCACTACCCCAGGTAACCAGGGCCGCGACCGGCACGAATGACCGGACCTGCATGATGAGGGCACCAGAACGGGACCAGAGGGGGCACGATCATGAGGGCCATATCGGTCAGCAAGGGCATCGACGCCACACCGCAGCAGCTCTTCGCCGTCCTCCGGGACCCGGCCAGGCACGCCGAGCTGGACGGCTCGGGCATGCTGCGCGGCCGCCCGGAGGGCCCGTCGCGGCTGGGTCCGGGCGACCGGTTCAGCATGGGGATGGCGCAGGGGCGCGTCGCGTACCGGTCGGTGAACGTCGTGGTGGAGTACGAGAAGGACCGGCTGATCGCCTGGGAGACCTGGGGCGAGTTCCGCGGCCGGCGGCTCGTCGGAGGGCAGCGCTGGCGCTATGAGCTGACCCCGGTGGAAGACGCCGGCGGCGCGGACGGCACCGAGGGCCGCGGAACCACCCGGGTCACCCACACCTACGACTGGTCGCGCGCCCGGCTCCCCCGCCTCGTCATCGAACTCCCCGGCTTCCCGAAGCGGATGGGCCCGGCGATGGCCACGACGCTGGAGCGGCTGGCCTCGGCCGTACGGGACTGAGGCACGCCCCCCGGCCACGTCATCGGGCCGGCCGGCCACCGCCGCGGCCACCCCACGCCCCGGCCGCCGTTCGCAGCCCGCAGCTCGCCGTTCGCCGTTCGCCGTTCGCCGTTCGCCCCCAACGACAACGCCGCCGCTCGGACAGACCGAGCGGCGGCATCATCGGGCGGTCGGCGGGATCACTCCCGCACGGCCGGCGGGATCACTCCCACTCGATGGTGCCCGGGGGCTTGCTGGTGACGTCGAGGACGACGCGGTTGACGTCGGCGACCTCGTTGGTGATGCGGGTGGAGATCCGCGCCAGCACCTCGTACGGCATCCGCGTCCAGTCCGCGGTCATCGCGTCCTCGGAGGACACCGGGCGCAGCACGATCGGGTGGCCGTACGTACGGCCGTCGCCCTGGACGCCGACCGAGCGGACATCGGCGAGCAGGACCACCGGGCACTGCCAGATCTCACGGTCCAGACCGGCCGCCGTCAGCTCCTCGCGGGCGATGGCGTCGGCCTCGCGCAGCAGGTCCAGGCGTTCCTTGGTGACCTCGCCGACGATCCGGATGCCCAGGCCGGGGCCGGGGAACGGCTGGCGCTGGACGATCTCGTCCGGCAGGCCGAGCTCCGAACCGACCATCCGGACCTCGTCCTTGAACAGCTGCCGCAGCGGCTCGACGAGCTCGAACTCGATGTCGTCGGGGAGTCCGCCCACGTTGTGGTGCGACTTGATGTTGGCGGTGCCCGTGCCGCCGCCGGACTCGACGATGTCGGGGTAGAGCGTGCCCTGGACCAGGAAGGCCACTTCCTCGCCCTCGGCGCCGGCCTCGGCGACCAGTTCGGCCTGGGCCTGCTCGAAGACGCGGATGAACTCGCGTCCGATGATCTTCCGCTTCTGCTCGGGGTCGCTGACCCCGGCCAGCGCGGTCAGGAAGCGCTCCTCGGCGTCGACGACCTTCAGCTGGACGCCGGTGGCAGCCACGAAGTCCTTCTCGACCTGCTCGGACTCGCCCTTGCGCTGGAGCCCGTGGTCGACGTAGACGCAGGTCAGCTGGTCGCCGATGGCCTTCTGCACGATGGCGGCGGCGACCGAGGAGTCCACGCCGCCGGACAGCCCGCAGATGGCGCGCTTGGTGCCGACCTGGGCGCGGATCGCGGCGACCTGCTCCTCGACCACGCTGGTGGTGGTCCAGTTCGGCTCGATGCCCGCACCTCGGTAGAGGAAGTGCTCCAGGACCTGCTGGCCGTGCGTGGAGTGCATGACCTCGGGGTGGTACTGGACGCCGTAGAGCTTCTTCTCGTCGTTCTCGAAGGCGGCGACGGGCACCACGTCCGTGGACGCGGTGACCGAGAAGCCCTCGGGGGCGGCGGAGCAGGCGTCGCCGTGGGACATCCACACCGACTGCTCGGCGGGGGTGCCCTCGAAGAGGGTGGATCCGGGGCGGGAGACGGTCAGCTGGGTGCGGCCGTACTCCCGGGCTCCGGTGTTGTCGACGGTGCCGCCGAGGGCGGTCGCCATCAGCTGGAATCCGTAGCACATGCCGAAGACCGGGACACCGGCCTCGAACAGCGAGCGGTCCAGGCTGGGGGCGTCTTCGGCATAGACCGACGAGGGGCCGCCGGAGAGGATGATCGCCTTCGGGTTCTTGGCGAGCATCTCCGCCACCGGCGTGGTGGACGGCACGATCTCGCTGTAGACCCGGGCCTCACGGACTCGGCGGGCGATGAGCTGGGCGTACTGTGCGCCGAAGTCGACTACGAGGACGACGTCCGGGGCAGCGGCAGGGGGCGCTGATGGCACTTCGGCGGCCTTCCGGCGGTGTGGAGCAGGGTTGGACTTTCGATTCTAACGGGCTCATACTGAGCGCTATGTCCAAGCAGCTGACCTTCGTCTTTACCTATGGCACCGGCCCGTCCGGCTGCCATGGTCGTGCTGCTTGATCCACTGACAAGCAACTTCCCAGGCGCCCCGGGCCGAAATGGTCCGGGGCGCCTGCGTCTGTCGGGACCGATCATCGGCTCCGGGGCCACTCACCCCAGGAGATACGTACATGAGCCCCCAGACCACCACCCCCGCTCCCGCCACCGGCGCCCACACCCCCGAGGCGGCCGGGATCATCCAGGACGCACGGCAGCGGATCGATGATCTCGACGGCCGGATCATTGGCCTCGTCCAGGAACGGATGGCCGTCTCGGCCGTCATCCAGCGCGAGCGCCTCACCTCCGGCGGACGTCGGGTGAACCTCTCCCGCGAGATGGAGATCCTCGCCCACTACCGCGCCCAGCTCGGCAAGCCGGGCACCGCACTGGCGATGACCCTGCTGGAGCTGTCCCGCGGCCAGATCTGAGGCGGCATGGAAGACAGCGGGCACACCCGAGGCCCCCATGGCTGGTTCTGGACGGTATTCGGTCGGTTTCCGGGCTGGTCGGGGCGCGTGGCGCGGGCGCACGCGCCCCGGCGCAGCTGCCGGATCCGCGTTCGGTTGCCGACTCACCCGTACGGCGCGTGACCGGCCGCTGCAAGGCTTCGTTGTTCCCGGTGCCACGCCAGCCAGGCGCGGCCTGCAGGACTACGCGTAGACGCCGCCCCACGGGCGGAAACCCGGAGCGATGAGACGCCGGCCGCTTGCCGCGGTCCGCGTCGTGGGACCTCGCTCCGGTTGCGTGGCCGGTCAGCAGGGGACAGCAGCCCGGTCACATCCGATGGGGTGGTCGGTCCTGGGGACGCCCGGGACCGACCGCATCCGGTCGAAACGGTTGCGCCAGGTGAGGCGTATCCAGGACGATGCTTGACGAACGACGTACCGCATCCGGTACGGACCTTGCATTGCCATTGGTCCGACCACCGCGGCATGCGCACCATCACGCACCACCCAAAAGCCAGCGGCGCTACCCCCCCCCAGCGCCGCCGATCGGTGCCGGCGCTGCCCTGACGCCGGCACCGAAAGCAAAGGGCCCCGTGGCCGTCCGCAACCCCCCTCGCGGACGGTATCCGGGGCCCTTCGCTATGCGGGGGGGTGCGCCCGGCGCACGGTCGTCGCGGAACCTGTCCTGTGCGCGGTCTTTGTAAATCCTGTGAGGCTGCTGTGACGGATGTGATCGGCATCACGACAGCATTTGTTGTTGAGTAGACAACCTTTTTCGGCCATGGCCGGTCATGTACCTGCAATCGCACGGCCATACCGCGCCCCACCGCGACGGCCCGCACCCACTTGTGCCGCCCAACGGCACTTTGGACCCGAGAGGTCTTCTCGATGAAGCTTCGCCGTGCCCTGACGGCTGCCGCCGCAACGGCCGTCATAGCCCCCGCCGCCCTCATGGCGGCCCCTGCCGCGTTCGCGACCGGTCCCGAGAGCACCGAGTCCGGCGCGAGCGCCGGACCGACCCCGGGCACCCCCGGCCCGGAGCAGTCCCACGACACCGCCACACAGCCGGAGACCCCGGGCGCCGGTGACGAGGCCACGTCGGACGGCGGCACGACAGGCGACGACGCGACGGGCGACGGCACCGAGCCCGGCGAGGAGACCGGGAACGGTGACGGCACCACGGTGTCCGACCCGGCCGCCCCAAGCGGTGACACCAAGCCCGGCGACGCTCCCAAGCCCACCACCTCGGCAAAGCCCACCAAGCCGGCCGAGCCCGGGGACGAGCCCGACTGCAAGGTCGACGACGCCGCCATCAAGGTGACCGTCGCCCACCTGCCCTCCAAGCTCGTCGCGGGCGGCGGCTGGAAGGGCTTCAGCGTGCACCTGGCCAACACCACGGACCACGCGCTGGACGAGGTCTACCCGGTCATCTACGCGGTGCCGACCGGGAACATCGACCACCCCAAGTCGCAGCTCGACCTGGAGTACCAGAACCCCGACACCGGCAAGTGGACCTCGTTCGACGAGTGGACCGACGGCCAGTACTTCGGCTGGTTCCAGCTCGACGCGCACCAGACCGCGGAGCTCAAGCTGCGGATCCGCGCCGACAAGGGCGCCAAGGCCGGTGACGGCTTCGCGCTGGTGGCGGGCGACTACCAGAACAAGGACGGCTCCTGCGGCTGGTCCGAGGAGCAGTGGTACGACTTCACGATCCTGCCGGCCAGCAGCAAGCCGGGCGAGATCCCGCCGGCCAAGCCCGGCAAGCCCGGCAACAAGCCCGGTACGCAGGGCGGCGGGAAGCCGGTCAACACCACCAAGCCGAAGGACGGCATGGACAAGCTGCCGGTGACCGGCAACCTCGCCGAGACCGGTGCGTCCTCCGCGCTGCCGACCATCGGCCTCGTGGGCGGTGTCGCCATGGTCGTCGGCGCGGGCGCGCTCTTCGTCGTCCGTCGCCGTAAGACGGACGGTGGCGCCGCCGCGTAACGGCCGGCGCAGGGCAGAGCAGAAGGGCCGCACTCGGGGACGGTGCGGCCCTTCGTCGTAGCCGTCGCCAGTGCCGCGCCCCGGCCATGACCCGTCGGGCCGGGCGGGACGTTGCGGAAACGCCCTAGGTCAGGGACTTCTTCGGCGGCACCGGCGGGACGGCCAGGAACGGCAGGTTCAGCGCGCCGAACGCCTTCGGGGGGACGGTGGGGCGGACCGGCTCGACGGGCGCCAGCCGCCGGTAGGCCCGGCCCTGGGCGGGGCGCGGGTCCGGCTCGCCCTTGTTGGGCCACAGCGACATCGCGCGCTCGGCCTGCGCGGTGATGGTCAGGGACGGGTTGACGCCGAGGTTGGCGGAGACCGCGGCGCCGTCGACGACCGAGATGCCCGGGTAGCCGAAGAGGCGGTGGTACGGGTCGATGACGCCGTGATCGGCGTCCTCGCCGATGGGGCAGCCGCCCAGGAAGTGCGCGGTCAGTGGGGTCCCCATCAGCTCGCCGACATTGCTGCCCGCGAAGCCGTTGATCTCCTGTGCGAGCAGGGTGGCGGCCTCGGTCGCCTCGGGGATCTGCTCGGGGTTCGGCGCGCCATGGCCCTGGCGGGCGGTGAGCAGGCCCTTCCCGATGCCGCTCGGCTTGCGGTAGGTCGTCAGGGAGTTGTCCAGCGACTGCATCACCAGGCCGATGATGGTCCGCTCGGACCAGCGGCGGTTGGAGAGCGACCGGAGCAGCAGCAGCGGGTGCCGTAGGCAGTTCGCGGCCCACCGGCCGGCGCGCGAGCCGCGTCCGGCGAGGGGTACCTGGAGGATGGACATGGCGCCCATCGCATTGGAGCCCTTGCCGTAACGGACTGGCTCGATGTGGGTGTTGGCGTTGGGGTGGATCGACGAGGTGATCGCGACCCCGCGGGTGAAGTCGGCCTTGGTGCCGTGCCGCTTGCGGTAGCGGCGGTTGTCGGTCTGTGCGCCCACCAGGGCCTCGGAGTTCGTCCGGGTCAGCTCGCCGAGCCGGGCGGAGAGGCCGGGGAGCAGCCCGCTGTCCTTCATCTTGTGCAGCAGGGTCTGGGTGCCGTACGTACCGGCCGCGATGACGACCCGGCGGGCGGTGAAGGTGCGGCCCCCGCCCGTGCGTTTGTTGTCGGTGGGCAGGGTGGCGACGGCGAAACCGCCGCGGGAGTCGTCGGTGACGGTGACGACCGAGGTCATGGGGTGGATGACGGCCCCAGCCTGCTCCGCGAGGTGCAGATAGTTCTCGTTGAGGGTGTTCTTGGCGCCGTGCCGGCACCCGGTCATGCACTCCCCGCACTCCGTACACGCCTTACGGGCCGGGCCCTTGCCCCCGAAGTACGGGTCGGGGACCTCGGTGCCCGGTGCGGTCTTCGACGTCCCGGTCTCCTCCCCGCTGACGGCGTCCCGTCCGTCCCCGAAGAAGACGCCCACCGGCGCGAGATGGAAGGAGTCGCCGACGCCCATCTTCTCCGCGGTCTCCTTGAGGTGGACGTCGGAGGGCGTCATCGTCGGGTTGAGGCGCACCCCGAGCATCCGCCGGGCCTGGTCGTAGTACGGCGCCAACTCCGCGTGCCAGTCGGTGATATGGGCCCACTGCTGATCGTCGAAGAACTGCTTAGGCGGGACGTAGAGGGTGTTGGCGTAGTTGAGCGACCCACCGCCGACGCCGGCGCCGGCGAGCACCATGACGTTGCCGAGCAGATGCACCCGCTGGATGCCGTAGCAGCCGAGCGCCGGGGCCCACAGATAGCTGCGGATGTCCCAGGAGTTCTTCGGCAGCGTCTGCCGGGTGAAGCGGCGGCCGGCTTCGAGGACGCCGACGCGATAGCCCTTCTCGGTCAGCCGGAGCGCGGAGACCGAGCCGCCGAAGCCGGAGCCGACGACGAGCACGTCGTAGTCGTAGCCACCGTCCTGGGCGTCCCGGTCGCCGTACCGGTCCTGATTTCGGGCAGAGTTCTCCTGGGGCACTGGCTCTCCCTGCTGATTTGTTAGCGGAGTCGGAACGCCTTCATCGCGCGCAGGCTGCGGGTCATGAACTGTGCGTACTTCTCATCGGTCATCCCGAAGGACGGCGCGAGCGGCATCAGACGCTGCTGGGCGACGGTCTGCGCCTCGGTGTACTTGAGGATGCCCTCGGAGCCGTGCCGGCGGCCCAGGCCCGAGTCCCCCATGCCGCCCATCGGCGCCTGCACGCTGCCGTAGCCGGCCGCGTAGGACTCGTTGACGTTGACGGTGCCGGTACGCAGCCGGGCGGCGACCGCACGGCCGCGGCGGCCGTCCTTCGTCCAGACGCTGGAATTCAGCCCGTACGGGGTGGCGTTGGCAAGGGCCACCGCCTCGTCCTCGTCGCTGAAGCGGTAGATCGAGACGACCGGGCCGAAGGTCTCCTCGCCACAGACCGCCATCGGGGCCTGGACGCCGTCGAGGATGGTCGGCTCGTAGAAGAGCGGGCCGATGTCGGGGCGGGGGCGGCCGCCGGCGACCAGCTCGGCGCCCTTGGCGACGGCCTCCTCGACATGGCGGGTGACCGTCTCCAGCTGGCGCTCGCCGACCAGCGAGCCCATGTCGGCCCCGTAGGCGAGGGCGTTGCCCAGCCGCATCGCCTTCGTACGGGCGGCGAAGCGCTGGAGGAAGTC
The DNA here is from genome assembly GCF_043200375.1 of Streptomyces sp. NPDC048434. NCBI lineage: Bacteria > Bacillati > Actinomycetota > Actinomycetes > Kitasatosporales > Streptomycetaceae > Streptomyces > Streptomyces sp. NPDC048434. The sequence goes on along the minus strand of NZ_JBICXQ010000012.1, from coordinate 4,976 downwards.
GTCGGCGATGGACTCGTGGACGTACAGCCGCTCGATGGAGATGCACAGCTGGCCGGCCGAGGAGAAACAGCCGCGGACGGCGCCGGCGGCGGCCTTCTCCACATCGGCGTCCTGGAGCACCAACATGGCGTTCTTGCCGCCGAGTTCGAGCGAGACGCCGACCAGCCGGGCGGCGGCGCCCTGGGCGACCTCGCGACCCGTACGGGTCGAGCCGGTGAAGGAGACGTAGTCGGCGTGCTCGACAACGGCGGGGCCGACGACCGGGCCCTCGCCGAGCACGACCTGCCAGACGTCCTCCGGCAGCCCGGCCTCGATGAGCTGCTCACGGGCCCACAGCGCGGTCAGCGCGGTCTCCGTGTCGGGCTTCATGACGACGGCATTGCCCGCGACGAAGGCCGGCAGGGCATCGCCCACGGACAGCTCGAAGGGGTAGTTCCAGGGGGCTATCTGCCCGACGACGCCGCGGGGCTGGCGGAGTTCGGTGACCTTGGTGAGGGTCGGTACGACACCGGTGCGCGCCTTGGGCTTGAGGTAGGCCTGGGCCTTGCGGCCGTAGTGGCGGGCGGTGACGGTGACCGCCTGCACCTCCTCATGGGCGTGCAGCCGCGCCTTGCCGGTCTCCAGCTGGATCAGGTCGAGCACCTCGGCCTGGCGGCTGAGCACCAGGTCGTGGAAGCGGAGCAGGACCGCGGCGCGCTGCTTGACCGGGACCTTGGCCCAGCGCTCCTGGGCGGCGCGGGCCCGCTCGAAGGCGGTGGCGACGTCCTCGGGGGTGGACTCGGGCAGGTCGGCCAGCTTCTCCCCGGTGAACGGGGTGTGGTTGGCCGTGCGTCCGCTGCCGACGACACCACGGGTGAGCCGCGCGGCGACCTCGGGGGTGACCACGTCCGCGGCGGTACGGGCGCCCGCCGGGGCGGGGGCGACCGGGTTGCCTTCGGTGGGCGCGGCGGGGGCCTCGGCGGGGGCGGTGGCTGCGGAAACCGCGGCCGGGGCCTCTTCGGGGGCCTCGGCGGGGGCGGAGGCTGCTGTTCCGGTGTCCTGCGAGTCCGTCATGTCGGCGAGCGTATTCCTCCCAGGACGCTTTGTGTACCCGGGAGTAATGAGTTTTCACGCCCTACGCACAATCGTGCCAGTGTTCGCTGGCCGCAAGGGGGCTGGTCTGGTGCGACCAGGGGGCCGTGGGGTCAGGACCCGGTCAGCCGGAACGCGTCGAGCGCGGTGTCGAAGTGCCGTGCGGCCTCGGTGCGCGAGCCGACCGGGGAGGAGATCCACACGTCGATCATCCTGCCGCCCTCGTCCCAGCTGAGGTCGTAGGTGTACCGGGCGCCGCCGTCCTGCGCAGCGCCGTCCCAGACGAACTCCCAGCGCCCGGCCCGGAGCCCGTTGTGGGTGGTCTCGACGACCTGCCCCTGGCGGTAGCCGGGGTAGTGGGCGGGCCCCTCCGCGTCCGCCGTACGCATCGCCCCCAGCGGCCCGTCCGGCACCCGCTTCTGCAGCTGGACGCCGATCCGGAACCGTCTGCCCTGGGAGGAGTAGTAGACGCGGTCGTTCTCGTACGAGCGGGTGAAGCCGTCCGGTACGGCGAGCGCGAAGCCGGCCGGGTCGTGGACGAGGCGGTATCCGGCGGGGACCTTGCCGGTGGTCCCTGGTGAACCGGTGGTCCCTGGCGAAGGCGAGGAGGTGCCCGTGAGGCTGGGCTTCGCACTGTCGGGGCGAGGGCTGCGTGCCGATCCCGCTCCCGAGGCCTGCGGGGACCGGCGGCCGGTGCCGTCGTCGGTCCCGTTCCGGTCCATCAGCAGGACCGCGATGCCCGCGCCCACGCCGCCGATCACCACCACCGCGAGCGTCACCAGCAGGACGGTGCGGAGGCGGCCGGTGTGCGGGCGGGCGGCCGCGGCCAGCGCCCGGTCGTCGAGCGCCGCACGGATCGGCAGGCCCGGGGCCCGGCCGCCCGCGCGCCCGCCCGGCCCCCCGGCGCCGCTTCCGGCGGGGGCGCGGCCCGGAGCGGACGGGACCGCGGGCGGCGTACCGGCGGCCACGGGGTCCTCGCTGGGCGGGTGTTCGCTGGGCAGGCCGTCGCCGGGGCCGTCGTGCGGGGAGGCGTGGACGTCGGCTTCGGAGTGGTGCGGGGCGTGCGGCCCCCCGGGGCCGGGTCCGGCCGGTCCGCTCGCGCCCGCCACGGCCTCGGCGGCGATGCCCGCGGCCCCGCCGCCCCCGTGGCCGCGGCCGGGCCCGTGGACGCCCGGCCCGCGCTCCGGGGCGCGGCCCGACTGCAGATAGCCACGCAGCAGCCGTTCCGTCTCGGCGACACCCAGCCGGCGCTCCGGATCGCGCTCCAGCAGCCCCTCGACGACGGCGTGCAACGCCCGTGCCGCCTCCGGGAGTTCGATCTCCTCGTACACGACGGCATGCAGCACACCGCCCAACGAGTCGCGACGGAAGGGCGAGTCACCGCTGAGCGCGGCGCACAGCAGCACCCCGAGCGACCAGAGATCGGCCTCGGGGCCGGTGCCGCGGCCGGACATCCGCTCCGGCGCGGTGTATTCGGGCGAGCCGACGAAGCCGCCGGCATCGGTCAGCGTCGTGACGCCGGGCACCTGGGCGATACCGAAGTCGGTGAGCACGACCCGGCCGGTGCCCGACTCCATCAGGACGTTGGCGGGCTTGAGGTCGCGGTGCAGCACCCCGCGGGTGTGCGCGGCCCGCAGCGCGCCCAGCAGTGCGATACCGATCCGGGCGGCCTCGCGCGGCGCGACCGGTCCGCCGCTCTGCAGCCGGTCGGCCAGCGACGGGCCCTCCACCAGCTCCATCACGATCCACGGCCGGCCGTCCTGCTCGACGACGTCATGCACGACGATCACATTCGGGTGCTTGATCCCGGCGACCGTCCGCGCCTCCCGCATCGCCCGCTCGCGCTGCACCCGCGACTCGGACTCCGCCGTGCCGTCATCAAAATGCAACTCTTTCACTGCCACTTGGCGGCCCAGCAGCTCATCGGTGGCCCGCCAGACCGTGCCCATTCCGCCGCGGCCGAGCCGTATTCCCAGGCGGTACCGGCCACCGATCAGTCGGCCCTCGCCCCCGAAGATCCCCATGCACCCATCTTGCCGCACCGGCCCTCCACCGGAAGAGCGCCCCCTCGGGGACCGGCCAACGTCGCGGATGCCTGACGCCGGGCCGGGCCGCCGTGATCCACTGCCCGCATGGAGGCAGTTGTTGCAAGCGTCGTGGCCGTCATCGGCACCCTGCTGGGTTCCGGCATCACCCATTTCTTCCAGAGCCGGGCGACCGAGCGCAGCGAGCAGTTCGCCCGCGCGGAGCGGCTGCGGCAGGAACGTATCGATGCGTACTGCGCCTACGCGGGGGCGCTGCTGGACTACCGGCGGGTCCTCGTCCACCGCTGGTTCGTGCTCCACGAGGAGGACCGCTGCGACGAGGACTCCCCCGAGCTGCGCGAGGAGGTGTACAAGACCCGCTATGCCGCTCAAGAGGCCATGTTCCGGGCCCAGATGGTGACCGACGACCCGGGGATACTCGACCGCAGCGAGCAGGTGATGGCAGCCACGACCGAGCTGCACTGGGCCCCCGACCAGGAGAGCCTCACCGAACTGCGGGCCACCACCCGCCAGGGCATACGGGACTTCGTCGCGGCCACCGCCCGGCATCTGCGCTGATCGTCCGGGACCGGGAACCCGACCCGGGACCCGCACGGACCACACGACACACGGGGTGGAACCTCCACCTGCTCTCCCACCGTCCTTGACACAGTGAGGCTGTCGTACGGGAACGACCGGTACGGCAGCTACGAGAGGCGGATCGGGGGTCGGTCATGGTGATGCAGGACGGTGGAACGGTGGATGTCCGTCCGGGCCCCGACCCGGGCCGGGCCCCCGCGGAGCACCGCGGCGCCTATCTGACGACGGCCCTGTCCCTGCTCCTCTACTCCGGCGTACTGATCGCCTGGACGATCTACGGCATCGCCCAAGGGGACGGCAACGTCTGGGACTTCCTGGAGGGCCTGTTCAACCCGGGCGACTCCCCCACGGCCCAGATTCTCGGCCCCTACGAATGGGCCTTCGCCCTTGCGTTCCTGGTGATCGCAGGGCTGGCACTGGCCCGGCGACGGGTGGCGCGCTCCGCGGCGCTGCTGTCCGGATTCATCCTGCTCGCCGTCTCCCTACGGGAGGGCGTGGGCCTCTTCGACCCCGCCTACCGCTACCAGTACAGCAACGACTCACTGGGCGGCTGGGTGCTCGCCACCCGCGGTCTGGGGCTGGTGGTGGCGCTGGTCGTACTGTTCGCGCTGTTCCCGGCCACCGAGCGCCGGCGCGGCGGGCACCCGACCGCCCCGGGGGTGGACGACCCGGAAGCCTGGTGGCGCCGCTCGTCCCGGATCTGCGGGGTGCTGTTCCTGCTGATGTGTCTGGCCCGTATCGGCTGGACCGTCCGCGCTCTGACGGCCCCCGAGGTGGACACGGGGCAGTATCTGCGCGGGGTGGTCGACGGTTCGGTACTCCGCACCCTCGATCTGGCGGCGCCCCACGAGTTCACCACCATCGGCTCGGTATTCGTGCTCCTGCTCCTCGGAGTACTGGCCTTCCAAGGACGGCGGGAAGTGCGCGGCGCGCTCCTGCTGTTCGCCGTGCTGGAGCTGTACATGACCGTGCGGACGGTCGTATGGCTGACCGTGACGGACTTCTTCAACCGCTCCTTCGAGACCCCCGAGGGCGCCCTGTCGCTGGCCACGACGGCCTACGCCCTGGCGGCCATGACCTCCGTGGTCGTCCTGACCACCGGCCGCGGCTTCGGCCCGTACGACGGGGTGCGGACGGAGGGGGTCCGGGCGGCGGCGGTGGGGCGGGGCGGGGGGTTGTAGGGGGCGGGGCCGCCGTGCGCGGGCGTAGCGTGGTCGGCACGTCCTTCCCGCGGGGGTGGCCATGGAGTGGTACGAGGAACCCGGCATCGGTGAGCGCATC